>JAWXBF010000313.1:0-6978 GCA_034439895.1 Deltaproteobacteria bacterium
ACTACTTGAGAAATCGCAGCCAGCAAGGGCCAGCCCAACCACAACAAACCAGGAATAACGCGTCGCCATATTCGTCATTTTGCCACCGTTTGATCTTTTCCATACCGGGAGCGTTACAGCGGTGACAAAATTGATGCACTGGCCATCGCCAAGTCACCACAAGCAATGTGAGCAACGTTCGGCGCCGCGCGTCGATTATCGCCGCAGCAGATCCAGGAACGCGCCGCCGTAAAGCGAAAGCTTCTTGGGGCCAACGCCACTTATCTCCATGAGTGCATCTTCCGTCATCGGTCGACGGCTGGCCATTTCATTGAGCGTCGCATCGTTGAAGACGACGTAGGCCGGAAGCTTGCGCTGCGCCGCGAGCCGGCGTCGCAACTGCTTCAAGGCCTCGAAGAGGCCCTCTTCATCGTGGGTCGACGGCATCCCGTCGGACGGCAAGGCCGGAGCGCCCCCATCGCCCCCATCGGTTGGCCGTTGCTGCACCCGATCGTCTTTTTTGCGTTTGCGTACGACGGACGCCGTGTGGCGCGATTCCACCAGTACGTCGCGACCTGAACAGATGGCGCAGGCGCTGCCGCAGGCCGCAATCGTTTCACCGAAGTGGCTCACCAGCTCTTGTTGTCGGCACCCGGTGTGTTCAGCCAGCTCGAACATCTCGCGCACCTGAGCGCGCATCCGTGCGACGTTTGCCTTGTCGCCATCCTCGGCCATGCGATCGTACGAGGCCACGTCGGCCCACGAATAGAACAGAATGCAGTCACTGTTCATTCCGTCGCGGCCAGCGCGGCCGATTTCCTGGTAGTACCCTTCGATCGAGCGCGGCATGTCGCGGTGGATGACGTAGCGAACATTGGACTTGTCAATGCCCATCCCGAAGGCGACCGTTGCGACGACCACGTCGATATCGTCGTTGCGGAAGCGGTCTTGCACCTTGTTGCGTTCTTCGGGTTCCATGCCTGCGTGATAGGCCATCGCGGCGATCCCCTCCTCGCGCAGATACTCTGCGGTCGATTCGGTGGCCTTGCGCGAGAGGCAGTATATGATGCCGCTTTGACCTTTTCGTGCGAGCGCGAGTTGCAATATGCTTTGCCGGACGCTGGCCGACTCACCGCCCTTTCGGATGGCGGATAAATGCAGGTTCTTGCGATAGAAACTGCCGCGAACACACAAGGGCGCATTCATGCCAAGCTGCGTGACGATATCGCGTGTTACGGTTTCTGTCGCTGTTGCGGTCAGCGCCAGAACGGGAACCTTGAAACGACGCTTCAGACCCTGCAAGTTGCGGTAAGACGGTCGAAAGTCATGGCCCCAGTGGCTGATGCAGTGGGCCTCGTCGACGGCGATCAGGCGAATGTCCACCCCTTCGAGTGCATACCCGACGGATGCCTCAAGGCCCTCGGGTGCGGCGTAAACCAATTCCCAGTGCCCGGCCCGCAATCCTTCGATGCGCGAGCGTCGCTCCGCTGGTTCCAGCGTCGAGTTCAAGTATGTCGCGCGCAAACCAATGTCATCCATGCTGTCGACCTGATCCCTCATCAACGAAATGAGCGGAGACAGGACGAGCGTGGTGCCTCCGAGGAGCCGCGCGGGGATCTGATAGGTGAGCGATTTACCTGCGCCGGTTGGCATGATCCCGACGCAATCGCGGCCACCGATGGCGGCGCGAATGATCTGCTCCTGACCGGGGCGAAACTGGTTGTAACCGAAGAGCTCCCGTAGCACGCTTCCCGGCGCATCGGGCGAAAAGACACGACCCGGCCCAGCTTGCAATGCCTGTGCGATCGCGCGCAACGTCGTGATGGCCACTTCCGAAAACAGTTCTGGCCGGGTGCGGTAGAGATTTCGGAAGTGCTGCAGACGTGTTTGCCAGCTGGCGCGAACACGCGGATCCCCGGAATCATCCTCGGCGAACGAGCGTTGCAGGCGCTCGAAATCGGGCGGCAAAGGGGCTGGGGAGACAGGGGCGGTCGACACGGAAGTTTGTCGACTGTTTTGCCCCGGAGTTGCCCCAGAATTCAAGCTATCGTTTTGTGTATCGCTCTCGGTCCGGGACGTCGGTCTTGTGCGGCTTCCCTGGTCGAATTGGTCCCTTGACGAAGAACCTCCATCCAGTTCGTAGAGGCAAGGAGCGTCCACCCCCACCAAACTGACGTTGGTGAGGGTGTGGGAATCTTGTTTAGTACATTACGGTGTAACCAATGTTGATACCGTACGACGTTTGCACGCCGAGGACGGTGCCGCCTGGTGTGGTGACGGCGTCTACCGTTGAATACGCGACATTGAAAGAAGGCGTCAGTATTCCGGAGCGTCCAACCAACACGTTCAGCCCGAAACGGGGTTGCAACGCGAATCCTGTTTCCTGCTGCGATAGGTAAGCTACGCCTGCCCCCACCCCGCCAAAAACGAAGAGGGTTTGTGACAACGGCAAATGGTAGCTTGGTTCAAGAAGCAATTTGAACTCCGTCGCTGTATTGCCAGCGACGCCGTTCTTTCCGTCGACGTTAAACCGACTGTAGACACCAATAACTGACAATTGAAGGTTGTCTGCGATGAACAACCCCACGAATGGCGCCAACTCGACGCGATTGAAGCTATTCGCGATGGTCAAGCCCGCTGAGCCGCCCAATTCCAGAACGCCAACACGTCCATAGGCCTGGGTGCCGCCGACGCCAGCCTGGCTCGTAATCCCGGGTCCGTTTGCTGCCATCGGTGCGGCAACCATCGGTTGTGCGTCGTTGTCCGAACGCGGCGGTGGCAAATCACCGGGATTGGCGCCGGGTCCGACCGTCGTAGGCCCTGCAGTTGGATCCCGCACAATGTCCTCAGCACTGGCGGAGCTGGAGGGTATCGCGACGAACGCGATGGTACTGAGAGTTAGAGTCAAGATCACAGTTTTCATGAGTCAAATTTCCTGGTGTCAAGTGACGCTTGCTGCGACACAACGCGTGCCGCAACCACCGCTGCACCCACAGCAAGGCGTGTGCCAACAGCCCTCAGCTCCGAAAGGTGGCCGATCGGCGAATACGTCTGGCTTGACCACGATGAAGCGTGTCGACTCGGTGACATTCACAAAAACGTGTTGCGTCCAGCAGACATGAACACCAACCGTTCGGGGTTTGGCCCCCAGCGGTACGGGAGAAAATGGCATCACGGCGGCAGAATGGAGAAATGATTGGCTCGCACGTGTTTGGCCTGGCATTTGCAAGTGCAACCGGGTCAGGAGGATACAAAAATGCTTTGGACAGTTGCAGTGGTTTTGGCAGTGCTTTGGGCGCTCGGATTCGTTTCGTCATACACGGTCGGTGGATACATCCACATATTGTTGTTGCTTGCTGTCGTGGTGGTGGCGATCCGATTGATTCAGGGAAGACGGGTCATCCCATGAAGGTCTTCGATACGGGAGACGCTGGCTATCCCGAGGATGAAGCGGTTCTGACCAACCCATTCACGGGTGGTCTTCCATCCGCTTCCGGCATGCTCGAAAAATGGAGTAGTCGCGGGATGGAAGTCGTTCGCAACCATCCAGTCGCAAGTGTTTTGGGCGCATTCGCCATTGGCATCCTCATCGCGAAAGTGGCGCATCGTGAACGAACGTAATGTCGTACAACGGGCCGTCGACGCTCGCTCATTCCTCGTCGATCAAGCGAATGAAAATCCGATCCGAACCATCCTTGTGGCATTGGGCGCGGGCTTTATCGTCGGAGGCGGACTGACTTCGCCCTTGACGGGACGGATCCTGAAAATTGGGTTGAGGTTTGTCTCGGTGCCGCTACTGGCACAGGTGGTCGGGGGAATGGCGCGGGGACAATCTTTCGATTCAGATCGCAATGACCAAAAACAAGAACATGAACAGAAGGCAGGTTAAAAATGAAACTCGATGCACTTGGTGATTTGACAAAAGATGACATTCTCGGGGCGCTCGGTCTTTCGAAGCAGAGAACGACCGGTGATCGTTGGATGAGTGCCCTTCCTTGGTTTGGCGCGGGTCTCGTTGTGGGAGCGGCAGTGACCTTGGTGTTGGCACCAAAATCCGGTCGCGATCTACGAGGAGATCTTCGCGATAAATTCCAATCGGTACGCAAAAGTGTGACACGTCAGGTGATTGATGGCACCGCCAAAACAGATCCTGGTGTTCATCACGACGATCTTACCTAGAAGGCTCTGCGCCAAATGAAAAACCAATCCGCTTTCAATGAGATCTTGAAAAAACCCCTTTCAGATTTGGCAAAAGATGCGCTTGACGACTTTGTTGACGTCCTGGCATCGCAGTTTCGGTTGTTTCGGGTCGAAATGGCAGCGGATGTAAGCGATGCGGCCAAGGGTATTGGCCGCATCGCCGTTTTTCTACCTATCATCGCTGTTGGATACATTTTTGCGGTGACAGGTTTGGCTCTTTGGTTAAGCCGTTGGACCGGTGCGCCGATGGCATTCGCGGGGGTGGGGGCGATACACCTCGCTGTGGGAGGCGTGGGCGCGATAGTTTCTGTGTCACGGTTGAAACGCGTAACGGTCTTGCCCAGAACTGACTTTCAGATTTCGAGGACACTCGTTGGAATCAAAGACGGGATGTCCGGAGCCGAAAGTTCCACGAACAGGGTGATCCCATGAAGAAGGCGATCGTGGTCGATCATCGACAGGAATTGGTGAAGCAATGCGAGACCGATTTGGCCGTCAAACGTGGACACCTGGTCCAATCGCTTGCAACCTTCCGAAAGCGTGTGGATGAAGTTTCGGACTGGCGAACTCATCTCCAAAATAACCTGGGTCGCACCATGTTGGTGTCACTTGTCCTCGGCTACTGGTTAGGCTCGGCTTCGAGCAGAAAGAACAGTCATGATTAACGTTGCTGCTCCATTCCAAAAATATCTTTTCATTCTCGCGGCGTTGTTGCTAACGACGACAACCGGGACCGCCTTGGCGGACACGCCCCAATCCAAACCCAATGCCGAGTTGCCAGGCGAGAAAGCGGTCGTCGCCTCACGGGAAGCCGCTGTTCCTGAGAAACCGGAATCGTCCTACGCCTCGCGCGAACAGCAGTCCCAACAACAGGCAGAGTTCACAGGTGGCGGTGCCGGCCTGTACCTGTCGGGTACTGGGATTGTCGTTCTGCTGATCGTATTGATTATTCTTCTTTAGATCATGCGACGAAACGGACTTGTTTCGCTTGGTCTTCTGTTGGGGACGGGCGCTTGTACGGCAGTATCTTCGTTACCCGATTCGACACTGTCGGACGGGAATACCTGGACACGCGTTGGCGTCCGTCCGGTACTCCAGCGCTCGCAATATGATTGCGCAGTGGCTGCGGCAGCCACGTTCTGGAGTGCCCATCGCAATGGCGACGTAACGTACGAAGAGGCCGAGACGCGAATAGGCAAACCCGTTGCCAGTAACAGATTGCAGGGTGTTCCACTTTCTGCCATCAAGAGTGCGACGGTGAGCGCAACCCGCAAGGCGTTTGTTCTTCGCGGCGACCGACCGACGTTGGTTCACGAGCTACGAAAAGGGCGGCCCGTGATTCTCGGTGTTCGGGTCCGTGGTGGTACGGCAGGGGTCTTGAGCCACTTCGTTGTTCTTGTTGGTTGTGAAGAAGACTGCCTGGGAACGATTTCCACAGTGCCCCACCGTTGGCTCATCTGGGATCCGGGCGCCGGGATCTCCAGTCGTCCGGGGTATGCCTTGGTCGATGACCAAACCCTCGAATCCATTTGGCGGCCGGCAGGGTTTCCAATGCTGGTGAGCCTGCTGGAATCATCAATCTAGCGGTCTTGTCCATCTTTGCTGATTTCGAGGGCCGTCAAAATTGCATGGGGATCGAGTGTAGTTTGCATGGCGTTGGCTTGTAGATCGACACGGTTGCGAACGCTCGGCATGTCGAGCCTCAGTTCTTCCACGAGTGCGATCAGCTTTGAGATCTTGAGCTCGGTGCAGAGGTTTACTTCTAGATCAAGCGCCACCCGTTCATCCGCGTGGCGAGCTTGTCTACTCTGAGTGATAAGGACGATATGGTCGTAACCAACAGGCCACCCAGACTGGCGACACCCTGAAGCCAAAAGAAGGGTGGTGCATCGAGGGCATAGGTTGGGTTGGCGAAAAATAGCAACGTGTTGCCGCCGATCCAGCGCCCCACGACGGCGATGGTCGCGTAGAGGGTAGAAGGACGCCCAATCACCGCGGATACACCTTCGATCGACCTTTGGTGTATCGTCATGCGCTTGTCGGTTCGCGCAAGCAAGGAGGGAGACTGAATGTCGAGGTCGACGGCCATTCTCGCCCCTAGTCACTCGGATCCAAATGCGCGCTGATGGTTGATCGCAAGACACGGCGTGCGCGATGCAGGCGCGTTTTGACTGACGAAACGGTAAGCTCAAGCAAGGCTGCCGTTTCGTCGGTGGTTCGATCTTCGATGTCACGCGAAACGAATACGACCCGAGCCTCTTCCGATAGCATGTCGACTGCAGCCTGGATGTGCGAGCGCAACTCGGCGGCTTGAAACGCGACGTCCGGCTGATGTGCGGCTTCGCTCAGCAGCGTGGCTGACCGCAAATCGTCGGAGTCTTCGAATCGAATCTCCTCGTGAGATGTCTCCGGGTGTCGGCGACGCGTCCGTAACATCATCAACGCAGTGTTGGCCGCGATCCGGTAGATCCAGCTGCCGAACTGAGATTTACTCTCGAACTTTCCAAGGTTTTTCCAGGCAGACAAAAGTGATATCTGGACCACATCTTGTGCATCGGGTTCGTGTCTTAGAATCCGAACGCCGAGTCGGAAGAGCCGTTCTTGATGCCGTAGTGCCAACGTCTCGAATGCATGGACGTCGCCCTGCTGCGCGCATTTGACGAGCGCCTCATCCGACGGATTGCCATGTCTGGATTTGGCACCGTGGCCAAACAAAACGGTCGTTGAATTTTCGGGCGAGGTGCGTGTGTCCATGAACGATGCCTTCTGATGGATTGTTGCGGACTCGCTCGAAGCAAC
>JAWXBF010000314.1:0-10020 GCA_034439895.1 Deltaproteobacteria bacterium
ATTGTCGCGCATGAAACGCTTTGGTCAGGTCATCCACCTCAAGCCGGGTTGTCATGCTGAATACCGGCGTCTCCACGACAACATTTGGCCCGAGGTCGTCGCCGCCATGCACCGCGCGAACATGCAAAACTACAGCATCTACCACTGGAACGGATTGCTGTTTGGAACCTTCGAATACGTCGGCCACGACTTCGAGTCCGACATGAAAGCGATCGCGAACGATCCCGTTACACAAAAGTGGTGGCAGCATACCGACGCCACGCAGCAGCCCATCAGCGGAAACTCAACAGGGAGCATTCACGGTGGATGGTGGACGGATATGGAGGAAATGTTCCACCTCGACTAGTCACCAATCTTTTCAGTTTGCCCCGGCGTACCGTCGCGATTCCCCGGAATCGATCCCCGCTTCAGATCCAGCGGATCGTGACCGGCGTTGAGACCTGCACCATCCGATCGAGGAGCGGGCGAATGATCTGCGGCATGAAACCGCCACCACAAACCAACAAGGCCGAGTGCCAAAAGTAGTACCCAGCGCATCCGCTTTCGAACAGTGTGCACCGAAGTTCGCAATACGAATGGTTCTCTAGTTTTTTCCGTACACAAGCAACGCCAGGGATTCGGCGGCATCCACCAGAGGCAATCCCGGATCGACAAGCAACTCGGCCGGCAACTCAACGATTCGTCCCCCTGGGCCACAGGCCGGTACGGCTGCAAACCCCGTGATCTGGCACATCACCCGAGCCATTCCGGCCTGTGTGACAATCAACCTTGGCTTGAATGCCAGGATTTGTTCGTTGGTGAATCGAGGCCAACCCGTGTGATGGGTGGCGGCGATGTCTTTCAGACCTGCAGCCGACAACACGTCGTGGAAGCTAGAACCCAGCGTCCCCCCATACAAGATGCCGCCGTGAACACCCAGGTACAGCGCCTCTGTGCGCTCAGATTCAGAGCGACCGGCGGACACATTCATCAAGCGCCGTACGGTTCGCGCCCGCAGCTCGTTTGCGCGATCGGAAGAACCGACAAGTTGCCCGATCGCTTCCATGTCGGAAAGGAGCGTTTGCAACCCGAGCATCTCGCCGAGTTCAAAGACAGCGACACCGGCCTGTCGCAGCTGTTCGGCATGGGTCCTTTTGCCCATGCTATGAACAATGACGAGGTCGGGTTTCAGAGCCAATACGCCTTCCACGTTGTTCAGTTCGGGCAAGGGCGGCTTCCCGACGTATCGAAAAGCCTCGTAGGAATACGGCGCCCGATCCGAAAAAGCCGCGATCCGGTCGGGTTCGCATAGCTCCAGCAACAGTCGATCAACGACCAGATCCCCCGACGCAATTCGAGTGAATCGACGCACGGTTAACGGTTTCCCTCCGGCATCCGTCATCGTCCGAGGTGCGACGCTGGCGGTTGTGGTTTGCGAATGTGATGCCTCGGGCACCACGCCGGAAAACCAGCCCGGCCGCGCCGCAAGGGTTGCAAGCGCCATGGTCACGATGACCGCAGCCCCGTTGCTCCACGCAACCGCCTTACCCAAGGTGGAAACTCCGGTGGCGACGCAACAGGATAATCATGAAGACCGGTGCCCCGATAAGGCCCGTGATGACACCAAGCGGAATCTCGGATTTGGAGGGCAAGACGCGGGTGAGCACGTCGCAGGCTGCCAAAAAGGCGCCGCCGAGGAGTGCGGCACCAGGAACGAGCAAGCGATGCCTTTCGCCCAGCAACGGCCGAAGCGCGTGTGGAACAATCAAGCCAACAAAACCAATCGTACCACCCAGTGCAACGGCGGCACCGGTCAGGAGCGCCGTCCATACCACCATCCACTGGCGCAACGAATTTGTGTCGACACCAAGAGCCCTGGCCTCATCCTCTCCCGAAAGCATGACGTCAAGCGACCGTCCCCACAACCACGCGGCAACAATGCCGGCGAGCAGCATCGGGGCCGCCATCGAAATCTGGGTAAAGCCGGCGCCGCTGACATCACCGAGGGATATCGCAACCAGTGCGCGGGCCAATTCCCAACGCTCCTGCGCAAGTGATGTCAAGAAGCCGTTGAGGCTGAGAAAAAGAGCCGACAGAAGAAATCCGCTCAGCAGGATCACCACGAGGTTGACGCTTGCACGCGCGATCCACACGAGGAATAGCAAAGCCAAAAGAGCGCCCAACACACATCCAACTGGAAGCAACATCTGCGGAGACAGTCCCGACAGCGCACTCCCTGCCGTCGCGCCTTCGAAGGCAATCAACATGGCGTGTCCACCAAACGACGCACCGGCAGTGGTGCCAAGGATCTCAGGGCTTGCGAGCGGATTGCGAAAAAGACCCTGTACCATGACACCACCCACGGCCAACGCCGCCCCCGCCATGAAGGCGGCCAGGAATCGGCCGAGGCGCAGGGCAATCAACGTGTCGCGCAGCTCAAGGTCACCAAGCGTAGCACGTCCGACCAACAGCGAAGCCGCCATCGCCATCGCCCCCACGGCGATGAGAAGCGCGAAGACCAAACCAACGAACCGTGCGGAACGGACTGGGGTGGGTTCGATCGCTGTCACGGTCGCATCCTACGAGCCACCGACCCGGCGTCAACGAAATGTGCTGCGGGTGCTGCGCTGCAAGCAATCGCGCAATGCAGCAAGACACGGTCCACCCGAGACCGTCGCAACCAGCTGTAATTACATGGATTTTTATTCACGGACCGATCCCCTTTGGATCGTAAGAGCCTTCGGTGCGACGGTTGCCCACAGACCCGAAAGCCTGAGAAACGGCGTTTTCAATACGTTTTTTCGATCGACAGGGGCCGAGATGCTATAGAAAATCTCGATCGTGGCCCCGGTTTCGAAGGATTCCAGGTCTGCGATTGGAAGCTAAAGCGGGCATCCGTCAACGGGAATCGACGGAACACCCGAAGATTGACAAACAGGATTCCTGGTACGGAACGAGATATGGGTAAGCGACTGTTCGTGGGCAATCTGCCTTTCGATATGAATGAGAGTGAATTGCGGGGTCTTTTCGAGGACGTTGGACAGGTTGCAGATTGCAAGCTGATCACCGACCGCGACACAGGCCGCCCGCGTGGATTCGGCTTCGTCGAGATGTCGACGGATGACGAGGCATCGGATGCGATCAGCAAACTGAACGGTCGCGAGTACCAGGGTCGCGCCCTGAAAGTCAACGAAGCGCAAGAGCGCTCCGGTGGCGGTGATGGTGGCGGCGGCGGTCGCTGGTAGTCCGAATCTGACTTAAAGTCAGATATTCCCGAGCCCGGGCGTGTGCGTTGGCATCACGTTCCGGGCTCGAGGTGTATTGGGGGTCCAAAGAGGGAGCAGTCGAAAATTTTCTGGCAACCGGACCGCAGAAATTTTTCACGATAGGTGACAACAACCCCGACCGACGGTGTTATGTAAGCAACGACTTACTTAGCTCCCGCCCGGCATCCAAGGGTAGATGCCGCAGAGCATCCCTCTCTAGACATCGCCCCTGGAAATACGCCAATGCACAGCACAACAAACGGCCTGGTTCAAAAACTTCTCGGATTGCCCATCTTTGAATCCGAGTGGGTCCTCTGGCTACTGCTCGGCCTATCGGTGATCTCGATAGGCATCATTATCGAGCGCTTCTTTTTCTATGCGGCTCGAAAGCTGGATATCGATGCGTTGCGCGTCGAGTTCTCGAACGCGCTGCAAAAGGGCGACTTCGTGGCGGCCGCCAGGGTACTAGAGCAAAAGGACACCCTCCAAACGAGGGTGGTGCTCGCGGGATTGAGTGCGCACGCGAAAGGCCCCGAGTCAGTGGAGGATTTGATAAGCGGCTCCCTTGGCCGCGAGCGCGGACGCTATGAAAAGCGACTTGGATTCCTGGCGACACTCGCGAGCAATGCACCGTATATCGGCCTGTTCGGAACCGTACTCGGAATCGTGAAATCGTTCCGCGATCTGGCGGCCAACATGGCGGAGGCCTCGACCGCCGTCATGGCTGGCATTTCAGAAGCACTCGTCGCGACGGCCGTTGGACTTCTGGTCGCCATTCCAGCCGTCATCGCCTACAACCATTTCAAGGCGAAGGTCAAAGAGGCTGTAACCGACGGTCAAATGCTTGCGCGGGTTCTCCTGGCCGAGTTGAAATCAACCGACACGAATAAGTCCGCAAGCTGAAACGGGCTCACTTCCCCACCCGATTAGTTAAGGAGACATCTCATGGCAAACCTGGACAACGCCAATGATGACGAAGGGCCGATCGCTTCCATCAACATCGTTCCATTCGTGGACATCGTGCTGGTGCTACTCATCGTCTTTATGGTGACCTCTAGCGCGATCGTGAAAGCGAGCCTTCGGGTAGATCTCCCCAAGGCTGCCAGCGGTGGCAGCAAGGTCGAGTCAACGTTGAACCTTGTGCTGCCATTGAACGGACCGCTCGAACTCAATGGCGAACCGGTTGCTTCAATGGAGACTGCCGCAGCCATCGTTCGTCGCGAAGCGACTGCAAATCCAAAGATTCAAGCAGTCATCGCCGCGGACAAAGGGGTTGAGTACGGAAGAGTGGTCGACCTGATCGATCTCGTGAAGAAAAATGGCATTACCGCGTTCGCCCTTGATGTTGAGCGTGGTACATCGGCAACGCCGGTTCAAACCGCACCCAACTAAACGCAACACATCGGAGCATGACGTTGCATCAAGCCACATCCAAACCGGCCGAATCACCTGTGGCCCGCGAATCCTATCGGGAGCGGAAGACAAAAGAGCGACGGGTTGCCCGGGAGCGCGTCGAGCGCTGGACCACCCACGCACTCGATCCGCGAACGCTAAAGCGGGATCCACTTGCAATGCCGACGCGAACAACGCCGCGACAGCTCGGAGCGATCGCGATTTTCGGTGGACTCGCATTGCTCCTCCACGTCGGGATCGTGATATGGATGATTCGCGGCAACAACAACAACAACCGTATTACAGACGACAAGCCGATCACGATCGAGTTGGCACCGCCTCCTCCGCCCCCGCCCGATCCAGAACCCGAACCACCTGCACCGGAACCGGAGCCCCTGCCCGCTTCCAAACCCAAGCTCGAGCGCATCGCCAAGCCCGAGCCGGTAACGGCAACGCCAGTGCCACCTCCCGAAACACCACCGCCGCCGGATGTGAAACCGCCACCGAGGATCATTGGTCTTTCCCTCGATTCGACGGCAACCGGCGGTGACGGACCGTCCTTCGCGGTGGGGAATACACTTGCCGGTCGAACGGCTCAAAAAGCAGTCGATGCAAAGGACGTTGCCCCAGTTGGTCTGGTTGACGCCGAGCCTTCGCCCGCCGAGCCCAACCGAATTGCATCGAAGATCCCGACGATTGGAGTTCAGTTCGGTGCTGCGAAACGCAAAAATCCAAACGAGAAACCATTTTATCCGGCTACGTTGAAAGCCCAGGGCATCGAGGGCACCGTGAGCGTCATCGTTGGCATCAACGTCGCGGGCAAAGTCAAAACCGTCAAAGTTGTCGGGAAAGTTCTCTATCCCGAGTTCGAGGAATCCGCACGAACCTTTGCCATGGCACTCGAGTTCGAGCCCGCCACTCGCAACGGTGCACCTGTCGCCACCAGCATTTCATTCGACATCAAATTCAGGCTTGAAGACCAATGAAAACACATCCTCTATTAGCCCTGATCGGATTGGGGACCGTAGCAGTGTCGATCGGCTGCTCGCCAGACTTCGACCCTTACCTCCGCCTCCAGGATCTTCGAGTCATGGCGATCCAGTCGAATCCGGTTGCACCCGTTCCGGGCGAGAGCACGACACTGACGCCACTTGTTTATGTTCCCGACGGAATGCCCGCGCCCACCTTCGAGTGGTCGTGGTGTCCACTCGTGGGGACCGCCAACGATGGATACCCCTGTCAGTTTACCGAAGCGCAGCTGGCGCAACAACTTCAAGCAGCGGGTGCTGATCCTTCGGTTTTGCCTCCGTACAATCTTGGCACGCAACCGACCGCCGTGTTTCCACACACCCTGCCCCCGGCATGGTTTGCGCCATTTTGCACGCCACCCACGCCGGGTGGTCGAGCTCTCGTCAACTGCAACCTTGGTTTCCCGGTCCAGATCCGGCTTGTGGTGCGTTTGCCCGACGGCAGCGCAACCATCGAATCCGTGCGCACACTGAATCTCCGGCTGGAATCTGAAACCGCTCCCAATTTGAATCCCGTCATTTCCGGAATGTCGGCGATCGAGGTCTTGCCGCGTCCTCCCGGATCAGACCCCAAGGCAGACGCCCCAACGAGGGTGGTAGACACGACAGACGGGACAGACGGGACAGCCGCCACGCTGCGACGACAGCGCAACAACAAGATTCGTGTTGCGGTTTTTGCGGATCAATCGCAGCCCTATATCGACAAAGACGAGCGCGGTAGTCCGCTCCCGTCGAACGAACGCCTCTACATCTCCTGGTTCTTCGAAACGGGCGATGCGCGACGCCAAACCAGCAGCTTCATCCCGGGTGAAAGCAATATTGAACGCTTTTTGGAAAACGAATGGCGACCCGAAAGCCCACAGGATTACGCACCAAACGTGTCTCGGGTTTATGCGGTCGTTCGCGACAATCGAGGCGGCGTGAGCTGGCGTGTCACAACAGTCAACCTGCGCGTCGTACCGGAGGACGAGGAATGACATTCCGCACCTCCTCCGTCGCGGTCATTCTTTTGTTGCTATCGGGCTCCGCGAGCGCTCAACCGGATGGCGCCGGCGCACCGATCAAGGACGACTCCAAGCGCGAAGAAGTCCAGGCAACCCAACTGTCCAAGGTCCCAAAGCAGATCGTCTTCGTCGATGCCGAGTATCCGAAGGAAGCCTTCGATAAGAAAATCGAAGCCGATGTGACGCTATTGCTCGATATCGATGCACAGGGCAAGGTCACGCAGGTGGGGATCGCAGAGCCGTCTGCGTTTCCGGAAATGGGATTCGAGGAAGCCGCGATGGTCGCGGCCAATGGATTTCTTTTCGAGCCAGCCGAAATCAACGGAATGCCGGTCGCCGTACAGATTGGCTATCGCTACCGGTTCCTTCAAAAGGTGGTCGTCCCCGCACCAGAACCAGCGCCACCGCCAACGGAGAACGGGGAGACCGGTGCAACACCCGTTGCCCCGGCCGCACCGAAACGGGAACCCGTCGTTAACTTTTCCGGAGTCTTGCTCGAACGAGGAACGCGGCTGAAGCTTTCCGGCTTCAACGTCACGGTGTTTCGCGAGATCGAGGGAAAAACCGTTGGTTACGAGGCCAACAGCAACGCCGAGGGCAAGTTCGAGTTCTTCGATCTCGATCCGGGCGACTGGAAAGTGCTCATAGAACAACCCGGCTACTTCCCGTTTCGTACCACAGAAAGCGTTGTAGTCGGCGAGGCAACGTCAGTCAGCTACTACGTCGAGCAGGCGTCCTACAATCCGTATGACGTTACAGTCACCGCGGAACGCCCCCGCAAGGAAGTCAGTCGAACCGTCATCAGCGCCAAGGAGATCGACAAGGTGCCGGGGACCGCGGGCGATCCGCTGGCAGTCATACAAAACTTTGCCGGCGTCGCACGCGCACCTGCATTCAGCGGCCAGGTCATCATCCGTGGTTCGGCCCCCGAGGATTCAAAGTTCTTCGTCGATGGCATTGAAGTTCCCGCCATCTACCACTTCGTCGGTCTGCGAAGCGTACTTCCCATCGGTATGCTGGATGGAATCGATTTCTACCCTGGCAACTTTGGCCCCGAATTCGGTCGCGCCATCGGCGGTATCATTGACGTACGGACCAAGCATCCGAAACCGAAGAAGATCGGGGGCTATGCGGACATAAGCCTTCTCGACACCGGCCTCTACCTTGAAATTCCGGTTGGCGAGAAGGCCTCCCTCGCACTCGCCGGCCGTCGCAGCTACATCGATGCGATTCTCAACGCCGTCGTGCCTTCGGATGCATCCGTCAATTTGATCAGGGCGCCTCGGTACTACGATTACCAGATCCTTGGTACCTATCGACCGACCCCGGAGCATGAACTCCGCCTGTTCATGTTTGCCTCGGACGACAAGCTGGCCCTGTTATTCGAAAGTCCCGGAGAAGCCGACTTCAGCTTGACCACGGGACGCCTTTCGGTTTCGAATTCCTTTCAACGCATCATCCTCTCCGACAAGTACGTTCCTGGAACGCGATTCTCAAATCACATTCGCGTGTCGGCTGGTGAAGACAACTTTGACTTCGACGCAGGTGATCTATTTTTCAAGCTGCACTGGAAGCAGTTCCAGCTACGCGAAACCGCCGAATTTGTCGCCACGGATTGGCTGACCGTTCGAGTCGGCTCCGACTCGGCCTACCGAACGGTCGATGGCGACATCCGCCTTCCTCCGCCACCCAAGGAAGGCGAACCGATGGTGAATGGACCACCCGACTTCGACAATTCGTTTGCCACAAAATTCACCAATCGAGCTGCCTGGTTTCCGGGTCTATTCGCCGAGGGAGAAATCACGGCGGCCAAGGGACTCAAAATTTACCCGGGCGCTCGTCTTGAGTACTTCTCACGCAACGAAGCCGTTCTGTTCTCGCCCCGGTTCACGACCCGCTACCAGATTTCGGATAAGTTCTTGCTAAAGGGCGGCGTCGGCCTGTTCGTGCAAGAGCCGCAACCGGATGAAACCGACGACGGGTTTGGGAATCCCAGGCTCAAACAAGAATTCGCCGGACACTATTCCATCGGCATGGAGTACCAACCCCGGGTACATCTCAAGTTCGACACCACGGCCTTCTACAAGGACCTCTTCGACCAGGTCAGTCAGACCGGCATGTTGCCGCCGAACATCTACAACAACGGCGGCTCGGGTCGCGTCTATGGACTTGAAACGGTCATCCGTCACGAGTTCTTCAACAACTTCACAGGATGGATCGCCTACACCCTTTCGCGTGCTGAACGAACCGACTTCGGATCGACCGAGCGTCGCCTCTTCGACTACGACCAGACACACATTCTTACCCTCATCGCGAGCTACGTGCTGCCACGCAACTGGCAGATCGGTTCGCGCTTCCGCCTCGTCAGCGGCAACCCAATCACCCCGGTGGACCGCGCCGTCTACAGCGCGAGCGAAGATCGTTTTCAGCCCGTGTTTGGCCAGCCCAACTCCTCTCGTGAAGGGGCGTTCCACCAACTGGACATTCGCGTCGACAAACGGTGGATCTACGACGCCTGGATTCTCGGCGTATACCTCGACATTCAAAACATCTACAACCGCGCCAACCCCGAAGGACGCAACTACAACTTCGACTACTCGGATTTCCAACCGCAACAAGGCTTGCCGATCTTGCCGATCCTTGGCATTCGAGGGGAGTTCTAGTCATGATGAAATCCTTCACACTCGCATCGACGGCTCTCGTTGCCCTGTTGACCTCGGCCGCCGATCCGTCGTTGGCCCTCGGCGACGAATTGCTCGAATCACCGGGATTGCACCAGGGGTACTACGCTTCCCTGGGAATCTATGGACTGAGCACCATCAACTGGGAAGAAGGCGATCAGCTCAACGGGGCCTGGTTCGGTACCGGAAACGCATTGCGACTTGGACAAATGGTGACCCGAACGTTGGGATTGGGCCTCGCCATCGACTGGGGCGGCACCGAGGGGGAAGCGAACGGCCGAAAGCAAACCTCTTCCATCGGTGCGCTTTCCATGGAAGGGCAATGGGTGCCGATCGATCGATTGTCGCTCTTGGTTGGAACAGGCGTTGGATTCGCCCAGTACAAGTACAACAAGATCTTGCCGGATGAACCCGAGGCACTGCGCGGTGGCGCCGGAGCGATGTTTCTGCTGGGCGCAAGCTACGACTTCTTCCCTTACCGTAAACCCCTGTCCGGCGGACTTGCGCTGAGCCCGACGGTCCGCGTCCGGTTCTTGCCTTCGGAGACGGCCGATATGTTGGGTGTTTTCTTTGGACTCGACATCACCTGGTGGACGGGTCTGCCGAAAAACCAGTTGGATTTGCCGCCCGATCGCGCGTTCTAGTCGAGGAACGATCGAACAAAACCGGC
>JAWXBF010000315.1:0-13775 GCA_034439895.1 Deltaproteobacteria bacterium
AGATCAGGGGGGGCAGGGGCGGTTGCACACGATGATCCCGCCGGCACAGGTCATCGCGCCCGCATCGCACTTGGTGAATTTGCAATCTGCGGAGCCGGCGCACCGGACAAGGCACCGGGCGTTGTTCTCGCATTTTGTGGCGCAGCGGCCGGTGTTCTCGCAGTTGATGTCACACACCGACCGGTCCTGGCATAGGTTCATGGGTGCCAATTTCGATCCGCTGAGATCCGCAAAACAAACCGCATCGTCCTTGCAGATCACCTGTTCAACAAGATTCCGCCCCCGTGCATCAACCCGGCAATAGCTGGTTTTATTGCACTCGGACTTGCAGGGTTCACCACACTTGAGCGCGCACGGGCATCCGTCTTGGCATTTGCAATCCATCGTGGTGCAGTCGATGTTGCAGGTGCCTGCGCAACCGCCAATACAGAACGCCTCACATCCATTGATAACGTTACTGTCGATGTCCAGATGGCCGGGCTGGCAACTTGCAGTGGTGCAGGTCCCCGATGCACACGATGCGGTGCCGTTGCTTGAACTGCAGGTTACGCCACATCCACCGCAATTCATCAGTGTATTCAGTTGGGTTTCGCATCCGTTGCTGGCAACGCGGTCGCAATCATTCCATCCGGGTACGCAACTGACGATTGAACAAAGACCATCTTGACAGGATGCCGTGGCCTGATTGGTATTGCATTCGTTACCGCAACGACCGCAGTTTCCCTCGTCGTTGTTTGCGTCTGTGCAAGACTCGCCACATCGGGTTTGGTTGCCGGTGCAACCATTGACGCAGGTGCCGGAATTCGTGTCACAAAAAGGGGTTTGGCCGCTGCAAGTGTTGCCGCATCTTCCGCAGTTCGCAATGGTTCCCAGGTTCGTGTCACATCCCGACGTGGATCCGTTGCAATCGTCGAAGCCAGGCTGGCAACTGGTTTGCTTGCAGGTCCCATCGCGCAGTCCGTCTGGGGTGCACGGCGCACCGGAATCCGTTTGATGGACGTCGGGAGCTGTGTCGGTCGGTGGTTTTTCCACACTGGAATTGTAAGCAGGGTTCGGCACATAACATCCAACCAACATGATTCCGAACACCGCGAAGGCGTGCCGCCGCACCCGGTTTGAGTTCCTTTCGACACGTGCTGAAACTTCCATGCTCCCCCTCCAACAGATCTCGGCAGAATATAGGCTGCTCTGGAGATCCGAGGGCAACCAGTTCTTGGTTGACTCGGCGCGCTGTTGATCTGGGTTTGGCACCGACAGCCCTTAACTTGGAAGCGGCCGGGAACTGTGGCAAAGGTGGGGCTCTCAACGATAACGGAGGCTCGTCATGTTCAAGAAGATTGCGATCGTATTGCTTGTGGCCGTGGGTGGATTCTTGGCGTTCGCGGCAACCCTCCCCGACACCTATCGCGTGGAACGCACAATGGCGATCGAAGCACCCGCCGCTGTGGTATTCGGCAACGTCGACAACTTCAAAACGTGGAGCGCGTGGTCGCCGTGGGACAAGATGGATCCCCATATGCAAAAGACCTTCTCCGGTCCCGACAAGGGCGTCGGCGCGGCGTACGCCTGGCAAGGCAACGAGAAGGTGGGAAAGGGCAGCATGACGATCACCGGGATCGAAGCGCCTTCGCGTGCCACCTACCGGCTGGAATTCTTGGAGCCCTTCGCGGCAGTGGCCACCACCAACTTCATCATCGCCGCACAGGGTGAAAAAAACAGCACAATCACGTGGGCCATGGATGGCGACAATAACTTCGTTGGCAAGATCTTCAGCGTTTTCATGAACATGGACAAGTCGATCGGCGGAGACTTCGAGCGCGGTCTGGCGGCCTTGAAGATCCTGGCAGAATCACAGGCCAAGACGCTGGCCGAAGAAGCCGCGGCTGCGAAGGCCAAGGCAGAATCCGACGCGGCAGCTACCGTCAAAGCCCAAGCAGAAGCCGACGCTGCAAAAGCTGCCGCCGAGGCCGAGGCGGCAGAAGCCGCCAAGGGCAAAGGCAAGGGCAAGCGCTAACAACACCGGCGCAAGCCTGAGCGGGATGCAGTGCACCCGGACCGTTCCATCCGAGAGTCGTCGATGCCGAAGCGATTGCGCCGTTTCTTCCTCCCCGCGGTGACGTTCACGACGTTGGCCACGGCGTGCTACACGGAGCCAGCGGCAGTGAATATCGGCCGCGCTGCACCGCCGCTGTATGCCTTCGACTTCACCATCGAAAAGCGCACGCCGAATGAACAGATCGCCTTTCTTCACCAGTACGGGTACGCGGGCATTGCGACGGCACCTTTCGATGCTGCGCATGAGCGCGCGGATTTGAAACGGCGTTGTTACACTGTGTCGTGATTCGTGACGCAAGTTTGAATGATCCCGTTTGACATGAGCGGGCCGCAGGGACTAAACAAGCCGGATGTCAAACGCATGGTGCCGTTGTGCTTTGGGTCTTTCTGCTGTTTTCGTCCTCGCAGCTGCAAGCTGCGATTCGGACCCACCTGCACCGGCGTCAACGGGAAGCGTATCGCTCGCGTTGACGGCCAACACGGGCGGCGTCATTTACCGTTTGCGCAACGCCCGTTTCGTCATCTCGAATGGTAGCACGGTTCTGCAGACCCTCGATTCCGAGACCGACCCAGATGCCACGTTCCTGAGCGCCACGATTGCGATTGGTTCTTACTCTATCAACCTAGAAAGCGGCTGGGCACTGGAGCGCACCGACACAGGCACCGTCATCGACGCGACGCTGATTTCGCCGAATCCAACCGCATTTCAGATCTTTGCGGGCAGCACCACCACCGTGACCTATCGGTTCTCCACAAGCCTGGGCGTGATCACCATCGGAACCGGAACGTTGCGCGTCGGCATCGAAGTGACGGTGGTCGGCGATGCGGGCATTCCGGAAGGCGAAACAGGTGGCTGTCTCGTCACCGGCTGCGCGGCGGGATTGGTGTGCCAACAGTTCAGCACCGAAACCGGAACCACATCGATGTGTATCCTGTCCTGCGATCCTGTAACACAAATCCGTTCCGACGGCGCCGCCGCGTGTGGCAGTCCGGATCCGTTGAATCCAACCATGGGGTGCTATGGAGTCAACGGCGTTTATTCGTGCGCACGCGCACCGTTTTCATCAAAGAACCACGGCGATCCAGCGGCCTCGTCGACAGGCGTTGTCTACTTGAATGCGTGTTCGCCTGGGAATCAACCATTTTTCTTCGCGAGTTCGACCGACCCCACCTCCCTGTGCACAGCTTTCTGTCGGCCGGCCCCGACTTTCGTTGGAATGACGGCCAATGCAGATGGTATTGGGCCCTATGGTTGTAGCGACCGCGGCGCGCCTGCGGGAACCGAATGTCGTTATCTCTCCGGGTTTGTTTCCAGCGAATCTCCTGCGAGCAATGATATCGGTGTGTGTTACGAACCTTCCCGATACACTTACGACAACGATTTCAACGCGGCGACGCCATCCGTCCCTGTACCCCGCTGCGCAGATCTCGCCTTCGGAGACACCAACGGCAACGGCCTATCCGATTACATCGAGTGGGGCTGCGGCCCGCAACCCTAGACAGCTCTGCACGGTTGACACGCGCAGCTTCGCCAGCTTGACGAACCGCAACAACCCCTAAACCGCCCCGTTCGTCTGCGATCGCTGCTTTCGCAGCGATCGGGTAGCATCGCCGACCATGCCGATGTCTCAAGGCCTCCATCTCATCCCGTCGGTTCAAGGCACGCTGGACAAACCCGGCATCGCAGTCGCTTTGGCGCTGCTTGGCGGCATCATGTCGGTTTCGATAGCGCGGCATGCCCGGCTGCCGAGCATCGTTCTGTTGCTCTTGGTGGGTGTGTTGATGGGTCCTGACGTGATGAACTGGGTTCGCCCGCAGGTCCTCGGTGGTGCGATGTCGATGTTGGTCGGATTTGCCGTGGCGATCATCCTGTTCGAGGGCGGCATGAGCCTCAACCTCAAGCGGTTGCGGACTGAAAGCCGCGCGATTCGGCAGCTGCTCACCATTGGGTCCGTGGTCACGCTTGTGGGTGCAACGGGGTTTTGCTGGCTTTTCCTTCGCTGGCCGCTGCGGCTTTGCATCCTGTTTGGAACCTTGGTGATCGTCACTGGTCCAACGGTCATACAGCCTCTATTGCGTCGGTTGCGGGTCGAGCGAACCGTCAGCACAGTGCTAGAAGCAGAGGGCGTGTTGATTGACGCCATCGGCGCCATCGTTGCGGCGGTGGCGCTGGAAGTGGCGTTGTCTCCATCGGGCGTTGTTGCCGCCAAAGGTCTGCTCGCCATCGTCATGCGTCTAGGCCTTGGCGTGCTGTTTGGACTCGCGTCTGGTTATGTTTTGGCGCTCTTGCTCCGGGTACGGGGCGTGGTTCCAGAAGGCCTCGAAAATGTCTTTGTTCTTTGTTTCGTCGTCATGCTGTTCCAGGTATCGAACGCCATCCTCGGAGAAAGCGGCATCGCTGTCGTAACCACGGCGGGATTGGTCGTGGGTAACTCGAAAACCTACGTCCGGCGCGAGCTTATCGAATTCAAAGAGCAGCTTACCGTCATGTTTATCGGGATGTTATTCGTATTACTGGCGGCCGACGTACGCATTGCTGAGGTGCGAGCGCTGGGATGGCCGGCCATCGGCGTTGTATGCGCGCTGATGTTCATTGTGCGACCACTCAATGTATGGGCGGGGACGTGGCGTACGACGCTGACGTGGCGACAAAAAGCGTTTATCGGATGGATTGGGCCACGCGGCATTGTGGCCGCCGCGGTGGCGGCATTTTTTGTTCGCGACCTTGAAGCGCACGGTGTCGCCGGTGCCAAACCCTTGCAGGCGTTGGTGTTCACCGTCATTGCCATCACCGTCCTTTGGGCGGGGCTCACGGGTGGCATCGCGGCGCGTGTGCTGCGAATGCGCCGACCTGCCAACACCGGGTACGCGATCCTTGGAACCCACGAATTGGCCCGTTTGACCGCGAAGCTTCTCCGAGACGGAGGCCAAGACGTTGTCTTGATCGACAAAGACGCCGACCTCTGCACGGCTGCACAAAATGAAGGTTTGCGCGTCGTATTTGGCGACGCATTGGATGAGAGTGTCTGGATTCGCGCCGGCATTGATTCCCGCGCCGGCATCATCGCGTTCACCGGCAACGACGAAATGAACGCACTTTTTCTCGCCCGAATTCGCTTGGAGACGAAGCTTGGCAACCTGCTGTCGGCGGTCCGCTCCGAAGATAGCGTGAAGCGCATTCTTGAACCGTTTCAAGGCAAGTTGCTCTTCGCCGCACCCATCGACGTGGACCAGTGGTCTGCCCGCATTCGCAAAGGGGCCATGCGCACGGCCTGTTACCGCGTGCTGCCACGACCACGTGGCACGACCCCGCGATCCAGCAAGAACGAGCCGCACCGTGAGAGCACCATTGGTCCCACCCCTGAAATACCCCCACAGGGACTCTATGTTGCGCTTATCCGAAAACGCGATGAAGTCGCGACCCCGATGGCTGCGCAGAACGGACTGCGGGAAAACGATGAGATCACGGTCCTCGTCAACACGGATCGCGAACAAGAAGCGTTGTCTTGGATCGAGCGACAAAACTGGCGTGCGATTGCGTCTGACGAACCTGCCGCCGGGTAGAACGCTCGCGCAGCTGCGAACCTGCACCCACCTGAAGCCCTGTTCCGTTGCAGTCTCGACGAAAAATCTAAAACCTGGCCCAGGTTTGGCCGATGATTTCCGGCGCGATCATCATTTTTGAGTTGCGCAACGAACAAGGACTTCTAAGATGCGCAACTTCAAGTTAGTCATGACCCATACCCACAATAAGACGATTCTCGCGGCGGCCCTATTTTTGACTGTCCTCTCGTGCCAAACGAAAGACAACGTCGATGTCTGTGATCCCAATGTCAAGGACGACTGTCCAACGGGCCAGATCTGCGACACCGTTTATGCCAACGAAACCTTTTTGACCTGCATCCCGGATGTTTCGACGGGCGGGAACGCCGATGCCGGTGTGGATGCCGACGGCTTGAAGACCCCGGATGCCAACGGCTTGAAGACCCCGATGGACGCGGAGGTCGGCAGTCCCGAAATCGATGTGCTGCCTCCGGAATGCCTCGACAACGGCGCATGCACAGGAAAAGCCGGGCGCCCAATTTGTAACACAACCACCGGAATGTGCGTCAAATGCATGGGCACAACCGATTGTGCCCCGTTTGCGCCCGATCGCGCCCAATGCGCAATGGATACTGGTGAGTGCGTCGAATGCACAAGCCACGCGAACTGCGCAGGCAAAACCGGACGACCCATCTGCGATTCAGCAACCAAGACCTGCGTCAAGTGCACAGACTCGGCCCAATGCGGCATGGCCGAGCCCACCGAACCCGTATGCGAACCGACATCGGGCGAGTGTGTCGAATGCACCGGCCATGTAAGTTGCAAAGGCAAACCCGGCAAACCGATTTGCAGCGGCGTCAGTTTGTCGTGTGTTCGATGCGGCGGGAATTCGGACTGTCTCGCGGCCACGCCTGCCACGCCCATCTGCCTCCAGGGTTCGGGTGAATGCGCCGAGTGTAATGCCGATACCGATTGCAGCGCTCCAACAAAGCCCCTGTGCTCGGCCGCTGGCGTCTGCGTGGCCTGCGATCAGGCTGGCGCCAAGACCTGTGGCGGCAAACCCAATACGCCGCCCGTATGCGACGCGAGCACCGGTCGCTGCGAACAGTGTCTGATGCATGCCGATTGCACCAACCCGACCACGCCCATGTGTAGCAACAAGGTTTGCGTGGCATGTAAGGGTGATTCGGAATGTGTCGGTCGAAACGGAGCGGACCCGGGCATTTGTCTGGCGAACGGAGCCTGTGCGACGGACCAGAACGTATTCTATGTGAGAGAGCCCAATTGTACATCGACGCCCGGTGCGGGCGGGACCAAAGCCGTACCGTACTGCACCCCTCAACTCGCGGTTACCGACGCGACGGCTGACCGCAATACAATTGTGATTCGAGGCTCGACCATCGAAGGATTCGAGTATTCGGGATTGCCTTCAACGTTGAACGTCGTCGGGCAGTTTGGCGGCGTGATTAGAGGGTCCACTGTTCACACGGGCGGAACCCTCAAGATTCGGAATCTGACGATCGAAGATTCGGGCCAAACGGGGGTGCTTTCTATGGGAGTCCATTCTGTTGGCGCGGGAACCCTCTTCTTGGACGGAGTCACCGTGAATGGCCATGATTCCGGGGGAATCCTAATCGAATCCAGCGGCAATGACGCACCTTCCTTTGATATTCGTAACACGATTGTCTCGCGGAATGGTCAGTACCGCAACGGCGGAATCAGAATTGTAACGGTAGGCGCGACAGGGGTTCATCGTTTGACCCACGTCACCATCGCTGAAAACTATGGAACCGGTGTGTTTTGCGAAAAGGCCATCGAGTCTTCAGGCGTAATGTTCTCGAAAAGTGTTTTCTTGGATGGGACCGCGAACGCCTCGCCTGCCTGCGTACTCACCAACTGCTGCACAGACGGCGATACCCAACTGACCGCCGACTTCCGGCTCAACGCGAATTCCCCGTGCATCGACAAGCTCCCCGTCAACCAGTCGGTCCTCTGGGACATCGATGGCCAGACGCGTCCGCAAGGTGCTGCTGCGGATTGCGGCGCAGACGAGTTCGTTCCCTGAAAAATGGGGTTTACGTTGGGCGCCCGGGCCATGCGCTATTTCCGAACAAATTGACACCGTCGTGTATCGTGGGTTACAACCGCCGCTGAAAACGGAGGATCCGAATGATTTCCAGCGAGACCAAACTTGTAACGGCGATGTTGGTGGTTTTTACGATCGTCGGCGTCGCGGCATGCGACAACAGCGATGACAAGAACAGCAACCCGGGGACTGGCGGCGCAACAGGCACGGTTGGTTCCGGGGGAACATCGGCAACGGGCGGCACCTCGGGAGCTGCTGATCTTTCAGGATTTGTCGGTGGATGGCAGTACGTGGCAGGCACCTTCAATCTAAGCTGCCCGTCTGTGGACCTGAACGAAACCGGGCAATTGACTGGCGACAAGTTCACAATTGCGAAAGGTGTTGACGCCCCTCTGGTCCTTTCGGAGTCAGATTCCAAGTGCGTTTGGAAATACTCAAGCACTGGCACTGTCATGACGCTGCTGCCGAATCAGATGTGCATGGACAAGTTCGTCGACGAGGATCTCGGCACTGTTGACATGACCATCACTCCCGTTGCGGCAACGATGACGGTCACCGGAACGACTGCGACCATCGCGTTCTCCGCAAACTACGCCATGAACATCGGCGGATCGATCGTTAACTGCTCCGCAACATCCAGCGGCAACGGGTCGAAGATCTCGAACTAACAACGTCCCTTCGTGAAGACTGCATCACCGCGACGGTGGTGAGCATGTAGCGTCACAACGCTTGGCCTTTGACGTTCACGGTCTTCGACGGTGACAAAGTGATGCTGCAATCGAAGCGCATCACGTGCTGGGTTGGAGAATACGCAACCGTTGCACGTGGATGCGGAATACCGCGCACAATATTCGTCCGTTCTTGAGGCCTTGTGGTTGTCGAGTGGCCCCAGTTGCTGGAAAACCAGGGGATTTGGCCGTGGTTTGCCCAAACTGGGGCGTTTGGCACACATCGTGCTTAGAGCGCCCGTGCTCTCATAAACCTGGAGAAAAACCATGACATCAGCAATTCACACCCTCGTCGCGTCGCCTTCATTTGCCGCTCTTTTGTTGACCATCGATGCCGCAAAGGCGGATCAGATCAAGAGGTCAGGCAAGTAGGCGAGTAGGCGCGTCTACCGTTCGGTCATTGCCCCTTTTCGAGGAGTTACCGGTGAGAAGACTCTGGATCCTGTTGATTGGTGTATGCGTGTTCTCGTTCGCGATTTTGGGTTGGGTCGGGACCGAGGTGTTTCGACAAGCTCCACCGATACCTCTTGAGGTCGTTTCGACTGAAGGGGCTGTATTGATCGCAGCCGAACAGATTTCAGATGGCCAGAACGTCTGGCAGTCAATGGGTGGAATGCAGGTCGGCTCAATCTGGGGACACGGCTCGTACGTCGCTCCGGATTGGACGGCAGACTATCTACATCGAGAATGCGTATTTATCTTGAACGCCTGGGCGAGAGCCGAGTTCAGCCGCGAATACGAAAAGTTGGGAAGCGAACAACAGGCTTCGCTTCGGCAGCGGCTGCAAGATCTCATGCGCAAGAACTCTTACGATGAGGCGACGAACCGTATCACGGTTGACCCGATCCGTTCGCGGGCCTTTGAGAGCAATCTCAAACACTATTCTGAGGTATTCACAAACGGCAACAAAGACTATGCGATTCAGCGTGGAGCCCAGGCCGATCCGGTAAAGCTTCGGCAACTCACCTCCTTTTTCTTTTGGACCGCTTGGGCGTCTGCCGCGAACCGGCCGAGCAATACGATCTCGTATACAAGTAATTTTCCGCCGGAGCCGCTGGTCGGCAACGTACCCACGAGCTCAGCCATTGTTTGGACCGGAGTCAGCGTCATCCTTTTGATCGCAAGCATCGGGGCCATGGTCTGGTTTTTCGCCGGATGGCGTCGCGAGTCGAACTCCAGTGATACGCCCAGTTCAGACCCGCTGATCGGCGAGACGCTCACGCCCTCGCAGAAGGCGACGGTCAAATACTTTTTCGTCGTGTCGCTGCTGTTTCTCCTGCAGATCGTAATGGGAATGATCACCGCGCATTATGGTGTGGAGGGCGGAGGATTTTACGGGATACCGCTTCAGGACTACCTTCCCTATGTCGTCACGCGAACCTGGCACACGCAGCTCGGAATTTTTTGGATCGCCACGGCGTGGCTGGCGGCTGGGTTGTTCATTTCACCCTACATCTGTGGAAGGGAGCCGACTCATCAGAAACTTGGCGTCGATGTCCTCTTTGTCGCATTGCTGATCGTCGTGCTCGGTTCAATGGGCGGGCAGTGGATGAGTGTGATGCACAAGCTCGGCAAGGGCGACCTCTGGTTCTGGCTTGGTCACCAGGGCTACGAGTATGTTGATCTCGGCCGAGTTTGGCAGGCGGCCTTGTTTGTCGGTCTGCTGTTGTGGCTATTTCTTATCGGCAGGTCGGCAATTCCGGCGTTGCGGCGAGGGGCTGAAAGCAAGTCGCTGGTCATGCTGTTTTTGGTGACTACCGCCGGCATCGCGCTTTTTTACGCGCCCGGGTTGTTTTGGGGAATGCGCACGAATCTAACGGTCGTCGAGTATTGGCGTTGGTGGGTGGTGCATCTGTGGGTCGAAGGATTCTTCGAGGTATTCGCGACCGTTGTGATTGCGTATCTATTTGCCCGCCTGAAGGTAATCCAAGCTGAGCATGCGGCCAGGGCCTCATTGCTGTCGGGTGCGATCTACCTGAGCGGAGGCATCATCGGCACTTTGCATCACCTTTATTTCGCGGGTACGCCGACGGTCGCATTGGCATTTGGGTCGGTGTTCAGCGCACTTGAGATCGTGCCATTGGTTTTTGTGGGTTACGAGGCATTTGAGAACATTCGCCATTCCAAAGCCAGGCCATGGCTTTCGCAATACAAATGGATCGTCTATTTCTTCGTCGCCGTGGCGTTTTGGAATCTGTTAGGTGCGGGCGTGTTCGGATTCATGATCAATCCGCCGATCGCTTTGTACTATATGCAAGGCCTGAACACGACGGCGGTTCATGCGCACGGTGCGCTCTACGGCGTTTACGGTACGCTCGGTTTGGCGCTTCTGTTGTTTTGCATGAGAGCGATGCAGCCTGAGCGTATCTGGAACACCAAGCTGCTGGCGTTCGCTTTTTGGACCATCAATGTCGGCATGCTCATGGAGATTTTTCTTAGCTTGCTTCCAATCGGTTTACTTCAAACGTATCAATCGGTATCCGTAGGTTACTGGTCGGCAAGAAGCCCTGAGTTTATGCAGACCGGCCTGATGCAATCGCTCAGATGGATGCGACTCTTCGGTGACACCATTTTTGCGATCGGAGCCGGGGCATTTGTTTGGTTTGCGCTAGGTCTGATGGTTACCAAGGGCCCGCAGTTACCGCGAAGCCCGCATCGGGTTGGGGCCGGGTGAAAAGATAAACGGATACCTGACGACCACGTGCCCATCGGAACCGGGATCAGGAAACGTTGCCTTGCTCAACACCTGCAAAAAGCAGAGCTCTGTAAGCGGATGGGGCGGCAACGCACCACCGCCGGCCTCTGCGTTGTCTGAATCTGGCGGAACGATGGTCGCATCCGTGACCGTCCCGACTCCACTTTTGCTGCCAATGGTGAAAGCCACGAGCACGCGGCCACTGGCACCTGGCTGTTCCTCCAAGAGCTTCTCGTAGCATCCCGCGATGTCCCCGATGAGGGACTTCATGATCGTTGCAATGGCATCGGCGGCGATCGGTTTCAGTTCAGACGAAGGGCTGCCATCGGCGAACGATGGGCCTATCGCCTCCGGTGCATCGGGGTGGCCCTGTTTGAACATCGGTAGTCCTGCTTGCAGCGTGTTGGGCTGAAGGCGCGAGCGCAAGGGTTCTTCGGGTGGTACCCCAGCCGGAAATACGTTGGCTATCTGCTTAGGTGTTACGGTTGGCGTAGACACGGTGTGGCGGTTTCCCTCTTCAGCCGAGGACTGTACGTCCGAGGACGGCCCGCCCGCGATCTCGACGATCGCGATGGCGGCGAATACCGCGCACACGGCGGCCACTGCGAGTTTGGTTTTGTTGATGACCATGACAATTCCTTTTCCTTTCGCCCAGGCGGGTGCGAACGCCGGGCGCCGCAGCGCGACCCACGGTGCCAATGCTTTTGCCGTGCGGCGCCGTTTCAACCTTTCTTGCTGCCGGTCGATTCGTGCGACAAAACCGCGCATGCGTCGTAGGCCCTCGTTAATGCGCCATCGGACGGTTCCGGCCGGCACACCCAAAGCGGCTGCAATGTCTTTGGGGTCTTGTTCGTCGAGATAGCGCTGAAGAACCACTGTTCGATATGGCTCTTCAAGCGCCAACACAGCATGCGCCAGCAGGTCGAGGGCTTCCGCGCGCTCAAGTTCGGCGTCCATCGACGCCGGCCGATGCCCGGACGGTGGAAAATTTTCCAGCTCGTTCGGCTCCATCAACACCTCTTTGCGCCGCTGTCGCGCGGTCATGGCGGCGAGGTTTTTCAGAACTCGCGCCAACCAGGGGCGCGCCGGTCGTTCAGGGTCCGGGGGTGACCGCAATGCCGCTAGCCACGTGTCTTGGACCAGATCGTCGGCGTCTTGGGTGGCCAGACGACGCGCGAGGCGGGAGATCCACATGCGGTCCCCTAGCAATCTTGCAACGTCATTGATCTTGCTCTCGCTTGCCATGCTCCCTCCTCTGTCAATATGCGCGAGCAGCCTTGGCGTTTGCTTTTATTGCGTGATCCGGGACGGCTATCGTCGCCGGTCATCATCAGTTTGACTCCAGCCGTGCCGATCAAGCGGACACACCAGTCCTTGGCGCTATCGATCGCCATCCACCGCGATCAACCAGCGCGAGGTGGCAATCTCCGCACTGGGATTGCGCTTTCCAAGCTTGAGCTTGGACAAGTATCCTGGCGAGACCCCGAGCGCGCGCTCAACCCGCGTCTGGCTGCCCGCGGCTTTGAGGACAATCTCCAGCGCCTCGTCCAGTCGTTGGCGGACGCGCTCCTGGTAGGACGCCTCCAGCCCGTCGTCCAGCGCGCGAGCGGTCGCGGCGTCGATCCACTCCGCGCCGCAGTTCCCGCACGTTGGGATCTCCAGGCTAGCCGGTACCGACAACTCCGTGTTCCGGTACGGCGCGGTTCGACCGGCCTTGGCGACCTTCGTGACCTCGCGCGCCCCGCACTGCGCACAACGCTTCTTTGATTGTTCCTTGGTCGTACTCATGGCTTTAACTCCCCACTGTTCGTTCGGAGCGGCCGTTCCAACGGCGATCGTCGCCAGTCATCGGCAGCCTGACCGCCGGCGCGCCTTGGGATCCGTGCTGCGCTAGAACTGGGTTCCTTCGGCGACCAGCAAATAGCCGCGGTTCTCCGCCACGTCCTTGCTGCGCATCGCCTTGCCCAGCAGGCCTGCGGGCACCCAGACCCAGCCCGCTTGATTGGGATTCACGTCCATCACCAGGAACGAATCGCTTTTTTGATCGTAGGCGCCGAGCGGCGACATGTGGCCTGAGCGGCCCTGGCCGGTCTCGACGCGCGAGTAGTTGATGATCACGTAGTCGCCTGGGGTTGCCAGGTTGCGTATCAGCTCTTGCCGCATCTGCTTGTCGGTAACCGTGTCATCCGCGATTCGCAGCTCGGATTTCAGACCGTGATTGAACAACACGTTGTGCAACTCGCGCAGTTCGATGCCGGGGCTGGGCCGCGTTCCGGGCGTGCGTGGCGTGCCGAAGAACTGATCGCGCGTTTTCACCTTTTCCATGTGTGCGTCGAAAAAGGTGTTCTGCGTGTAACGTTTGAACACGGGATCCAGCCCCGGCGGCAGGCGCTTGACGTACGCCTCCGGAAACATCGTTTCGTCGCGTGGCCGGGGCGCCTTGGCGTTGTCGAGGCGCAGCGCGTTCAGGACGATGGTGGCTGTCGCCGGTCCGCAATAGCCGAGGTTGTGCTGGCTTTCGAATTGATTGGCCAGCTTGAAGAAATCCGCGTTGTGTTTCGAGCGTGCAAAACGCTTGTTTGATTCAGGCGACGCCCAGGCCACCAACTGGCGCGCGGCGTCCGCCATGGCCGCCACCTCGGCCTCGGACGGCGGTGGAGGGGAGGCG
>JAWXBF010000316.1:0-8643 GCA_034439895.1 Deltaproteobacteria bacterium
AGAACGTTAAGGTCTCAATTTTGGCGGGTTCAAACATACCCATAGATGTCGGGTCACTTGTGGGTGGCCGGTATCGTCTTGACCGAATGATAGGTCAAGGCGCGGCGGGTTCCGTTTGGCAAGCGAGTCACGAAACCATCGGCAAGATGGTCGCGATCAAGTTTTTGCGCAAAGATCAGGGTCGTGCTGCGATTCGATTTTTGCAAGAAGCTCGCATCGCGGCACAAGTACAGCACCGCTACGTTGTCAGCATCTTTGACTTCGGAAACCTTCCCGACGGAACGCTGTATATGGTCATGGAACGTCTCAATGGTGAGACGATTGGTGCACGCATCAGTCGAGCGCCAGCGGTTTTGGTTCGCGATTTTTTGCGTTGGACGCGACAGGCTTTGACGGGTCTCGCGGTTGTTCACGCCAATGGAATCATTCATCGCGACCTCAAGCCCGAAAACATCTTCCTGGTGGAAGAGTCGGGTGAGGTCTTTCCGAAGTTGCTCGATTTTGGTGTGTCGCGCACGGAAGACAACAGCATGCTTAGTGCCGATGTTGCCAAATTGACCGCAACCGGAATGACGGTGGGTACGCCTCTTTACATGTCGCCCGAACAAGCGCGGGGTCGCAGGGAGATCGACGCACGTGCCGATGTGTATTCGATGGGGGTGATTCTGTATCGCGCACTGACCGGGCGGGCGCCCTATCGTGAAAGCAACGTTCTCGATCTCATGATGGCCGTTGTAAACAGCACGGAAGCGCCGCCGCTGTCGGCAAAGCGCGCCGATTTAGGCCCCGAGATTTCGCGGATTGTACAAAAGGCCATGGCTCCGGATCGCGATCAGCGCTATCCGAACTGTGAAGCCTTGATCAAAGCACTTGAGGGCGTTGAATCGTTGATTCCCGCGTCTGCCGAGTGTCCGACCAAAGAAAAGAAGACCGAAGAAGAGAAGGCCATCGAGCTTCAGAAACTGATGCCGAAGGAGGATTCGGATCCAACGGTCCCGATGACGCTGGTGCAATCGATGTACAAGAAGCGTACGCGATGGGTCATGGCGGGTGCTGCGGCCGTACTCGTTGTCGTTCTCGGTGGCCTCGCCCTTTTGCTCGGGCAGCCCTCGTCGACACGGGCGGCGAATCCGCCTTCAGACAAAAGTAGTGTGGTCACTCAGGTTGTCGCGTCGCCGCGAAAGGCGCCCAACGAACCGCCGATTGTACCGGAGGCATCTCCGGCGCAAGCCGATACCGCGACGCTTCCCGTTAACGTTGCGCCCCGTCCAGCGATCGCCGGCGCACCGGCAAAGTCGGGCCCGCCTCAAAAAATTCGCCGCACAAAAAAATCCGCTGCGAATCAGGCCCTTGGTCGGTTTTCCCAACCCGACTTCTAGCCATTGCTAGATATGAACTGCTTCGCCGAGTGCGGCTGCGGTTGCCTCGAACATCGCTTCGGAAAGCGTAGGGTGCGGATGAATCGCAGCGACGACATCTCGTGCTGTCGCCTCGGACGTGATCGCGAGCGACATTTCGGCAATGAGATCGGTGACGCCGTACCCGACGGCATGAACGCCCACGATTCGGTTGTGATCTTTTTTGTCGATGAGAACCTTGATGAATCCATCGGGATAGCCCGCACCGAGCGCCTTGCCGTTGGCCGAGAATGGGAACTTTCCGATGCCGAGGTCAATGCCCGCTGCACGGGCTTTCTCTTCGGTCAAGCCGATGGATGCGATCTCGGGCGAGGCATAGGTGCAACCGGGGATCGCGTCGTAGTTCACCGGGGTGGGATGGTGTCCAGCCATCTGTTCGACACACGCAATGGCCTCTGCCATGGCTTTGTGTGCGAGCATCGGGGCGCCCGCGCAGTCGCCGAGCGCGTAAATGCCGGGGCTTGAGGTCTGATACGTACCACGGTCTATCTTGATGAATCCGCGATCGAGGGCAACGCCCATGCCTTCGAGTCCGAACCCTTCGGTGTTGGCCTGCACGCCTGCTGCGAGGAGCAACCGTTCCGCTGTGACAGTGTCGGACTTGCCGTCGGCGGTTGTGAAGGTCGCTGTCACGTGTCCATTGGCGACCTGCACATTGCTGATTCGGGCGCCAACGTGAATTTTCATGCCCTTTTTCTTGAAGGCACGCGTGATGGCCTCGGAAACGTCGGCATCCTCAACTGGAACGATGCGAGGTGCGGCCTCGAGGATCGTGACGTCGGCACCAAAGGCATTCCAGAAGTCTGCAAATTCGACACCGATGGCGCCGGCTCCGACAACGATTGCCGACTTGGGCATCTCTGGCGTAACCATCGCTTCGCGATAGGTGATGATCCTGTCGCCATCGGGTGTGATGCCGGGGAGAGGACGTGCACGCGCACCGGTTGCAACCAGAATTTTCTGGCCGTTAACGGTTCGCTTTCCGGTACTGCTCGTCACCTCAAGTTTGCCGCGACCGGAGAAGCTTGCAACACCTTTGATGTATTCAACGCCGTACTTTTTGAAAAGATACTCAACGCCGCCGGCCAGTTTGTCGGAGACGCCGCGGCTGCGCTTGATGACCTTGTCCCAGTTGACCGAAATGGTCCCGGAGATCTCAATCCCGTATTCGCTCGCATGCGAAATCGTTCGCATCGCTTCCGCACTTTTCAGCAAGGCCTTGGTCGGGATGCAGCCCCAGTTCAGGCAAATGCCGCCCGCGCGTTCTCGCTCGATGCACGCGGTTTTAAGGCCAAGTTGAGCAGCACGAATCGCGGCGACATAGCCACCCGGTCCTGCACCAATAACGACCAGATCGAATAGATCGGCCATGGATTTCCTAGAAAGCGAGCGTCATCGGACGCTCGAGGATTCCAACGATGGCTTGCATGAGCTTGGCACCTGCTGCGCCGTCAATCACGCGGTGATCACATGAGAGCGTCAGAGCCATGCGTTGGCCGATGACGATCTGATCATTCTTGACCACCGGTTCCTTGCGAACCCGACCCACAGCCAAGATGCCAGCCTCGGGTGGATTGATGATGGCCTGAAAATGATCGATGCCCAACATGCCCATGTTTGAGATGGAGAAGGTCGAGCCCGTCATATCCTCGGGTTTAAGCTTGCGATCGCGCGCCAGACCGGCGAGTCGGCGAGCCTCTTCTGCGATCTGTCCGAGCGTGCGGCCATCCACGTTGCGGATAACCGGCGTCAAAAGTCCGTCCTCTACCGCCACTGCCATACCAATGTCCACGCGAGTAAAGCGAACGATGCCTTCGTCGGTCCAGGACGCATTGCATTCGGGAACGCGTCGCAAGGCGAGTGCGGTCGCCTTCAACACAAGATCGTTCACGGAAAGTTTGGCGCCGTGCATCTCGCTGACCTGCTGACGGAAGCCCATTGCGGCGTCCATGTCGGCTTCGGCTGTGAGATAGAAATGCGGAATCTGCGACTTGGATTCAACCAGGCGACGCGCAATCGTCTTGCGCATCAGGGTCAGTGGAATCAATTGATCGCCCGGAGCAGTTGGTAGCGGGGCGGGTCGAGCTTCGGTTCGCCGTTCCGGCAAGACCGGGCTTGGTAGCGATGAATCCGCAGGTGGTACGAATGAGAGATCGGCCGAGGCGGGAACGGCTCCGCGGGTTTCTGAAGCAAACTTAACGTCACGTTCGACGATCCGTCCTCCCGGACCGGTGCCGGTCACCGATCGGAGTGCAATACCGAGCTCGTCTGCCAGGCGGCGGGCGAGAGGAGAAGCGAGGATTTTTCCCTGGTCTGCCTTGGCAGCGGATGCGGCAACCGGTGCCGGTGCACGATTCGCAGTACTCTGGGCAGCAGTCGCTACCGGGGCGGGGTTGGACGCCGGGGCCGGCGCTGCGACGGCAGCAGGTTTTGCTGCGACGGCAGCAGGTTTTGCTGCGACGGCAGCAGGTTTTGCTGCGCCACCACCCTGGATCGAGGCGAGCAACGCCGAGATGTCTTCGCCAGCTTTTCCTATGATGGCGATGGGTCCACCAACGGGAACCGTGGTCCCGTCTGCGACGAGAAACTTCAGTAGAACGCCAGAATCGAAGGCCTCGTAATCCATCGTGGCTTTGTCGGTTTCGACTTCGGCAACGACATCACCAGGATCGACGCTGTCGCCTTCCTTCTTTTGCCACTTCCGCAGAACCCCCTCCGTCATGGTGTCGGAGAGCTTCGGCATATCAAGAAGCTGAGCCATATTGTTCGTCGTCCTTTTTCTACTAACCGAGGTACAAAACTTTTTTAACCAAGTCCGCCGCCTTTTCAGGGGTGGGTCGGATCGAATTCTCAACCTGTCGGTGATACGGAGCCGACACGTCCATGCTGGTCAATCGAGCAACAGGGTGATCGAGATCGTCGAAGCAGCGCTGCGAAATGCGATAGGCGATTTCGGCACCCACACCCGCGAAGGGGTAGCCCTCCTCAAGGATCACGCAACGGCCTGTCTTTTTAACAGACGCGACAATGAGATCTTCGTCGAGTGGTCGAATCGTTCGGGGATCGAGCACTTCGGCGTTGATGCCCTGGGTTGCGAGAATTTCGGCAGCCGCGAGGCCGATGTTCACCATCTTGGACCAGCCAATGATCGTGCAGTCTGTTCCTTCACGCTTGATCTCTCCAACGCCGAGTGGAATCGTGTACTCGCCGTCAGGGATTTCGCCCTTGTCGCTGTACATCGTTTCGCCCTCGATGAAACACACGGGGTTCTCATCGCGAATGGACGATTTCAACAATCCCTTGGCATCCTTCGGATTTGCGGGCATCACGACCTTGAGGCCGGGAATGTGTGCGTAATACGATTCGAATGCCGAACTGTGCTGCGCTGCCAGCTGGTGGGCTGCACCACCCGGGCCACGGAAAGTTATCGGGCAATTGAACTGACCACCCGACATCTGTCGGATCTTCGCGGCGTGGTTTACGATCTGATCGATGGCAACGAGCGAGAAGTTCCAGGTCATGAACTCAATGATGGGGCGCATGCCAACCATCGCTGCACCAATGCCAAGTCCGGCGAAGCCACACTCGGTGATCGGCGAATCGATGATGCGTTTGTCGCCAAACTTCTCAAGCATCCCTTTCGAGACCTTGTAGGCACCGTTGTAGAAACCAACCTCTTCACCCATCAGGAAGACGTCGGGATCACGGAGCATCTCCTCTTCCATCGCTTGGCGAAGGGCTTCTCGATATTCAACAACGGGCATAGGGCTTCTTCTGCTTCCTTGGGTCTGAAGTGGTGACGGTCGCTGAGACCACCAAAATCAATCGACGTAGTTGAAATCCGGCAAACGTTCTGCGGGCAAGTGGCCGCTCTCGTCTGCGAATGTGACGGCATCCTCGATCTCGTTTTTGACCTCGTCGTCGATGGCCTTGAGATCTTCCGGACCGATGCCGTACCCTGCGAGGTGTCGTTCTGCGATGAGCAGGCAATCTTTGCGCTTGTACTCTTCGACTTCGTCCTTGGTGCGATAGAGACCTGGGTCCGACATTGAGTGACCGCGGTAGCGGTAGCAGCGGATCTCGATGACCGACGGACGCGATTCTTCACGGGCGCGTTTCACTGCAACGGCAAGTCGATCGCGAACCAAGAGCACATCGTTGCCCTCGAACCGGTCGCGTTCTAACCCGTAGGCCAGCGCCTTTTGAGAGGCGTCTTCGACAGACATCGTTCGCGAGAGCGGTGTCCCCATGGAGTACATGTTGTTCTCGCAGATAAACACGATGGGCAGCTTCCACAGTGATGCGAGCGACATCGCTTCGTGGGCAGCGCCTTGGCTCACCGCGCCATCACCGTAGAAGCACAAGGTGACACGTCCATCGCCGCGGTACTTCGAGGCGAAAGCCGTTCCCACCGCGAGTGGCATGTGCGCACCGACGATGCCCCAACCGCCAAGGAAGTTGTTCGGCTTGTCGAAGAAGTGCATCGAGCCGCCGAGCCCTTTAGAACACCCGGTTTCCTTGCCAAACAGTTCCGCCATACAGGCTCGCGCGGAGGTGCCCTTGGCGTAGGCCAATCCGTGGTCGCGGTAGGATGTCAGAAAGTAGTCACCGTGTTCGGTGGCGCCGACGGCTCCTGCTGCGATAGCCTCTTGCCCAATGTAAAGGTGTAAAAATCCACCGATTTTTTGTTGCGAGTAGGCCTTGGCGGCGGCTTCTTCAAGCCGGCGAATCCCAAGCATCTGGCGGTAGTACTTGAGAAGGTTGAGTTTCTCTTGGGCTTGCAAGGCCTCTCCTTCGATTCTCGTCATTAGGACTGTTTGAACTCCCTTGATCCGAAGCTCGCGGGCTGCGGAGAGCGCGCATGATACAACACCGAAGCGAGGCGCAAGGCAGATTCGGTGAAATCTCGGTTTTTTTCTTTCGGAGACAAACCGGAAATTTACGGTCGCAGGACGATCAGGCTGATGTTCGCAGCTTGGAGAGGTGGTGCGAACGTGAATAAGCGAGCGCAGCCATGAAACCGAAGCTCCCGAGGGCGACCCACAACACCATTCCATTGAGGTATTCCATCGCCAAACCGCCGAGAGCAGGGCCCACTGACTGCCCCGCGACCTGAGCCAGACCAAAAATTCCCGCGTAGGCACCGATACTCCCCGAGGGGGCGAGGGTGGTGACCAGAGAGTGCTGGGATGGCGCGAGCATGACCTCGGAAAGGGTGATTGCGCCGACGCAAACCAGCAGGAACATGAGGTTTCCGGCGAGTCCCAGTGCGGAATACGCTACGGCGTAGCCGATGCATCCCATCGTCAACGCACGCATCCGGCCAATGCGATTGATGAGACCGGCGGCCGGCAATTGCAGGGCAACGACGATGAGTCCGTTGACCGTGAAGATGCGGGAGACCTCGGCGTTGGGGAGTCCAAGGTGTTTGGCAGCGAATATCGGAAGCGTCACAAATAGCTGAATTTGGAGCAGAAAAAACAAGAATGTCGCGGCGGCGTACCACATGAACCCGCGATCATGACGGTGTTCGACCAGGGCCCGCAGCCAGTTGGGTTTCTTCTGGTCCTTGAGCCGAGCGATTTCCGGAGCGGGCCGATTGGCGGCATTTCGCAAGGGAAGCAAGGGAAGGATGATGAGAAATCCGACGAAACTGAGGGGGACACTCAGGTAAAAGAGTTGGTGGTACCCGATGGTTCCGTCGGCCAGGGCTGCCAGTGCGGGTCCCGACGCGAAGCCGATATTGATGAACATCCGCTGCAGCGCGAACGCCGAGACCCTTTGGTCGACCGGTGTGAGATCGGCGACCATCGCCTGTGAAGGGGGTTCGATAAAAGCTCGGGCAAGGCTGTTGTTCACAAACAAGATGGCCAAAATCCAGACCGGGGCTTGGACGGACACACACAACCCGAGTGCGCCGAGGTTGAGGGTGCGCAGAATGTTTGCGGCGACGATGAGGGGCATCCTCCCAATGCGATCGCAGAGCGACCCCGCGATCCCCTGTGCGATGGCGCCGCATGCACCACTTACCGACATGACCAGCGTCGCGGCCCAGATGGGCATCTGCCTGTCGCGTGTGAGGTACACGATCATAAAGGGCAGAACCATGGAAAACCCCAGCGTTGCCACCAGCCGGGACCACGCGAGGATCCAGACGTGGCGATCTAGCAATTTGAACTGGGAAAAATCGAACACAGGTTATTGGGGCCGGATTCGCCAGCGTGCGCGACTTCGAGGTTTGCCACTGTAAAAAGGACGACACCCCGTTTCTGAATACGCGTCAGGCGACATCGCCGGTCGGCGCCGAACCTGATAGCCTTAGCTGCCGTGAATGTTGAACTCAAGCGAATTTTCTCTTTCGAATCGGCGCACTTTCTTCCGCGAGTGCCCGAAGGCCACAAGTGTCGGCGCATGCACGGCCACAGCTACCGAGTCGAGCTGTTCGTGACCGGGCCGGTTGATCCTCAGACCGGGTGGCTTATCGACTTTGCCGATCTCGACGATGCGTGGGCGCCCCTGCATGCGCAGTTCGATCATCACGTGCTGAACGACGTACCCGGCCTTGAGAATTCGACATGCGAGGTCATGGCGATTTACATCTTCGATGCGATTCGCCGACGGGTACCGCAGCTTTCGGCGGTGACAGTCTGGGAGACCAGCGATTCCGCCTGTACCTACCGGGGCACGCTTTAGTTCCCTATCGGAGAGACACGATGTTCCGAATCGCCCACGTCACGGATCCGCACTTCCGCTCGTTCTCTGGATGGAGTCCGCTTGCATTCTTCGGCAAGCGCGCCGTGGGCGCCGTGAATCTTGTCTTCAATCGTACCCGCAAGCACCGCATGGAGTTGCTCGAAGCGCTAGGTCAAGACCTGGTGCGTGTGCGCGCAGAGAGTCCAGGCATTGACCACCTGGTAGTAACGGGCGATCTTGGCAATATTTCATTGCAGAGCGAGTGGCGTGCGGCGTTTGTATGGCTCGAAAAGTTTGGGCCAGAGCCGCGACAGCTAACAGTCATTCCCGGCAATCACGATGTGTACACACCCGACGTCGAACGGGAGCGCGCGTTCGAAAAAGCTTTCGAGGTTTACCAGAAGGCCGACCACCGTTGTGATGAAGCTCTTTATCCCTTCGTTCGCATCCGGGGTGATGGCATCGCATTTATTTGCGTCAACACCTGTGTTGCGACGCGCGATCTCGGGGCTTGGGGCTCGATTGGCGAGCC
>JAWXBF010000317.1:0-26975 GCA_034439895.1 Deltaproteobacteria bacterium
CGAGGGCGGTGGCGGTGGCGGGAAGCTGGGGTTGGACGGGTGGAGAGGGCAAAGGTGGCGACGCGAGAGTAGGCGTGTGGTGGTGGTGTTGGGGTGTGACGCAAACTCCCGGGTCGCCACTGTCGTTTCGAATGACCGCTACGCTTTTCGCTGCAGTACGGTTGCGAAGAATCCGTCGGTGCCGTGGAGGTGTGGATAAAGCCGCAAGGTGGGTTCCCCACCAAGTTTAGTCGCGAGTGCGTCTCCGAGCACACGTGCGATGCCCACGGGTTCGTAGTCGTTCCGGTCGCGCAGAAACCGTTCCACCACGGTTTCGTTTTCTTCGGAAAACAGCGTGCAGGTTGCGTAGATGAGACGTCCACCCGGTGCCACCATCGGGGCATAGGTGGCCAGTAATCCCAGTTGCTGATTCGAGGCCGCGCGCACGGTTTCAGGTTCGACGACGTAACGCAGTTCCGGATGTCGGCGCAGCGTTCCAAGTGCGGTGCAAGGCGCATCGACCAGAACCCGATCCCAAACGCCGGGCCGCGCTTCATCCGGCAACTGTGCACCGCTCTGATTGATCGGGCGAGCAACCACGTTTGAGAAGCCCATTCGTCGCACGCGGGTGCGCAGTTCCTCGAGCTTCTTTGCAGCGGTGTCCATCGCCAGAATGCGACCGCGACCTTGCATCGTGATTGCCATCGCGAGTGTTTTGCCGCCGGCACCCGCACACGCATCGAGTACGTGCATCTCGGGTTGAGCATCCACGAGGGCGGCAACCAGCTGACTGCCCTCGTCCATGACATCGAAGAGGCCCTCCTCGAAGGCCGCAAACCCGAAAACGTTGGCATGTCCTTGCAGTTGCAGACCGAGAGGCGACAGCGGCGACGGCCGCGCGATCACGCCATCCAGTGCGAGCCTTGCGATGAGCGCATCGCGATCGATGCGGCTGGTGTTGGTCAACAAGCAAACGGGCGCGCGGCTGTTGAGTGATTCCAGGACCTTTTCGGTGAGCGGCTCACCCAGATCCGATTGCAACCGCTCGACCATCCAGGTCGGGAAGGAATGGGTGATGCCGAGGCGGGCGGACCCGGACACGCGCTGCATACCCGCATCGGGATCGAGCACCCATTCGGGTCGGGCCGAAAACCCCGGACCAAGGGCCCGACTCAACTCCGCAAGCCCTGCTTCCGACGTGCCACCCGTCAGCAATTCGTAGACCGCCAGCCGAACCGCGTCTCGCTCCTCGGGGGCCATTTCGCGCTTGGGGCCTCGACGCCGCGCAACGAGCGAATCGGCAATTGCCTCGATGCGACGATCCATTCTAATCATGCCGTAGACATCCTCAAGCACACGGCGGCGCAGAGAGGCGGGCAAGCTGCGATTCTGGCGCGTAAACCGGGCCATGATCTCGCCGGTTGAACGCCAGGCAGTACGGCATTCGGCTACAGCCTGCAACAAAAGCTGGCGCGCACGCCCCTCGAGGCGAGGCGAAACGGGAGCAGAAGTCGCGGAATGTTCCGTCATGGGGGGAGCATGGTACCCTCAGGGATACAGCATGGCCACTCAAGCATCGGAAGAGGCCGCCAATTCGACGGCCACATCTGCCCCGAAATCCAATCCCTACCAGGTCGCAGCCGAGCAGTTTCAGAGGGCTGCTGCGTTTTGCGGGCTGGAGCAATCGGTACGCGAAACACTCTCCCAGCCGAAGAGTGAACTCATCGTGAACTTTCCCGTCCGCATGGACAGTGGCGAGTATCGCTTGTTCAAGGGGTACCGTGTCCAGCACAACAACGCGCTTGGACCTTACAAGGGTGGTATTCGATACCATCCACAGGTTCACCTCGACGAGATGAAAGCGCTCGCCTCCTGGATGACCTACAAGTGCGCCTTGCACGATCTGCCGCTTGGCGGCGGCAAGGGCGGCATCAAGTTCGATCCGGGCGAGTTCTCGAAAGGCGAACTCGAACGTATCACACGCCGTTTTACGTTTGAGCTTGGCAACAACATCGGCCCCAATCACGACATTCCGGCGCCCGACATGGGCACGAATGCGCAAACGATGGCCTGGATGATGGATACCTACCTTAGCCTTGGCGCATCCAACGAGCGCCACGTCAACCGGGCTGTTGTAACGGGCAAGCCGCTCGCGGTGGGTGGTTCACGAGGTCGCGAGGCCGCAACCGGTCAGGGCGTGGTTCATTGCATCCATGAGTGGGCACGCGACAAGCGTTTTGATCTCAACGGCGCAACCTTCACGGTGCAGGGCTTCGGAAACGTCGGCTCGAATACGGCAAAGATCCTCGCTCGCTCGGGCTCATCACTCATTGCGACGGGCGACTACAAGGGCTACCTCTACAATCCCGACGGCATCAATCCGTTCCGGTTGGCCGAGCACGTGCGCCAAACCGGCTCGGTGATGGGTTACTCGGGCTGTCACGAGATCTCGCGCAAGGATTTCTTCGCAGTGCAAACCGACATTCTCATTCCTGCGGCGCTGGAGCTGGAGATCGGAGACGCCGAGGCACGCGACATGCACTGCAAGGTCGTGGTCGAGGCCGCCAATGGTCCCACCGATCTTGGGGCCGAGGCGATCCTCGCGGAACGACAGATCGACGTGCTACCCGACATTCTCGCGAACTCGGGCGGCGTCATCGTGAGCTATTACGAATGGCTGCAAAACCGGCGGGCCGAATCCTGGGATCTGGAAGAGGTTGAGGAACGGCTCAGCAAGCGCATGCGTCGCACGTACCTGGCGGTGACGGAATATGCGATACAACGAAAGACGGACCTTCGCACGGCCGCGATGTGTATTGCGCTTGAGCGGATTGCGGCAACGATTCGGGAACGCGGGATATTTCCGTAGCCCTATTCCGTTGCGCGGGATTGGCCGGAGCTCTGGCGAAACACCCGACGCCGGAAGAACGTCACGCTTTATTTATTGCGCCGCGGACGGGCAGGTACAACCGGCTTTGGAACCTGTTTCGGATGGTATTTCGCTTTTGAAGGGCCAAGCCTGGGCGGCGGTATGACGATGAGGCCCTCCGCGTCCACAAGGTAATTCTGCACGGCCCGCCCGGCCGGATCGCGTTGTGCCGGTTGGGATTCCACCGCGTCCGTCTGGCGAGCGAGCTGTTCGCGAACGCTCGCCACATCGGGCGTAAAGCGGCCGGGTCCACCCGAAAGAAGTGGCACGACCACCGCAATAACGGCGAGCGCTGCCGAGGCTGCGGCGCGCGCCTGACCAAGACTCGTCGACAGACGCAAGATGCCGACCGCGATCGGCAATCCACAAAGCGCACACGCCACGGCTGCCGCATCACGCGCCGAGGCCAGACGATTCGGATCGGCGACCAGTGCGGAACGGGCAGCGGCCCAGATCAAGAGGGTCGTCCAAAGGGCAAACACGAAAGCCCCAGTCAACACAGGCAAACGAATCACCATCCAGCCAACGCCCACCACACCGAGCAAGATCGCCACAATGCCAAGTGCATCCACGAGATCCTGCAGTACGTGCAAAACCTGAGCTCCGCTAGCCAACGACAGCGCATGTCGAAAGGTGCCAAGCGTGAACCTTTCCCACAAGGCATTGCCCGCGCCGGGCGTGCTTGCGGTACTAGAAAGAATTGGCAATACGCACAAGACGCCACACGCAAAGATAAACGGCGCAAGCGTTGGCCAACGTTGGCCACCCCGCAGGCACCAGAACCAAACGAGCAACCCAATCGGCCAAGCAAACGAAACCACCACGGGATCAAGCCCAATCAAAGTGCCGAATACGAGAGCGGCAAGAAGCCCGAACCGGGCATCGCCGGGGTTTCGTATCACACGTTCGCCAAGCCAGATGACCGCCCCCATTCCTGCCACCGAAAGTGCGTGCATTCCCGGCGCGACGAATGCCGTGGCGACAAAGGGGCAAACGAGAACCACACCCATTCCGCCAAGGGTCGAGAGCCGTTCGTGCAGGCGATCGCGCTCGCGAACCCGCGCATGCGAGACCAGCGCCAGTTGCCCGACCGAGGTTGCGGACAGACGGTGCAACAAAAAAACTGCGAGCCCCACGAGCAACAAAGCCATCAGTCGCAGCTTCACGGGCATTGTTCCAACAGGAAACAATCGGGCAACCCTCGCGAACACAACGGCAAGGGGCGCCCCGCGCGCGGGATCCAAACCTTCGCCGCCACCGATCGCGTCGGAAAGCCATCCTGCCTCCGATGCGCTCGTAAAGCCCAGGGGCAAACACAACGCGAGCAGAACCCCGTACCCAGCCAACAACGCGCGCGTAAACCAGGCGGGCAAACCCCCGCCGCCGTCACCCATCGGCGACGCCGTCCTGTCGCTGGACATGGCCATGCACCCATCGAACGCGAAACCGGGCCAGAAGTCGAAAAACGCATCGCGTTGGCGGCGGCGAATGGTTCTGAAATCGAGGGGTGGCAAAACGCGCTGGCGTGGTAACTTCCCCCACCCCAGATGGTTGGTCACGGTCGCTACACAGTCATTCGCAAACTCGCGGATGGGGGCATGGCCGAAATTTTCCTGGCCAAGCAGCAGGGCTCTCAGGGGTTCGAGAAGACGGTGGTGTTAAAGCGCATCCACTCGGCGCTGGTGGCGGATGAGCAATACCGCAACATGCTCATTGACGAGGCGCACATCTCGATGACGCTCTCCCACAACAACATCGTGCAAGTGTTGGACCTGGGCCAGGCGGGCGGGCGATATTTTCTCGCACTTGAGTTGATCGATGGCTGGGATCTCGGTCGACTCCTACACCGTGCGGCGCTCGCGAATATCGCGTTGCCAACCTCGATCGCGCTTTATGTGGTGAGCCAGATCTGCCGGGCCCTGGAATATGCGCACAGCAAAACCGGCGAGAATGGCCGTCCCCTCGGCATCGTTCACCGCGACGTTTCGCCGCAGAACGTGCTCATCAGCGAACAGGGCGAGGTGAAGCTCGCGGACTTTGGCATTGCAAAGGCGAAGCGCAAACGCGATCAAACGGACAACGGTGTCGTCAAGGGCAAGATCGCGTTCATGTCACCCGAGCAGGCGCTCGGCCGCGAGATCGACGCGCGGTCGGACATCTACGCAGTCGGCACTTTGCTCTATATGTTGACGACCGGACAGCGACCCTTCGACGGGCCAACCGATCTGGAAGTCCTGTTGCGCGTTCAAAAGGGCGACTACACCCCGCCCGATTCGGTTCACGCCGGACTGCACCCGCATGTTGCCGCCGTCATCGGTCGAGCGATGGCCTTCGACACCGCCAACCGGTATCCGTCAGCCCATCACATGTTGGTCGACATCGAGTCGGTCTTGCGTTCGAGCTTCGGCTCGCCGGGGCAGACCGAACTCAAGGGATGGCTTGATCGATTGAACCAGGTTGACGGCGAGCCACCCATCAGCCAGTCGGCCCCGCCACCCAGTCGTACCACATCCGTATTGCGAACGGCCTCAGAGTTTGAACTCGACGAGCCAATCACCGAAGGCCCGCGCGCTGGAACAGAGGGGACCGGACGCACCTCTCGCCCGACACTCAATGAACGGTCCGGTGTCGCGCATGACACCACGTCGCTACAAGACCTGCGGGTGTCACAATCATCCCTACTTGCGGACGAAGGCCCCCCGGCGATTCGCAACACAAAGCAGGCATCTTCGAGTCGATTCATGGTGGCGGCTGTCATCGTCACGATTGGCGCGGGACTCGGCGGGTGGTTGTGGCTGTCCTCGGGAAAACCGCCCGCGCCTTTGCCAACGGCATCAGACAAACCCGCCGCGACGCGAACCCGATCCGCCCAGTCTCCAAAGATTCAGGCGTTGCCCGCAAGCGAACCCGTTGCCGAGCCGGAGCCGGAACCGGCACCCGAACCACAATCCGCGCCGCGTTCCGCACCGGCTGCGCGCGCGCCCGCACCGGCCGCTGCACGTGCCTGGCGTCGGGGCGATGACGTTCCTGCACTGCTCGAAGGTCCCGCCCCCGAGCAACCGTCACCAGCCGAGCCCGCCGCACCGGCACCGGCAGCGCCAGAGCCCGCGGCACCCGAGCCCGCAGCGCCGGATCCGACGCCGGAGAAGGCGCCAGACCCGGCACCAGAACCTGCTCCAGCCGAAAAACAAGCAATCGAAGATCCGTTCGCGGACCCTTAACCGTGCGCCCCATTCCCCTGCTCTTCATGCTGCTGGCCGCCGTGGTGGTTGCCAGTCAGTATTTTCAAGAACGCCGTCGCCTTTCGCGCATGGCGCAAATGCCCGCGTCGCAGGCACGCGCGTTTCACGAGCAGAGTCGCAAAAAAAGCGATCGGATCATGCTTGTCGTCGCCGTTGTCTTCGCGGCCGCCGCAGCAGGAGCGTCAGGCTATGCTTATCTCCTGCTGCAGCAACAATAGGGAACAAGGATGTTACGGGGCATCATTGTCGCAGCGTTGATTCTTGTGGTGGGCAATCAGCTGTCGGAACGGGTGCGCCTGAAACAAGAAGAACTGATTCTGAACAACCTTCCCGAGCAGCAAGCGATTGCGTACTACGACCTCCTGCGCAAACGGGTTCGACGCACACGCATCCTTCGCGCGATCGTGCTGGCTTCCTTCATGGTGACCGCCATGGCCGTCAAGCGCATCATCTTGATGCGGAGCGGAACCCCGTGAGGCACGCGATCAAAATCATACGAGGGCGAACCCGGATCGGGCAAGACATGGGTCGGCCCCTGCGCGCGCCCGCTGTTGCGCTGGGCAATTTCGACGGCGTTCACCGTGGCCATCTCGCATTGTTGGAACTCGCGCGCACCCGCGCCGATTCGCATGACGGTGACGCGGGCGTCGTCACCTTCGATCCCCATCCCGCGCGTTTTTTTTCACCCAACCTTGCACCACCACTCATCATGCCAATCGAGCGTCGCATCGAGATGTGCGCGCAAGCCGGCATGGATTTTGTTCTGGTTGAACCCTTCAACAAACAAACGGCCCGAATGGAGGCCGAGGACTTTGTGAAGGGTTTCCTGGCCCGCGATCTGGGCGCACGCAACATCGTCGTCGGCCACGACTTCCATTTCGGCAGAGGGCGCCGCGGGGATCCCACCTTGCTTGCGGCGCTCGGCGACGTGCTCGGCATCGATGTGGATGTAATTCCTGCCGTCAGCGTAGGCGGCGTGCCCTGCTCTTCGACGAAAATCCGCGAGTTCTTGCTGGAGGGCCGGGTCGAGGGCGCACGCCTCTTGCTCGGGCGACCCTTCGAGATGACGGGCATCGTGGTCGAGGGCGACAAGCGCGGACGCACGATCGGATTTCCAACCGCCAACATCGTTCCCGAGGGCGAACTGATGCCACGCACGGGCGTTTATTCTGCATGGGCGTACCTCGCCGATGAACAGGGTGAAAGTGAAACCAAAAGACATCCGGCGGCCGTAAATATTGGTGTCAACCCAACCTTCGCCAAAACGCAGCAAGGACCCTCGCTGCGCGTCGAAGCTCATCTCATCGACTTTGTCGGCAATCTGTACGGCAAACGACTCCGGCTGGAGTTATTGTCTCGCTTGCGTGATGAACGTCGCTTCGATGATGTGGCCCAGTTGACCGCACAAATTCGACAGGATTTGATCCGCGCAAAGGAACACTGCAAATGAATCACGAACTTTTCGAGACCGAGACCGTTGCCCGACTTCACGCCGATCAGGGCCGATCGGGCGAGGCCATCGCGATCTATCGCCGCCTGTGTGAGCGCCATCCCGCGAATCCGAATCGAGCCCACTGGGAGAAACACATTCGCGACTTGATGGCTCGCATGGGTGACGACGGCTGGGTCCCCCTTGAACCGGAAGCGGTCGATATTCCCGCTTCGCCCGGCGTCATTGCCGTGTCGGGACGAGATGCCGATGGTCGCACGCACGCCGTCATTGCATGGGCCTTGCCGCCCACGGAGGGACCCCCGCTTCTCGAAGTGTTGCTGGTATCGCGCGGAACCGAGGGCGTCGAGACCGAAACCCGGCGGGTCACCCTGTCGGCGTCGTCGGGCCGTATCCGCCTGCACGCGGACAACCTGTTTGCGGCCGCTGCCGCGGCCGGGCACCTCGACGCCACCGGCCGCCGCTTCGTCCCAATGGTTCGATCGACCGTGCGCGGCTAGCCCGCATGCCCGCTCCAAACATGGTACGGTGCTCCGGTTAATTTTCCCTCTAGCCCAACCGTCCGATCTGGAGTCGCACATGTTCACCGGAGTCATCACCGCCCTCGTTACCCCGTTCCGAAACGGCAAACTTGACGAGGGATCCCTGCGCAAGTTGGTCAACGACCAGATTGCCAAGGGTGTGGATGGCCTCGTTCCCTGTGGTACGACCGGCGAATCGCCAACCCTCGACGTGCAAGAGCACCTGCGGGTCATTCAGGTCGTGATTGAGGAGACCCGAAAGCGCGTACCTGTAATAGCGGGTACGGGAGCCAACGCCACGAGCGAGGCCATCGAACTGTCGCTGGCCGCAAAGCGTGCAGGTGCCGATGGCATGCTGCAGGTCACGCCGTATTACAACCGTCCCACACAAGAGGGATTGTTTCGGCATTTCGAGGCTATCATCAAGGCCGCGCCACTGCCCACCGTGCTCTACAACGTGCCGGGTCGTACCGGCTGTGATCTCTTACCCGAGACCCTCGAGCGCCTCTGCGCCATTCCCGAGATCGTTGCCGTGAAAGAAGCCACCGGTTCGATTCCACGTGCGCAACAAATCCTTGCCCGCACGGGCGATCGATTGATCGTGCTATCGGGTGACGATGCCACGTCGTTCTCTCTTTTCGGACTTGGCGCACGCGGCTGTATCTCGGTCGTATCCAACGTCGCACCGGCGTTGATGTCCGCGATGTGGGACGCCGCATCGGCCGGTAAATGGTCCGAGGCCCGTGAACTGCACTTCAAGCTGCTGGCCCTTTCCGACGGGTTGTTCGTCGAGGCCAACCCGATCCCGGTCAAGGCGGCACTCGCCATGATGGGTCAGATCGGCGACGAAATCCGTCTGCCGTTGACGCCGCTGTCCGAAAAATTCAAGGCGCCACTGCACCAGATTCTCGCTGACCTCAACCTCGTGTAATACAAATCATCATGAGCCAGAACTTGAAGATTGGTGTCTTTGGTGCGGCAGGGAAAATGGGGCGCACCATCGTGCGCGTCATCGCGGATACAAAGGGCACAAGCCTCGGCGCGGCGATTGAAGGCCCCAACAACCCCACGATTGGTCAAGATGCCGGCGCCCTCGCAGGGGTCACACCCCTCGGTGTCGCCGTCAAAGGCGAATCTCCGGGCGCAGACGCGGCCGCGGCCTGGATCGACTTCTCGCTTCCCGAGGTCACGGTTGCCAATGCGGATGCAGCGGCTCGCGCCGGGGTCGCCTTCGTTGCGGGAACAACTGGCCTGTCCGACGCACAAAAAGCCAAACTTGCCGAAGCAGGCCAGAAAATTCCCGTCGTGTTTTCGCCGAACATGTCGATTGGCGTGAACGTTTTGCTCGAACTCGTCAAGCGTGCGACGGTTTCCCTTGGCACCGACTACGATATCGACATCGTCGAAGCGCACCACCGGATGAAGCGCGATGCCCCATCGGGGACAGCCTTGCGGCTTGCGGAGGCAGTGGCAGAGGGACGGGAACGGCCCCTGTCCGAAATTGCATGTTATTCGCGCCATGGTGAGATTGGCGCACGACCTCCTGGTGAGCTTGGCATCCAAACCCTGCGCGGCGGCGACGTCGTGGGTGACCACACGGTGTTTTTCTTCGGCCAGGGCGAACGCATCGAGATCACCCACCGTGCGTCCTCTCGCGAGACCTTTGCACGCGGGGCCGTGCGCGCGGCGATCTGGGCCGCCGGTCGAGCGCCGGGTCTGTACGACATGCGAGACGTGCTGGGATTGCGATGACCAAAGCCCGTCCCGTTGGCCTCTTCGTGCCGTGCTACGTCGATCAGCTTTACCCCGACGTCGCGATGGCCACGCTTGAGGTACTCGAAAAACAGGGGCTGTCCGTCGATTTCCCCTCGCAACAAACCTGTTGTGGACAACCGATGGCGAACACGGGATGTGATGGGCAAGCTGAACCACTCGCCCGTCGCATGGTGTCATTGTTCGCGAACTACGATCACATCGTTTGCCCCTCTGGCAGCTGTGTCGCGATGGTTCGACACCACTACAAGAACTTTTTCGGCGCGGACGATGCGGCCTACCAACATGTCCGCAAGAACACCTTCGAGTTGACGGAGTACCTGACCGATGTGCTGAAGGTAGAACGCATCGGAGGTCGATTCCCGCACCGGGTCGGGCTGCATGCCAGCTGTCATGGTTTGCGCGAGCTGCGCCTCGGTCACGCCAGCGAGCTTGGTCGCGGTGTTCCAACCCAGGACCGGGCACGCCATCTGCTTTCGGGATTGCAAGATATCACGCTCGTCGAGCTCTCCCGTCCAGACGAGTGCTGCGGATTTGGTGGTACATTTGCGGTGGCCGAGGAAGCCGTTTCGACGATGATGGGATGCGATCGCATTGCAGATCACGAACGCGCCGGTGCCGAGATCATCACGGCCGGTGACATGTCCTGTCTGATGCACCTAGAAGGCCTCATTGGCCGTCAGAAAAAGCCAATTCGGATCATGCACATCGCGCAGATTCTGGCGGGCCGTCCTGTCGATGCCGAAGGACCGCGATGAGCGAGGCGACCGCGACTCACAGCGATCATCCGAAACGCGCGACCGCCTTCATCAAGGACCACACGCGTGCGCAGTGGCACGATCAGGCGCTGTGGTTTGTCCGCACAAAACGCGATCGCGCGGTGGATCTGGTTCCCGAGTGGCAAACCTTGCGAGAAACTGCGGCGGCAATCAAGGCTCACACCGTTGCCCGTCTTCCCGATTACTTGGAGCAGTTCGAGGCCAACGCCACCGCGGCCGGGGCGACCGTCCACTGGGCGCGCAACGCGGACGAGCACAATCGAATCGTGCTGCAATTGCTGCAACGACATCGCGTCTCGCGCATCGTCAAGTCGAAGTCGATGTTGACGGAGGAATGCCACCTCAATCCCTTCCTCGAACAACACGGCATCGAGGTCACGGACACCGATCTGGGCGAACGCATCGTGCAACTTCGGAAAGAGCCGCCAAGTCACATCGTATTGCCGGCGATTCACCTCAAAAAAGAAGACGTGGGTGACACGTTTTCTGAGCACCTCGGAACCCCGAAGGGACTTTCGGATCCGCAGCAACTGACCGAGGCCGCCCGCCTGCACCTGCGCGAAAAGTTCATGCAGGCCGAGGCAGGAATTACCGGCGTGAACTTTGCCATTGCCGAGAGCGGCGGCATCGTGGTGTGCACCAACGAGGGCAACGCCGATCTCGGCTGTTCGCTGCCACGCCTGCACATTGCCTGCATGGGCATCGAAAAGTTGATCCCACGCATCGCCGATCTCGGTGTCTTCACGCGATTGCTCGCGCGCTCGGCGACGGGTCAACCCATCACGTCCTACACTTCCCACTTTCACGGACCGCAAAAGGGCGGCGAGCTGCACATCGTCATGGTGGACAACGGCCGCACTCAGATCCGCCAGAGCGATGACTACCGTCGCTCGCTCGCTTGCATACGGTGTGGAGCCTGCATGAATACCTGCCCCGTCTATCGGCGCAGTGGTGGCCACAGCTACGGAAGCACGGTGCCGGGACCCATCGGCTCGATTCTTTCACCATCGAGCGATCCGGCGGCGCATCGTTCTTTGCCCTTTGCTTGCACGCTGTGCGGATCGTGTACCGATGTCTGCCCGGTGAAGATCGATCTGCACCACCAACTTCTGACCTGGCGCAAAGATCTGGCTTCCCTTGGCCTCGTGGCCTGGACCAAACGATTCTCGATGGTGATAGCATCGTTCGTCATGGCACGACCATGGCTGTATCGCATGGCAGGGACCTGGGGCAAACGCATCGGCCGCTGGCTGCCACGCGCCCTGTTGATGAAAGGACCCGCGGCCTGGATGAATCCGTGGGTGCGATCGCGCGAGTTGCCACCCTTGCCCGCCGCGAGTTTCCGGGAGATGTTTCGCAAACGGAGCAGAACCAAGGAATGAGCGCTCGGGACGAAATTCTGGCGAATTTGCGCAAACTCAACCTGGCCGTGCCGATGTTGCCAACGCTGGACGCCGATTGGGTGCGTTTTGACAAACCCGTTGAGCAATTTGCGACGATGTGCACAGCCGTGGGCGGGACCGTTGTGCCGGTTCCCGATAAAAAGGCAGCCATCGCAACCATTTCGGCCTTGCCCGTGATACGAGACGCCAAACGCGTTTGCAGTTTCGCTCGCGACATTTTGGCCGGCAATGTAGATCTCGATGCCGAGTCCGATCCCCACGATCTCGAGACGCTTGATGTCACTCTGGCAGAGGCGATACTGGGCGTGGCGGAGAACGGCGCACTGTGGTTCGACAGCACCTTCATCTCGCAACGAACTGCATTGTTCATCGCGCAGCACGTGGTGCTGGTTGTCACCAAGGAAACGATTGTCCACAACATGCACGAAGCCTATGCGCGCATCACCTCGCCCCGCCCTGGATACGGTGTCTTTGTTGCCGGGCCATCCAAGACCGCAGACATTGAGCAGTCTCTCGTCATTGGTGCCCACGGCGCTCGATCGGCGACCGTGCTGGTCGTGGGCTGAACCTAGATCTCGCGCGCCGAATACCGACCGCGCTCGTCACGACTTACTCCGCATATCGAGACGTCGGGATCGTGGGTGAAGAAAAGCCGGCCGTCGCGACGGACCAAATCGTTCAGCAGCGCTTTCTTCTCGTCAATCAAAAGCTCGGGGTATCGATCGTAGCCCATCGTCACGGGCAAGTGCACCCACGGACGGCCTGGAATCAAATCGGAAACAAAAACCACCGGATGTTCATCGGTCGCGATCTCCGTCACCAGCAATCCGGGCGTATGACCGTTGCTCAAATGAAAGCGATAGCCCTCTCCGAGCAGCTCGGAACGGTCGCTGGATTCGACATGCACGCGACCACAACTCTGCAACAGCTCGGTGAGGCGCGGAATAAACGAGGCCTTGTCGCGAGGATGTGGATTTCGCGCCCGTTGCCAGGCAGCGAGGCTGACCACGAACTTGGCTTTCGGAAACACCAGTTCCGAAAGTTGATCCTCGCTGTACGCCGTCAGCAATCCGCCCGCATGATCGAAATGCAGATGCGACAACACCACCACGTCGATATCAGCCGGCGTGACACCGACCTTCGCAAGGCTGTCCAACAAAACGTGTTCCGGTTCAATGACGCCATAGCGTTCGCGAAACTTGGGTTCAAAAAACGCGCCGATGCCCGCCTCGAACAAAATGTTGCGGTTGCCTTCGCGAACCAACAAACACCGACACGCAAGCGGAATCCGGTTCAACTCATCGGGCGGTGCCCACTCCGACCACAACGTGCGCGGGACATTGCCAAACATGGCGCCCCCATCCAGACGTTGGGTGTTGCCGGTCAGAGGTATCAGGGTGCGCATGGCTTAAAACCGACGAAACCGTCCTACCCCGAATCCGGGCCTCCGGGAAGGGAAACTGTCTGAGAAGGCAAAAGCCGGGTACAACAGAGGAACCCAATCGAATCGCCATGGCCCGATCACGAAAAACCCGCAGCGCGGCAGCCCCGGACACGGCTTTCGCGGCCTTGCCGACCGAGGCGGAAAACCCCCGTTCAACCTACCTCGACACGATGTCGGCGACCGATATCGTGAAGCTCATGGTCGACGAGGAAGGCCAAACGCTCAAGGCCGTCAAATCCGCGAGTGAGGAAATTGCCCGGGGGGCGCGCCTGATTGCCGACAAGCTGACCGCCGGAGGTCGCCTCGTCTACATCGGCGCCGGGACGTCGGGTCGACTGGGCGTCCTCGATGCGACCGAATGTGTTCCCACCTTCGGCGTGCCCGTCTCACTCGTCAACGGCATCATCGCAGGTGGACCATCGGCGTTGACCCGTTCCGTCGAAGGTGCCGAAGACGATCGGCGCGAGGCCGAACAACGCATGCGCCGCCTCGCAGTTGGCCCGGATGATGTCGTGTGTTGCATTGCTGCATCTGGTGTCACCCCGTTTGTTCACGGCGCCCTCGAATACGCACACCTGCGCAAGAGCGCAACGCTATTTGTAACCTGTGGCCGCGCGGCAACCTACGACGATGGCTCGCCCATCGCAGACGTGGTGATTGAACTTGCGACCGGACCGGAGGTCATCGCAGGCTCCACCCGACTCAAGGCCGGAACCGCGACAAAGATCGTGCTGAACACACTGTCAACCACCGCATTCGTACTACTCGGTAAGACCTACGGCGGCATGATGGTCGATGTTCGACCCACCAACGCCAAGCTGTGGGCTCGCGCCACGCGCATCGTGCAACGGCTGTCGAATCTGGATGAGGACGCCGCGCTTGAGCTCATCAAAAAGGCCGGCGGGCGGGCCAAGGTCGCACTTGTGATGCACCACCGCCGCGTCACGGTGGCCAAGGCCCGCGAGTTGCTGATTCAACATCGCGGATCATTGCGCGCCATCGTCGGCGATATCGAGATGGTCTAGGCTGCTTTACCCCTGGAAATACAGGTAGCCGAAGACAATGCAGGCCATGATGAATGCCGAGGCCGCCACTTCGAGCTTGCCCCAGCTTGCCCGCGTGGCAGCCTTGTCTTCGGGCGTTTCGGTGCCAAACGTAAGACTCTTGATGGAGGCGGGATCGGGTGCGTCACCGGCATAGCTCACCACCACCATCACGATGGCCGAGATAATCGTGATGAGGATGCTGAAGTACTGGAAGTTGATGTTCGTCACGATCCAGAGGAACGAGCCCGGTTCGTAGCTAAACTTTGGATTCAACGTGATGGGCATATCAACCGCCATGCGGAATGCACCGACCATGAAGCCGATGATCATTGCCCATAGACAACCCTTGGCGTTGAGACGTTTCCAGAACACCCCAAAGAAAAAGACCACGAAGATGGGGGGCGCGAGATAGCCCTGAACGGCTTGCAGGTAGTTGTAAAGGCTATGGGCACCCTTGACGACCGGAATCCACGCCATCGCGACCACAACCAAAACCGCAGTGGCAATTCGTCCCACGCGGACTATCTGGTGCTGCGTCGCCTTGGGGCGCCACTTCTCGTAGATATCGACCGTGAATAGGGTCGAGCAGGCATTGAAAACGCCTGCAAGCGAGCCCATCAGCGCCGACAACAAACCGGCGACGACGAGGCCACGCAAGCCTGGCGGCAAGAGGTGTTGCACGAGCAGCGGAAAGGCAGCCTGAGACGACGCAGTCGCCTTGCCCGTGGCCGGATCGTAGACCTCGGAGAGGCCGGGAATCTTGCCGCTCTTGGCAAGCGCAAAACAAATGAGCCCGGGAATAATGAACAGATAAACTGGGAATAGCTTCAAAAACGCCGCAAAAATGCTGCCTCGACGGGCAGTCTTTTCATCCGGCGCACCCAGGGCGCGTTGCACGATGTACTGATCGGTACACCAGTACCAAAGTCCGATGACCGGCGCGCAGATGGCCATACCCAGCCATGGATACTCGTTGTTGAAGTACCAGGCCTGCTTGACGAGCTGACCCGATGCGGCGTGTTCCAAGACGGGGGACCAGGTGCTTTGCACACCCACCGGCGTCAAAGGCTTCCACAGGTTGAACATTTCCGGTCCACACAAGGCCTTCAACTCGGCCCAGCCACCGAGTTGAACGAGTCCATAGACCGTCAACATCGTCGACCCGGCGATCAGAATCACAACCTGCACGGCATCGTTGTAGGCAACGGCGCGCATGCCACCCAGCATCGTGTAAAGGCCGGTCAAAACGATAACCAGTACCGAGCCGATCCAAAAACTATCGATGATGTTGCCGCCACCGAGATCGATCTGCATCTCGGGCAACAACGTTCCGAACACAACGCCACCCGCAAATATGCCCACCGCAATCTTCGAGATTACAAACGTCAGCAGCGAGACAATCGACAAAACGTAACGCGAATGGGTCGAGAAGCGGCGTTCAAGAAACTCTGGCATTGTGAACACCATGGAGCGCGCGTAAAAAGGCACGAAGACCCACGCGAGAACCAGCAAGCACCATGCGTGCAATTCGTAGTGCGCAAGCGCCACGCCATCCTTGGCACCCGAGCCTGCGAGACCGACGATGTGCTCCGAACCCACATTGGAGGCAAAGATAGATGCGCCGACGATCCACCAGCTCAAGTTTCGACCGGCGAGAAAGTAGTCGGACGCAGTGTCCTTGCCGCGCCGGACCACCCACCAGGCGACGCCGCCGAGGATCGAAAAATAAAGGGCGATCATCGCCCAGTCGATGCCCGTAAGGGTGGGCGTTGACGCAGGGCTAGCCGCTAGGATCGAGGTTGCAAAATGCATGGTGGCTCCGCTTGAAAAGGGCGGCGACAGTATCACCACTGCCTTCGCTGTAAAATACCTGCTGACTTCGTGCAATGAATCGCCGGTTTTTTACAGCGAACTGGCGGTGCAAAAACACCCGGTCTCAACCCACCGCGCGCACAGGCTTTTTCTTGAGTGCGATCAAAATAACCGGCAACGCGATGATGGCCGAAAGCAGACACGCCACCTCACCGAGGACCGCCATCATGCCAAACCCTCTTAAGGCCTGAGTCTGGGCGGCCAACAACGATCCGTACCCAAGAATCGTCGTCCACGAACACAGCGCCACGGCGCCACCGGTGGAAGAAACGGCCGCGACAAGATCGCCATCCTGGCGGTACCGGGCCATCACGTTAAGGGCATATTCCGCGCCGATGCCGAACGTAATAGGCAACGCGATGAAATTGAGGAAGGTGATCAACACCCCTGCCGCGCCCGCTGCACCCACCATCCAAACAACACCAATCAACAACGAAACCGCAGAGATCAACCCCGCAGAGATCGGACGCATCACAACCAGAGTGAGCAACAAGACCGCCACGAGCGAAACCACCGTTGCGATGGGACCATCGCGGAGGATCGAACGGATCATCGCACCAAAAACCACGGCCGAACCAGCCGTGTCGATGATCTTGTTTTTCTCCTTGAGCTCGACGTGTTGAATGACCGAAGACATCTCAAGCAGGCGTTTGCCGTTCCAAACGGAGAACCCGTGCTCGGGCGGATAAACCAGCACCACATTGCCGATGGTTCCGTCGATTTCCGTGAAGGGGCGACGTGCAAGCCAGGGGAGATCCTTACCCTCCAGAACCTTCAAGTCGTCGGGCGGATCGATGCGAACAATTTTTTTCCGCTCCGCCTCGTCGAGATGCTCCATCGACTTGTCGTGAACCAACTTTTCGATCGCGGCGATGATCGCAAGCTTGGCCTGTTGCTCGGCCGCATTGCCCGGTAATACATCGAACAGGGTGACGATCTGACCAATCGAAACCGCAGCCCCGCGTTCGGCGTCCTGACGGCGAATCGCTGCCTTTAGAGGCTGAACTTCGTCGAGGGAATCGGCCAATACAATGGTGGGATTCGGCCAGCGACCGAACATATCGTCGAGGCTTTCGTTGAACTCCTTGCGCTCTTCGCTGTCTTCAAGGCGTACGTTTAGGTTCCGGAAGTTGTACTCGAAGGGGGCGTCCAAAAAGTGTGTTGCCCCGACAATACCGGCGAGGGTCAACACCACCGTCACGCCCAAAACGAAACGGTGGCGGCGTGTAACGAATCGCCCCACATACGCAATGTTGAACGGTGCCCGAGTGGTGGCGGCCGCAGAAGAGCGCCGATCCAGAATAACCAACATCGCGGGCAACATCGTGAAGTTGGCCACCCAGCAAAACACCACACCGACCCCACCCATCACGCCGAATTGCGAAAATCCTCGAAAGCTGGTCAGCACCAGCGAAAGGTATGCAACCGACGCACAGGCAGCCGCAAGCAACGTTCCCTTGAGCACGCTCGCAATACCTGTCGTCATCGCATCGAGGTAGTTTTTACCCTCGGCCCTCAGTTCCTCGTAGCGGGCCATCAATACGATGCCGTAGTTGATACCGTTGCCGACGATGATCGAACCCAGAAAAGCGGTCGATTGATTCAGGTACCCGAACATCATGGCAGCCACGCCAAAAGCCATGACCGTCCCCAGCACGGCCGGAGCACCGATGATCGGAATCGCTCGGACACGTCTAAAAAACAGCCCGATCGAAATCGCGACCAACGACAGACAGGTCAAGGTGACCCAAAGAATGTCGCTCTCGACCGCATGCCGACTGCGAATGGCGTTGACGATAGGTCCCGTCACATCGACATTCATTTCGGGATGGGTCACCTCAAGCTCGGCAACAAAGCCAAGGGCCGCTCGGTAAAGCGATTCGCCACCGCGTTCCGCGAACATCCCGCCCGGAGGCAACGCGACTACCCAGAGGAATTCTCCGTTTTTCGACGAAAAGTCCCCGCCAGGGAAGCGGCCGCCCAGCCGATCCTTCTGACCCTCCAAGCGTGACTCGAATGCCTGGTCGTCTTCCTCGTCCGATCCAAAATCAACGAAGGCCGGGTTCTTGCGCTTGACGATTTCGCGCCGCAATCGATCCCGAATCTCTTCCAGATCTTCAGTCTCCAGATAGAGCAGCTTGTTGTGCTCGAAGAACTCACGCAGATCGCGAACGTTGTAGGTCGCGTACTCCGACACCTCTTTGGGGAGCGTGAGCAACTTCGCGGTCAGCGCCTCCGCATAACGAAAATTCGCTTGCTTGTCCGGCGATCGGATTCCGATCGTCAAAAGCGAGATGCTACCTGTGCGCTTTTGCGTTTTCAGCAACGCCACGACGCCCGGATCGTCGGTGGGCAAGAGTTCGTGGAACGCAGTGCGCAGCTCCAACCGAGACGTCAACAACCCGAACGCGGCGAATATCAGCGCGCCCACAACGAGGATCTTGACTGGATGCCGCGCAACCCAATCAACGTAACGGCGAGCAGCTTTTGTGGATGAAGAGTTCAACCGCCGAAGGGTAACATGGGCTCGTGCCGCTCTAGAACAAACAGCGGCGACCCGGCGACGGACGTTGCCAGTTGGCGAGGATTTCCGCGTAGTTCTCGATCAGGTTGGCGGAATGCTCTTTCCAGTCCAAACCGAGCGGAAGTCGACAGCCCGCTCCCCTTGGGGGATTCGCTGCTGAAAAACGCAAGATCAAGCGTCGCTTTGTCGGGCGGCGCACCGACCAGGGTCGCCACCCGAAACGCAATGGCCAGATAGGCGCCGTTGAGCGCCAGGAGACCGATCACAAGCCCACGACCCAACCGCGGAAACCCACTCCGACGTGCGGCACTCGCTACCCATGCGCCAAGGCATCCCACGAGCGCACCGGCAACCAGATCCCAGCCAAGCACCAGTGGCAACCGACCCAGCGTTCGAATCCACGAGGTGCTGCCTTCAAGACCACTTGCAGAGTAGATCAACAACGCGAGCTTGTAGAGGGCTGTCGTCAAAAAAGCAGTCAACATCGCGGGCAAAAACCAGGATCGAGCCGGCGCACCTTCAATTTGTGGGGAAGGATTCGCGCGCGCGAAACAACACGACCAGTGCGCCGGCCGCGTATACCGGAACTGCCATCAAGGCGTGATACGATAGCGCGAACGCGAGCGCAGTCGGACCCGTGATCCCGCGCATGAGCAAGGCGCCTGCCACGCCAGCCTCGAAGGTGCCAACTTGTGCAGGGAGCCCCGGGATCGGGATTGCCACGTTGATCCCGACAACGACCAGGACGGCACTGGCAATGCTTACAGGAAGTGAAAACGCGGCAAACGCAAGCAGCAAAATCACGACTTCCACTCCCCATCCCAGCCAGGAGAATGCAACGATCCGCGCCACAACAGCAAAACTCAATGTGCGAGACACCACCAGCACGCCCTGTGCTACCTTTGGCCATCGATGGAGGCATGGCGCCACCCGCTCGCCCACACGGGGCAAGATCATCATCCCTATGCCGCATAGAACCGCGGGCAAGAGGCCCCAGAGCGGAAACATTCCGGCAACCGCCGTCGCCGCGAGCATCGGCAAATACACTCCGAAATTGGTCGCCAAAGCCACCACGCCGGGCCAGAGACGGATCTGCGAAAAATCCAGCTTCCAGGGCTGCATTTTCCCGTAGCGCGACGCCCAGAAGCGACAGGGCTACCAGGGACAACAAACGCCTGCGCAACACCGGCCAGGACCCACGCACGCCGAGCAAAATAGCAGTCTGTTGTTCCACTGCGCGATTCACCGTGATTTGGCGCATCGCGGCTGACACCCTTAAATAATGGCCGGAATCGCGCATATTGCCGTCGGTGTGCTGGCGGGACGTCTCCACGGTGGGAGAAGCGGTCCCCAGCGCTGGGTGGCCATGGGCGCTTTCACCCTGCTTTCGATGCTCCCCGATCTGGATGTACTTCCGGTCGCGGCTTTGGGCGTCGGCGATCATGGGCTTGCCGGACACCGTGGCTTCACCCACACCTTCCTGTTCGCGTTATTGATCTCGCTCATCACAGCCTTTCTGTTTCGGAGACGGAGCAAAAACGTGATTGGCCTAACGACGCTGGTATTCATGACCGTCGCGAGCCACGGAATTCTCGACGCTTTCACGGCGGACACCCGTGGGCTGCCCCTGTTTTGGCCCGTGGATTCCGAGCGACTCATCGCGGTCTTCAGACCCCTTCCGGAGGCACCAACCGGTCTCGCCTTTTTTTCGCTCAAAGGGCTGCAAAATTCCTTGCTGGAATGTCTTTTCTTCGCGCCTATGCTGGCGGTCGCATTTTGGCCTCGCCCCTGGGTCCGCGGGGTGGGCGGTCGCAGGGTGCTTAACCAGGGGTTGCTCCTTGCGTCGGGGCTCGCAGCCTGCCTGCTGTTTGCCACTCTTTTGCGCACCGGCCTGCCGCAGGTTGCGCGCGCATTCAGGGGACACGCCGTATCCGGAGCGCCGCGCGTGGATCGTTAGCTGCTGCCTTGTCAGTGTTGAATTTTCAACACCTGATTGTGTTTGATTTTAAACAAACAGGCCGCCAAATATCCGTTTTTTGACAATGTTTTCAAACGGTTGCATGTTTGTTGCCGATCTGGCGCGATGCTTGCTTGGTCGTGCTCCACCATGGAAGCCCTTCGTCAAGTCAGCACCTCCGCTTTTCGCAGCGCCCGAAAGCCGCTCGTTAAGCCGGTACAAGCACCCTTGGCCCCGCTGCCCGCGGTGTTGCTGTGCGACCTCGACGGCACCCTGATTGACACCATGCCCACCCTGGCCGTCTTGGCGACGGAGGTCATCCACGATGTCTACGGCATGGACTGCAAGTTGGCACATGACATGTACATCGCGACCTGCGGCTTGCCTTTCATCCAGCAGCTAGGCGTGATCTTCCCGGACGACGCCCGCAACCAATCGGCCTCTGATCGCTTCGAGGGAGAAAAGCCCGCCCGTTGCAATCACACCCGCATGGACGCTGACACCCGAGAGGCCCTCTCTCTGTTCCGAAGCCACGGCGTGCGTGTCGTCGTGTCCTCCAACAACGGGCAGGAAAACGTCGAGACTTTCGCCAACTTCGCAAATTTCGAGTTCGACGGATTGCTCGGATTCGGCAAGGGTATGTGCAAGGGTCGACCCCACGTCAATACCGCCTGTGAACGGTTCGGTGTTTCGCAATCGCGACTCCTTTTTGTCGGTGACTCTTTACATGACGGCGAGATCGCCAAGCGGGAATCGCTGTCTTTTGTCGGCATCGCTGGAACGTTCTCCCGTGAACAGTTTTCGTTGCGTTTCGCCAGCCGCTACCCCGTCGTCGATCGATTCTCGGGCTTGGCGGATCTGTTCTTCGCGCCAAGCAACGCTTAGTGATCTAGTATCCGGCTGTGCAAGTTGTTCTTCTCGCAGCCGGACTCGGATCGCGCCTTGGCGATTTGACCCGAGATATTCCGAAGGCGCTCATCTTGGTTGGTGGCCGAACCTTGCTTGAGCATTGCCTGCTTTTTGCAGCCGAAGTCGAGCCCGACGACATCATCGTTGTCGGCGGCTACGGATTCGACCAGGTGGCAACCGTGCTGGACGAGATCAAAAAGCGCGTCGCGCTGCCGCCGATCCGTCTGGTCGAGAACCACAACTTTCGGCAGGGCAACATCCTCTCACTGCAAGCCGCGCGGCCACACATCGAGCAGGACTTCTTGCTCATGAACGTCGACCACATTTTTCGAGCCGCCATCGCAAACGTCGTACGACCGGCAGCCACGCGCGTCACCGGGTTCATCGACACCGACCGACAGCTCGGCCCCGACGACATGAAGGTCGCGCGTACCCCGAACGGTGCCATCGCTCGCATTGCGAAGACACTCGAAACCTTCGACTGCGGCTATGTGGGCATGACGCTCGTACCGCGCCAGGCTCAGAAAACCTATTTTGCCACCCTCGATGCGGTCCGCGCAGAGGAAGGCGACACCATCCACATCGAGCGAATTCTTGCACGACTCGCCGAGGGCCCAACGCCACCGATCGTGCGGGATATCAGCGGACATGGCTGGCTTGAGATCGACACCCCAGACGAGCGCGCCCGCGCCGAGGAGCAGTTGCGCGATGGACCCTGGCTCTGAAGATCTCCCCGAACTTGACCTGGTCGAACCGATCATAAAAGCGGGACATCCGCCTTCTCCGCGCCAGGGTAGGATGGCCGGAGACGAGAACGAAGCGCCTCCCGCTGCGACCACAAGCTGGGGCGATCTGCCACCGGTGCTGATCATTGCGATGCGTCCGCAAAAGACAGGCGCTGTTTTACAGGTTTGTGGGCTCACGGCGCTCGAACGCCTGGTGAAACAATTGCTGTCTGTAGGTCATGCGCAGGTGATGATCGCTAGCGACGGCACCTGTGTAGTGCCATCGCCGCTACCCGCGGGCGTCATGGAACGTGAAACGCCCGACGATCCGGCCTTACAAGCCCTGCGCGAGGAGATGGAGAATCCCGCGGAATATCCGGCCGACACCGTTCGACCCCGTAACAGCGATCTAAAGATGTCAATCCGTGTTACGGATTCTGCCTCGGTCAACCGGGCCGAAGATGCGATCTTCGCCGAGTTGAAACGAGGCGATCTGGGTCTTGTGGCGCGGCACCTCAACAAGCCCGTTTCGTTCTGGATCACACGCAACGTGCTTTGCAAGGTTGCGATTACACCGAACCAGGTAACCGTCGGAGCCGGAATCATCGGACTCATCGGCGCCCTGATTGTGGCCGGAGGTTCGTACCTCTCGATAGTGTTCGGCCTGTTTCTCACACACGTGCAATCGGTTCTCGATGGCTGTGACGGCGAACTAGCCCGCGTGAGGTTTCAGCAAAGCGCCAGTGGTGAATGGCTGGACACCATCGTTGACGATGCACTCAACATCATTCTGTTCACGTGTCTTGCGATTGGGGTGAGCGGGTACACCGGCTCTGGACGGGTGGGCGCGGTGGGATTTGCGGCGACACTTTTTCTGATGTTCTACAACGCCATCGCCTACCGCGAGTTGTTGCGACAAGGAGAAGGCGGCGAGGTTCTCAAGGTCCGTTGGTGGTTCAACGGAGGCAAGAACATGAAAGAGATCTACGCGAGCGGCGGCGGCAAAGCGACCGGTGCTCGTGCCATTGTGATGGCTGCGGGACGCCGAGATTTCTTTCTGGCAGCGTGGGTCATTCTGGCGTTGCTCGGCATGCACCGGATGATCTTGCTCTACGCGCTTGTCATCGGAATGGTCAACGGTTCCGTCGCTGGCGGACAGTTACTTTGGCCACCAAAAAAGAACGGGCAGCTTCCCCAATGACCGCCGCCACCCCGTTTCGCATCGCCCCTTGACTTGGGCGCGCCGGGCGCGAAGATGCCGCCCATGTTGAAGATCGATCTGACTGGCAAACGGGCCCTCGTGGCCGGTGTCGCCGACGACGGCGGATTCGGATTCGCCATTGCGAAATCGCTCGCCGAGGCCGGCGCATCGGTTTGTCTTGGTACGTGGCCGCCGGCTCTCGGCATCTTCAAGACGTTCCTTGAACGCGGCAAGATGGACGAATCGCTCGTGTTGTCCGACGGGAACAAGATGATGTTCGAGCGCATCTACCCCCTCGACGCCGACTTTGATGTGCTCGAAGACGCCCCATCCGAGTTACGCGAATCCAAGCGCTATCGCGATCACGCCGACTTCACGATCCAGGGACTCGCCGATCGCATGAAGACTGACTTCGGCGAAGGGTGCCTCGACATCGTGGTTCATAGCCTTGCCAACGGATCGGAAGTGAAAAAGCCGCTGCTCGAAACCAGCCGCAAAGGCTATCTCGGTGCGGTCGGCGTGAGTGCGTACTCCTACGCGTCGATGGTGCAACGATTCGGGCCCCTGATGCGACCGGGTGGAAATTTTCTGGCGCTTTCCTACATGGCTTCCGAGCGCGTCATCCCCGGGTACGGAGGTGGCATGTCGTCTGCCAAAGCAGCGCTCGAAAGTGATACGCGTGTTCTGGCCTTTGAAGCAGGCCGCAAATACGGCGTACGCGTCAACGTCATTTCGGCTGGACCCTGGGCCTCACGCGCCGCAAGTGCCATCGGATTCATCGGCCGCATGATCGACTACTGCAAGGCCAATTCGCCCCTGCCCGAGAGCATCACGGCACTCGAAGTCGGCGCGGCGGCGGCCTTCCTCGCAAGCCCACTTGGAACCGGTATCACCGGGACCACGCTTTACGTGGACAAGGGCTACCACACGATGGGCGTGGCCGTGGACAGTCCCTTGTTGGCCGCAAAGTAGCCAACCCCGAAATGGCGAGGCGACCGGCGACTACCCCGCGAGCTGCGTCAGCGTCCCGGTGCTGTCGCCAAATTTGTCGTCCTTGACGCCCAGATTGTGTAGTACGGTTAGCCAAAGGTTGCTCATCGGCAGCCTGTCCTCAATTTTCACGTGGCGACCCGTGCCGATACGTCCCCCGGCCCGACCCGCGACAAGGGTCGGTAGATTATCGTGACGATGACGGTTGCCATCGGACAAACCACTACCGTAAGTCAACATCACGGAATCAAGCAGCGTACCGTCGCCCTCGCGAATCGATTTCATCCGGCGAAGCAAATGGCCCAGCTGCTCCGCGTGAAAATGATCGATTCGTCCCAGTACTTCGATCTTGGCGGGGTTGTTTTGATGGTGCGAAATGCCGTGATGACCCTCGTTTCCACCCTGGCTTGCGTAGGTTCTTTCACTGGCTTCGCGGCCAAACACAAACGAGGCGACACGGGTACTGTCACTTTGAAATGCGAGGCACATGAGCTCGCCCATCAACTGAATATGCGCGGCAAAGTTATCGGGATAGGTGGCAGGTTTGCGCGAGCCGTTCGGAACAGCGGGGACACTGAACTTGCCGCTTTGCACGATTTGATGTTCCACGGCGCGAACGGCCGACAGGTATTCATCGAGTTTCATTCGATCCGGCGCCGACAGATCGTTGGCCAACCGGTGCGAATCTGCCACAACAAAATCGAGCACACTGCGATCGCGGCGGTGTTGCCTGGCGGTCCGCGCCGCCGAGTGACCGTCATTCGCAAAAAGCCGATCAAAAACCCGACGCGGATCGACCTCGGCAGGCTGTGGTACGGTTTCTGAACGCCAGGAGATCGTGGATTGGTACGAACAATTGTATCCGCTATCGCACGAGCCAGCGGACAGGCCCCGATCACAGGTGAGTTCCATCGAGGGAAGTCGTGTCCGATCTCCGATGGCCTGGGCGATTCGTTGATCGATTGATATCCCAACCCGCGCAAAGGTCGCGTTCTTGAGCGGGCGGGCACCGGTCAGATAGTTTCCCTGCGCCCGAGCGTGATCGCCAGGACCATCACCAAGCGGGTCACCGAGATGGTGGTTCAATCCGCTCACAACCGCAATGTCGTCCTTCAAATCCGACAGAGGCGCCAACGTCGGTGAAAGCTCGAACGACTTGCCCTCCCCGCTTGGCGTCCAAAGTGGCATGATCATGCCGTTGGGAACGTAGATAAACGCAGCACGTAGTGGTGCGCTGCGCTCGGCGGCGCGAACGCGGGCCGGCACCATCGCATCAAGAAACGGTAGCGCAATGGCCGTGCCGGCACCACGCAACAGGGTTCGGCGATCGAGTGTTTTGTTCGTGATAAATTTCATGGATCATTTCGCCTGATCGGAAACCAACAGCCGCGACTTCGACCCTTCCTTGTTTGTGTAGATGAACGGAACACTCTCCACGACGCCATCCACGAAGGCAGAAAACCGGAAGTTATTTTTCGTTGCGCGCGCGATGATTGCTTCCACGGCGCACCTATCAGCCGAGGAAAGTTCACGGCCAAGTGCATAGGTCAAGAGCTTGCTCGTAAACGCACGCACAAAAAGATCGCGCTTCTGCTCGGACAAAATGCGTGCGAGTTCAATCGGTCCATTGAAGGTCTCGCCCGTCACCAGTACGCCCGACGCATCGACGGGCATCTTGTTATCGAGTTCACGATAGCCGCCGATCGCATCAAAATTCTCAAGCCCAAATCCGACGGGATCCATGCGGGCGTGACAGGAAGCGCACAGTGGATTTTCGCGGTGCACAGAAAGTCGCTGACGCAGGGTTCCGACAGCCGAAAACCGATTCGCATTGTCGTCGTCTCCGGGAAGTGCCGGGACATCCGGCGGCGCGGGTGGCGGCGGTGTATTCAAAAGTGTTTCGAGGACCCATTTGCCGCGCATCACGGGCGACGTACGGGTCGAACGCGATGTGATGGTCAAGGTGCTCGCATGGGTCAACACACCTCTGCGCGGCAAGCCTTCCAAACTCACGCGACGGAACTCGGGACCCTTGATACCCGTCATGCCGTAGTGATTCGCCAAGAGTTCATTCACGAACGTATAGTCGGCCGTCAAGAATTCGAGAATGCTGCGATCCTCGCGCATGATCGATTCGAACAACATGGCCGTCTCCTTTCGAAAGGCTGCGCGCATGTCGGGCGAAAAGGTCTTGAAAAGGTGAGGCTCCGGCGCAACATCGTCCATCTTTC
>JAWXBF010000318.1:0-6158 GCA_034439895.1 Deltaproteobacteria bacterium
AAGACGCAGCTCGCCGCCGAGATGACCAACGCCGCATCCAGCCGCACAATCGGCGCAACAAACTTCAGCTTTTCCGGACCAAGTTTGCACGACACCCCCACCGGCGTGCCTGCTGCGATCAACGCGTTTAACAACGGAATTTCGCCGATGTCGGCTTCGACCCAAATACCCAGGGCGTCCGATCCCAGGAATCTTGATTTGTAATGCCGAAGCATCCCCCCCGAAGGCAGCGTAAGCACCATCGCCGACCCGCGCTCGACGGCCTCGTGCAGAAACGCCTCTGCGGGAGAGTTCATCATGCTCTTCTTCGGCTAACAACGATGCCAACTACACTGAAAGTGAGTGTGTGCGCGAGGTTCATAAAAGGTTGCAGTCCGATCAGATTACGATTGACAACATAGGAAACCCAGTTTATGCTGAAGAATGGAGAACACCGTATTGCGTGTTCTGAGTAAGCCCGTCCACAATACGCGGGCAACTCTCTAAAATTCCAACGCGGCAAAAACGCCGCGATATTTAGGAGGCTTCACCGTGGAGCAACGTAACCGCAACCGATTTGCATTTACTTTAGTCGAACTTTTGGTGGTCATTGGTATCATTGCAATTCTAATTGCAATTCTGCTCCCCGCTATCTCACGAGCAAAAGACCAGGCAAATACCACCGCCTGCCTGGCCAATATGCGCAGCCTTGGCCAACTGATGGTGGCTTATCAGGTCGAGTACAAAGGTGCATACCCTTACTCGCTGTTCCTCCGAAACGTGGTGGGCGGTGGACCTAGCTCCGTAGGCGACGGAGGATCTTCAAACACTGATAAAGGGGTCTTCGTGTGGTGGAGCGTGATCCGGAAGTACATGAAAAATGGTAAATTTGCTAACCATGATAACTTCGTCGATTTCGCTTCAGACCGATTTATGGCAGCGTTTAACTGTCCGACCGGCATTCGAAGAGATGCCGGTTGCGATTTCGCATCAAATCAACTTATTATGCCAGGGTGGCCATATGAGCGATCGAGCGTTGCGCCGACTAACCCCAAGCAGGCGCTGCTGCAACCGGGTAAAACCGGCCAAGTGAAAGCCGACAATGTCGTCCTTTGGGACGCGACGGAAATTCCTCCCAACTACAACACTCAATACGTCATGGGTTTCAACGTAGACCGTGGGAACCATGGCGTATCCATTGCTGGCGGCGCTTTGAGTACGCAAAGTATTCAGTTCCGTTATTTCCGTGGCCAAGCTCCCGCTGGAGCCGGTAACGAGGAAATTTCGGATGATGGAATCGTACCGCAGGGGCCGAACACGGATGCCGGGGCTCCTGGATCGGAAGGCAACATTCGATGGCGCCACCGTCGAGGAGTGGCCGCAAACTTTTTAATGGGTGACGGTTCGGTGCGTACGATGACCATCCCTAAACGAAGTGACCGCAACGATCTCAATAGTCCGCCGATTTCGGGCGAATTGATCCGGCGCTTGCTTCGTCCAAGCGCTCCGTCCGGATTTACGCCGGCGAGTTAGAATGGTTGCTAATCGACTTTTACCAGCAACGCCCCGGCACCTTTGGCTGGGGCGCTGCTTTTTCTGGACCCTGGCAACACCTGCTATTACCTTTTTGAGTTTTTTTCCCCGACACGGGTATAGACCATATCGCAACTCTTTCACCCGAAACCGGGAAAATTACCCAAAGACAGGCGTTTGTGTTGATGGAAGATTATTTTTCAGTTGATTCCCAACCAGCGCGTGTTATATTGAAAGAGTGTGAAATGGGCGCCTCATCCGTAATAAGGTGTAAACGCGCCCTTTCGGTGAATGTGCTCAATATAAGAGAACGCAACCTAGCCGATTTTCTCACTTTTTGTGCGTTTGTTACATCTTGTTTCACTGGGCGATTAGCCCGGCTCGTTTAATCCTCAGGAGGTTTGAAATGCATCGTTCGCGTCTTCGTGCTACAGCACTTATCGCAGCATCCGTCGCTGCCGCCCCCACCACCATATGGGCTGCTGGCAACGCCGCCGACCAAGAACTTTTTTATGATCGCGGTGTCGTCAAACGCCCGCTAGATCTTTCCGGTACTTATCGATACGTCGGCGGCCAGGCCAATCCGGGCTCCTCGCTCGCCGGGGGACCTGAGGGCGTTGGCGCCGTCTGGCAAGGAGGCGGCGGGGGTCAGGACTCGTTTATTGTTTTCGCCGCTCCTAGTGCACTCCCGGGTACTGACCCTCAAGGGTTTGAAATCTGGTCAGACAATGCGAACTGGTCGAGTGGAGCGTTCCCCACCGGAGGCGGAATTGCAACGATTGGTCGCCCGGGCCTTGTCGCGGACACGGAACGCTTAGGTGACAACGTCATCTTCCTAGACGTCGATATCAGCCTCAGCGAACTGAACCTGACGAACTCGCGCGGCGTTGATATTCAGCCAACGCTTGTCGCGAATCCCGTGCGTAACATCACGACCGCTGTGGGCGGGCTGACGATCCGGCCGAGCAACTACTTCCCGGAACCGATTGCTGCCGGTTTTCAGAATCCTGGTTACGTCTTCTTCGGTCAGACCCTGCAGGCGAACTTGATCGGCAGCGGCCCGGTCGTTGTAGATGGATCGGGGGGCCTGATCTCGCCGCTCATTCTTGCAGGAAATAACACGTTTGGCGGAGGCTTGACTATCACCGGTGGTGCCATTGTGACGATGGCAGAATTAGGTTCTTCAGTCGCAGACCCGGCCGGACAACCCGTCGTCAACGAACTCGCCTTGGGCAGTGGTTCGGTTGTATTTAATGGCGGAACACTTCGCGGCTTCAGTGGGCTTACCGTGCCAACCTTTGCCAATCCGCAGTTCAGCAAGGAATTTAGAGTCGGCGCTGGCGGTGGCACTGTACAGTTTGGTGCATCAACTGGACCGACTTTCAACGGAGTAATTTCTGGTGCCGGGGCGTTCAACCAAAGTACGCGCGGTTACGGAGGCACCTATCAGTACTCCGCCGCCAATACCCATACCGGCGAGATTAATATCAACACCGGTACGATGCTCCTAAACGGCAGCGGTGCCTTTGCGTCGTCCGGCACGCTTAACAATTATGGTGGCGTTATTCGGCTCGACGCCGGTTCGAACAACCGCCTAAATGACGCCGGTGTCGTTCGTTCCGTAGCCGGCGATATACGTGTAGCCAACACAGAAGCCGTTGGAACGTTGGTCACGGGCGGCTACACGGCAGTCACATACACTTCGACGGCTGCTACCACAGCGCTTACCACCGCACTCGCACGAGAGAACGGTGGAGTTATTTTCCTTCGTGGAACAAACATCGGCGGCACGGGCCCGAAGTTCAACGTAACAAACAGTTCGACCTTGGCCGTCGGTGGTGGCGGCGCGATCAATACTACCTCTCAGAGTATTATCCCGTTCGTATTTGGCCTGCAGAGTAATTCTGTTACCGCAAATACCCAGACCGGCGGCGGCTCGGCGTCGTTTGCCGCAGTGGATGCCGGCGGGAGCCTTCGGCCGCTAAAGCTCAGCGATCTCGGAACAGCGACCGCCGAGTATGCTTCGTCTTTTGGTGCTGCCAGCGACAATGTGAATATCAACGCTTCGGTAGCAGTCGGTAACGTAACCGCTAACGCCCTGCGAATCGGTAGCCCTACCAACAGCGCTACTGGCGCGGCACCTACCATTTCTGCCGGCGCGATCACTGTGACCAGCGGTGCCGTGCTCAACACTGTACAGAGTTCGGTTATCAGTTCGGGCCTTACGGCCGGTGCCAATGAATTATTGTTAATCGCTGCTAGCGACAACGTGGCTCCTCCCGCAAGTGTGCTACCGGCGACGATCACCAACGGGCTGAATATCTCGGGCGTGATTAGTGGAACCGGTGGATTGACCAAAGTTGGTCCCGCCCACCTACACCTAAGCGGCGCCAACACGTATACCGGCACTACTCGCTTCAATCAGGGTCGTGTTTTTATTGCTCAGAATATTCCTAGCAACAAGCCCGGCGATACGGGTGCTAACCCGTTCGGCCTCAGCACCTCCGCAGTCGAATTAGTGTCAGCGGCTGCAAATGTTTCGGGCGGAGGCTCGAATGCAACCCGCCTCATTAACGAGTCGGGCACAGCCGTTCGTTTTGGACGCGACCTCAAGATTGTAAGCAGCGGCGGCTCTTCGTCTCCGCAGGTTGGCGGTTTCAACGCGGCCAGCAGCACCGAGTTTTACGGCAACATCGAACTAACTTCGCCACAGACCCCCTTACTCACGGTCGGTGGGTCATTGGTGACTTATTCCGGTCAAATTACTGGTCCTGGTGCTCTTCAGGATGCAGGTTCGCCCGGACAGCGGACCCGTATATTCTCCGCGCTTGGCAACACATTCACCGGCGGAATTCAGGCCAATGTAGCTGCTGCCGCAAACACGGCCTTGCTGTCGGTAACTTACGAAGCGGGCGGCGTTACACCATTCGGGACGGGTCCGGTTTACTCCTCCGGTGGCACCTTCCGAGCCATTAAGGACACCGCAGGAACCGTTAACACCGTTGCCGATGCGGCCGTCGTGCTTCCGAATACGTTCGTCGTTGATCCGACAGAAGGAACTACCAACCAAGACGACCTTCGGTTTGATGGCAATTTGTCGATCACCGGTGGCATCGATTTCGGTGCCGTGGGTGGTGTAAGCAGGCCGACCATCGTTCCTGCCAGCGGAAATCTCAGCATTCCAGGTGTGCTGAGCAATGGCTCTTTCCGCAAACTTGCGCAGAATGTCGCGTTCAACTTTACGGCGCCTGTCGCGGGCTCTAACACGTTCAGTTCTGGAACGATGACGATCAGCGGCAATAACTCAATGGATTCGCGGATTTTCGTGGGTATTCGAGGTTTTGTTGCTGATGCAGCGCCGACCTTTGATGTACCGGGCGGTTTGCTCGTGCTTGCCAGCAACAACGCATTGGGCGAAGCCGGCGTGCAGGTCGAAAGCAATGGTTCGGCGGTGGGCCTCAGTGGCAACATCTCGACCGCTTCCGGCCGCAACGCCTTCCTTCGGACCAGCAGCGGTTACCTGAACGGTTCTGGTACCGGTTCTGGAACCGCAAGCCTTTCCGATTTGACGGGTGTTGTGGCTTCGGGTGCACTCTTCAGCTTGTCAGGAGCTAACACCTTTGGCGGCAATGTAAACTTGATTACCAGCAGTTCGATTGGTGCCGACGCTGGGGCCACGCTTACAGTCGGCGGATTCTTGGCCGACTATACGGGTCAGGGCCCGACGCCGACGACCGGCGGCGCTTTCACTGTTGCGGCAAGTAGCGCCACGTTGACAAAGGTCGGCACGGGCACTGTGGCTGTGCGAGCATTGTCGGACACCAACATCTTTAACCTCACCGGTGATGATGTTGACGGAAACGACGGGACCGTGACGTTGGTTGCTCCCGGGGTAAGTTCGCTGGCTTCGGTACAGGTCTCTGCGGGAACACTTCGCGTGACATCGGGTGCTCTCAACAACGACCCGGCGAAAGTCAGTGCGGTTCGCAATTTGGCCGTGTTAGCCGGGACTACTTTAGACCTCTCGAACCAAGCATTGGCCGTCGATTACACGGGCATTAGCCCGCTCGACGGACTAGAAGACCTGATCACATCGGGTCGAGGCGCTGGTGCTTGGAACGGCACCGGAATTACCAGTTCATCCGCTGCCGCCGCCGCACCGGGCAAGTTCGCCATTGGTATCGGCGAAGTCGGTGATACTGGTTTCGGCTCGGACTTCTTCGGCGTCCCGATCGATGGCACGACCGTCCTCCTTCGCTACACACTTACCGGCGATGCCAACCTGAGCGGCAACGTCACACTGGACGATTTCACCACTTTGGCAGCGTTCTTCGGTCTGCCGAGCCAACGCTGGGCCACCGGTGATTTCAACTACGATGGCTTGGTCAACCTTGACGATTTCACCGCATTGGCGTCGAACTTCGGTCTGAGTGCAGTTGACCTCCCGCGCAGCTCGGTGCCGGAACCGACGGCCTTCGGGGCTATCGGCCTGGCAATGGCCGGACTGGCGGCTCGTCGCCGTCGCGCTTAAGCCAACGGGCTAGGCCGGCTGCTTCGTCATCCACTACAACTTCGCCGGCACGATCGAGCAATATTACCAGGAAGCCGGCCGCGGCGGCCGCGACGGATTGCCGGCGCGGTGCGTC
>JAWXBF010000319.1:0-7416 GCA_034439895.1 Deltaproteobacteria bacterium
GCTGAAGGTGGTGCAAGACCCACCAGCAACATGATGGCGACGAGAATTGACCGATCGGATCGGCGATGGCGCTTCTTCAGTTCGGCAAATGGATCCGCGTGCATGCGGCACAATGTCCGCTGAACCGGCGCGGTGTCGCAAGCACAAATGCCTGGGGCCCGCATAGGAATTTCAGCTCCCAAACAGAGCATCGTCCCGTTGAATAACGTACGACAAAGCGCGAAACCCGAGAAGCTTTGTCTTCATTCCGTTCTGGAGATTCGCGGTTGCGCAACGGCAAAGCGAACGGACGCTGCGACAGTAGTTTGCTCTAGGCAGGGGGCAAAGGTGCCGTAACCAGGTGAGCCGCGACAGTGGTCAGAAAATCCTCGTATCGCATGGGTTTCGCGATATAATCGTCGCATCCCGCCGCCCGGATCCGCGCCTCATCGCCCTTCATGGCAAGCGCGGTCAGTGCAACCACAGGTATTGAACTGGTCAAGGGGTCTTGCTTGAGCAAGCGTGTGGCCTCAAGCCCATCCATGCCAGGAAGTTGGATGTCCATCAGCACCAAGTCGGGGTGCTGCTCACGTGCAAGTAACAGCCCCGCTTCGGCGTCGGTGGCGGCCAACACCGAATGACCGGCAGACTCAAGCAGAAACACGGCGAGGGTCATGTTGGCCGGGTTGTCTTCAATGACAAGGATACGTCCCATTTCAGATACCCCTTCGGCCTGGAGACATAGCCCGCCGGATCTCGGTTCTCAGGCTGTCACCGCGACACTCCGACTTTTGAAGAATCGCCATGACGTGGCCGTCGAGTTTGGCGCGGTCCGCAGCCGTCAGGTCCTTCGCAGTAAGTAAGACCACGGGAATGCGTGCGGTTGCGGGTTCGGCTTGCAGGACATCAACGACATCAAAGCCACTGAGAGAGGGCATCAAGAGATCAAGGATGATCACATCCGGATCAGCACTACGAAGAACGTCTGCCTTCAAAGCCCCGTCGCGGCTATGCGGCATTGTGGAGGTCACCAATTGGCGGATCGAATCGTCATGGGGTGGTTATACGTCGCCGCGAAGAGATCGAATAGGGGGAGGTCCAAGAAAGTCCGCGGAGATGCCAGGCACACATATACCCCTTGCGTTGGGCATTCAGCGGCCTATGGTAAGGGGGTGCCTTTGACGTTGACATTGCCGGATGACCAACTGCACGTCATCTTGCAACTGCAACGCGAGGCAGCGGACTTTGAAGCGTTGTCACTCGAGCGCGTTCTCTCGCGTCGCGAGCATGAGCTTTCAGACTTTATCGAGAATGCTGTTGAGCCCATGCACAAACTGGGGCCCACGGGCGTCATACTTTGGGCGAACAAGGCGGAACTGGATCTGTTTGGGTATGGCTCTGGCCAATTCGTAGGCCACCTTGTGACGGAGTTTCACGCTGATGGTGAGGATTCCGCCGCGCTGCTGGCAAAGCTGCTGCGGGGAGACACCCTCCGGGACTATCCAGTTCGCCTGCGATGCAAAGATGGTGCATTGAAACATGTCCTCATGTACTCGAACCCCCTTTGGCAGGACGACAAACTCGTCCATACCCGTTGCACCACCCGCGACGTTACCGTTCGGAGCCAACTGGAATCAGAGCTTCGAGAAAGGCTGCTGGAGCTGGCCGACGCCGATCGTCGAAAGAACGAGTTCCTTGCCATGCTGGGGCACGAGCTGCGCAATCCCTTGGCGGGTATCGCGCTGGCGGTCAAGCTGCTTCGGTCCGGCGGGGCGAATGATGCATCCTTGCGACACGTTGGCATCATCGAACGGCAGACGGAGAAGCTAACGCGGCTCGTGGATGATCTCTTGGACGTCTCGCGCATCACGCAAGGTCGTGTTGATCTTCGCCACGAGCCCATTGATCTGGCGGCGCTGGTTTCCCATGCCGTCGAGGCCGTGCGCGGCCATATGGAGGAACGTCGCCATTCCTTCACCGTGGTGCTGCCTGAAACCGCAGCACAGTTGATGGGCGATCCCCTGCGTCTTGAACAAGTGCTCGTGAATCTGTTGGTCAACGCAGCGAAGTACACCCCGCCCGAAGGAAAGGTATCACTGACCGTCGAACTTCGCCCCGATGCGATCGAGATCTGCGTTACTGATACGGGAATAGGTTTGTCGCCGGAACTAGTCGAACGGGTTTTTGACCTGTTTCACCAAGCGGAACGCTCGTTGGGCCGTTCACAGGGAGGTTTGGGTATCGGTCTGACTTTGGCTCGCCAGCTTGTTCTCCTGCATGGAGGCACGATCTCCGCACATAGTGCGGGCGAGAATCTGGGTTCGGCATTCCGCGTATGTCTCCCTCGCATGGCCAACGCGGAGGTTCCCGCTGCGGCGCCCTTGGAGCCGTTCGCCCAACCACATGTGGGGCCACAGAGCTGCGAATCCTAATCGTCGACGACAACAGATTTCGCTCCGGATCGAAGCTGTTTTGGCCGTAATTGCGCAGATATCAAGCGCACGAGAATGAAGTAATCTCTAGCGTTAGAGACCAAGTTACTCGGAAGGGTTCGTCGGCGGAGCGGAACGCGCGTCCATGGGGAGTTCGAAACTAAATGTCGTACCTTTGCCTTCGGCGCTTTCAATCCCGACTTTTCCGCCGTGGCTATCGACCACGCCCTTGACGACGGTCAGCCCCAAGCCCCATCCCGTTCTTGTCTCCGACCCACGCGCTCGGCGAAAACGTTCAAAAAGTTGGGGCTGATTTTCCTTCGGGATTGCCTTCCCCTCGTTATGGACGGCGACCGAAACGCTCGCGGACATCGTTTTCACCGACAGGGTGATCGGGGATCGCGGCGTGCTGTATTTTTCGGCATTGGTCGCCAGGTTTTCCACCGCTCGGCGGAGGGCCGACTTACTCCAAAATCCCTGAGCTGGCCCGTCGGAGTCCATAACGAATCGATCTCCGTAGATCACGTTAAACTCGTCGACGATTTCCTTCGTGATCTCATTCAGATCGCATGCCTCTAAATTTAACGGCAGGCGTTCACCCGCTCGCACCATGCTCGCATCCAGGAGATCATGGGTCATCGAATCGAGGCGATCCATGTTGTTCACGATTCGATTCGCCGACGCGACCGTTGTCGGATCGACGTCACTCACCCGTTTCATGATCATCTGGGCATTCATCTTCGCAACGGTGATCGGCCCGCGAAGATCGTGCGTCAGGGTCGCGGCCAGACGCTCCTGAATGAGGCGCAACGTTTCACTGAATTGGGTCGCAGCATCGTTCACCGCCTGTTCGACGGCGCAGACGATCACCTCTCGCTCGACCGGAGTCAGCGGCGCTTCCTCTTCCAATGCGTCGCAGATGACCTGCCGGAGAATGTGATACTCGGAGATCATCTGATCCATCGTGTAGTGCTCGCTGTCGGCGCGGTCTTTCCCATGTTTCTGACCGATTCGTAAACTGTCCTTACGGTCGGCGTGTATTCGAGCGGCGGTGCGGTCGATCCGGGTGGACAACGCGTCCGCAAGTTGGGTGAGGAGCTCCGGCAGCGAGTTTCTGAGCGCGAGCGACTCGAGTTTTAGCGCCGCGAGAACTTCTTCGTTCGCACGACTTTCAAAATCCGTCATGATCCTGCTTGCAAGCTTTCGGAGTCGATCGGCAGTGGTGGCCATCGGCGCAGCCTAGCATGATGCGATTTCACAGGTCGTCGGGACAATGTCGGCGCAGACCGCGCGCGGGTTTTCGCGATTTCGGCAAAGTCTGCGCGTTCTCGAATCCCTATGTAGGCCAAATGCAACCCATCCGGTGCTGCAGAGGGTTTGGCACGAGTCCTGCTCTGACGTCGCCGCATGAAGATTCTCGCAGCGGTTGACTTTTCGGAGATTTCGCTACGTGCAGCAGCGGTCGCGCAGCATTGGGCCAAACGCCTCGACGCAGGACTCGAACTGGTTCACGTGGTGAACCCGCCGCCGGGTCTGCCGCACGAACTGGGCGAGGGCCTCGCCGTGTATTCGGCAGCATTGGTTGTTGCAGGCGAAAAACAACTCGAGACGCTGCGCAAGACCATCGATCCGGAAGGCCGAACGGTCACGACCAAGGTTTTGATTGGCAATGCCGACACCGAACTGCCGGACTACGCGAGCGTGACATCCGCGTCGATGTTGGTGTTGGGTACGCACGGACGCAGTGGCGCCGCACATTTCTTTCTTGGCAGCACCGCGGAGCGTGTCGTCGGGCACTCGAAGATTCCCGTACTGGTTGTACCGCAAGACGCGCTTGAAGGACTCGCGGATCGCGCCAACACCGACGCGCTGGAAATCGTGGCGGCGCTTTCCGCAGGTGCGCAGGGCGACGCGGTCGTCAACTGGTGCAAAGCACTGCGCCAACGCGTCGATTGCAACGTGACGTTTGTTCACGTCTTCGATTCGGCAGCAGAACACCAACGTCTGGGCATCGAGGGTCCGTTCGACGATCACGGTGACGATCCGGAACTTCTCAGCGTCCTGCGCCGCGATCTATTGCCCCACACCGTGCTGCCGGGCAACGGAACGACCTCGCTTGTGCTGCGTCCTTATTGGGGCAAGGGATCCGATCTCATTGCCTGGGAAGGTGCGACCGATTCGGCACATCTGCTGGTACTCGGTGTCCGAGGCGGAAAACACCTTGGTTCGCGCAATGGGGCCCAAACGCTGCGCTCCGCCACCGTGCCGGTGATGTGCATCCCCACGGTACCCGCAGCCGAAGTGGTGGTGGACACCGGCATTCCGCGATTGGGCCGCGTTCTGGTTGCGACCGATCTGTCAGAGGTGGGCAACCGATCCGTACGACACGCATATCAACTGGTCCGTGGCGGTGGAGGACGCGTTGAGATCTTGCACGTCGTCGATGTGCCCATCAAAGAGGGCGGACTGACCGTCGACCTTGAGGCCGAATTGACGGCGCGACTTCGGGGGCTGGTTCCCCTCGAAGCCGAGTTGCGCGGGATCCACACCCGTATTACGGTTGTAAGATCCGACTCTGCAAAGGAGTCTATTTTGCAAGCGGCCGAACGAATCCGGCCCGACGCAATCGTACTGTCGTCGCATGGCCGCAGCGGTGTTGCACGCACTGTATTGGGCTCCGTCGCCGACGCGATCATCCGCGAAGCAACCAAACCCGTTGTCATCGTTGGCCCGAAAGCTACTTGAGTCCAAGCGCCGTCAGCCGACTGCCGGAACCGTGCTAGCCGGGGCGGGGTTGCTGGCTCGCGCCGCGATATGCGCCGCAACCGTGCTCAGGAACTCCTGGTAACGCATCGGCTTGGCGATGTAACCGTCGCACCCTGCGGCTCTGATGCGCGCCTCGTCGCCCTTCATCGCCAGGGCGGTCAGCGCGATGACCGGAATGGCGCAGGTGCCCGGGTCTTGCTTGAGCAACTTGGTGGCTTGCAGGCCATCCATGCCGGGAAGCTGGATGTCCATCAGGATCAGATCGGGTTGCTCCTCGTGGGCCAACATCAAACCCTGCTCCGCATCGATGGCGCTACACACGGTATGGCCCGCCGTCTGCAACAAGAACAATGCCAGTGTCAGATTCGTGGGGTTGTCTTCGATGATCAGCACTTTTGCCATGTCAGCCCACCGCCTGCTTCACCAACACGGCCCGCCGGACTTCGGCGACAAAGAGGTCGCGGTCAAAGGTCGATTTTTCCAGGATTGCCGTTATGTAACCGTTGAGCCGGCTGCGGTCCTCGGCGGCCACGCTCATGGCGGTCACCACCAGGATCGGAATGGCAGAGGTTTCGGGCCGGGTGTGCAGCTCTTCCACCACATCGAACCCGCTCATCCCCGGCATCATCAGATCGAGTACGAGTAAGTCTGGCAATTCCTGCGTTATGGCATCGATGGCTTCTTGGCCGCCGTACGCGCGCCGCACCGAACTGGCCACCCCCAGCAAATAGGTGGCGATCAGCTCCACGGCCTTGGGATCGTCGTCAACCACGAGCACGTTGAGGGCTTTCCCCGGCGCGACAGGCACCAGGGTAAGGTCGACCAGGGATTCATATAATTCCTGTCTGGAAATAGGTTTCTGCATCACCGCCGCCGCACCGAGCGCGAAGCCCTTGTTGCGCTCCGCGACGATCGAGATGATCACCATCGGAACCCGGGCGAGCGTCGGCATCTGCTTGAAGCGGCTGATCAGCTCCCACCCATCCATGTTGGGCAGCATGATATCAAGGGTGATCAACGACAAGGGCTGCTGCACCGCCAGCGCCAGCGCCGCCTCGGCGGAGGAGGCGTGCAGCACCTTGAAGCCCTCGGCTTCGAGCTGCACCCGGATAAGATCCGCCGATTTGAAATCGTCTTCCACCACCAGCGCGGTGCGCTCCCCCGCGCGTGTGGCGATGAAGGGCGCGGTCGGCGCTTTGACCGACGTGAGCACGCCTTCTTCCGGATCCCGGAACGGCAGCCAGACGGTGAAGCACGAGCCGGTGCCCACTTCGCTTTCCACCGCCACCGTGCCGCCGTGCAACTCGGCCAGAAGTTTGACCATCGCCAACCCGAGGCCCGTGCCTTCGTAGCGCCGTGCCAGTCCGCCATCGATCTGGCTGAATGGTTTAAAAAGATGCTCAAGGCCTTCGCGCGAGATGCCAATCCCGGTATCGGTCACGCTGATCTTGAGAAATTCCGCGAACGGGTTGTCGGCCAGCGGAAACGTTCGTCCCACTCCGGAATCGGCCAGCCGGCCCACTTCGGCGCGCGGGACGCGGCCGACGCGCAGGCTCACCTCGCCGCCCTCGCTGGTGAATTTGACCGCGTTGGAGAGCAGGTTGTACGCAATCTGCTTGACCTTGCGCGCGTCACCTTGAAAAGAACCCAACGTCTCGGCCGCATCAAAACCCAGCCGGATGTGGCGGGCCGCGGCCTTCTCCCTGATGATCGACAGGCTGTTCTCGAACAACGAAGACACCTGCACCGACTCGAGGTCGAGCATCATCGTGCCGGCTTCCACCTTGGATAGGTCGAGAATGTCGTTGATCAATGACAGCAGATGGTTGCCGCTGCTGAAGATATCGCCGATGAACCCGCGCTGTTTTTCGGTCATCTCGCCCATCAGGCCGTCCCTGAGCACTTCCGAAAATCCGATGATCGCGTTGAGCGGCGTGCGCAACTCGTGCGACATATTGGCGAGAAATTCCGATTTCATCCGGCTCGAGGCTTCCAGCTCGACGTTCTTCTGGTGCAGCGTTTGTTCGTAGCGTTTCAGCTCCGTTATGTCACGCGCGGCGGCGAACACGCCCTGCAACCGCCGGTCGCGATCGTGAAAGGTCGTTGCGTTATAAGACACCGTGGTCTGCTTGCCGTTACGCGCGCGCGCGGTGAGTTCGTAGTTGGTGACCATGCCTTCGGCCAGCACCCGGTTGATAGCGGTCTCGGCCCGATTCGAATCGGTGAAATAGTTCTTGAA
>JAWXBF010000320.1:0-27211 GCA_034439895.1 Deltaproteobacteria bacterium
AGCTGATTCAAACAAACGTTGGTTGCAACGCGATACACATAACGAAGGGCATCTTCACCCTTGAGCTGTCCCGGTCCGCGGGTGAGCACGCGAACAAAAGCCTCTTGCGTTGCATCGCGCCCGGCGGCGGAGGATCCAAGCAGGCGTTTGCAATGGGCGTAAATCGCGGGAGCATAGCGACGGTAGATGTCGCTGAGGCTGGCCTCATCCAGCGTGGAATCGCGCTCGACGGCGCCGGGCGCCCCACCAGGGCCCCGTTCACGAGGCACGGGGTTCATGGCCACCGTGCCCAGCCATCCAGCTCTTGGTTCTGCTATCGCCGATTTTACTGACATACTTTTGCCGAGCAGTAATTGGTTTTGCAGTCCGATCCCGTGTTGCAACTCTGTGCCGCCGTGATGATGATGCCTGATGTGAGTCGTTCGTTCGCCTCGGCGATGGCGCCGACAACTTTGTCGGTCATCGGAGAACAAGCGTGTGACAAAAGAGGCTCCCATCCTCGGGATCCCTGTCGATCAAAATACTGTGCGCCGACCACGTCGCTGGTGTCGAAACCATTGTAGTCAAACGCAACACAAGGGAAATACTCGGTTCCCATCCTCAAAAGCTTGGGCTCGATCTCGACGCGAAGCACGTACATCCCAGGTGCGGTGGTGTCCGAGGCGGCTTCGATGTTTTCGTTTTGGAAGGCGCGCAACGACATCGTCGCGCGCTGGACGACAGCCCCAGAGGGAATACAAACAGTTACGCGAGGCAGCGAGACGCAACCGCCGTTTAAGGGGGTCACATCGTTGGTTGCAAAAGGCATCCCGGCATCGTCGAGCATGGGTGCATCGATGGCGGTGGCGGCGTCGAAAGCGGCGTCATCGCGGGCGCTGCTTTCTCCTTGAACCGTCGTAAACACGCCATCCCCGCAACCGGCGAGAAGCGCAGAAGACGAAACCGAGAATGTTGACGCAAGGCACATAATTGCACGCAAGTACTTCAGGACCATGGATTCAACAATCGAGGGGGAAAAAGTGGGAAAGCGTTGTGCGAGAAACCTGCTGCCGCCTTGCGCCGAGGTTTCACACGCGGTAAACGTCTACTCTGCCATCGAAAAGGGCGCGTAGCTCATCTGGATAGAGTACCGGCCTCCGAAGCCGGGGGTAGTGGGTTCGAGCCCCGCCGCGCCCACAGGTCCTAACATCGTGGAATCATTTGGCCCGCTGGTCTCCGAGACAGGAGCTGGTTAATACCTTTTTCGTCGCGCAGGCGGCGGAGGTTGAGAGAAAGGGCAACGTCACCAGGGCAAGTCGCTTTCAAGCTCCGCAAGAATTGGGGTGCGCCGCCAGTGCTCGCGAAGGGCGCTTTTTAGGATGTCCGGTGCGTCCGCTGCCACGCCGCTCCACACGGAACGGAATTGCGAGATGGCTTCAAGAATTGTCTGAAGAGCCGCATCTGGACGGGGCAAGGCGAGCCTCTTGAGGGGCCATCGAAGGGATCACGTCATTGCCGTGATAGACGAAGCTCCAGTTTTTTAGGTGAGCATCGGTATTTCCACTGGCAATGACAAATGCCACCCGGCTCAGAAAATCTTCAACTGCCCCGTCTGCCGCAGCGTCGCGAATAATTCGCCCCACACCGACCAAGCTCGCCCTCAGGGGACCGCTGTCGCCATATTTGTGTCGAGGCATCAGGTTCAGAACCTGTGCGAAATCCTCCTGGTGCGTCCGGATGCCGTCAGCGGATCGATCGTAGCGACGAATCGCAAACACATCCGCAACGCCCTGGCGTACGAAGGCGTCCATTCCAACCAACTGACTTGCCGCAACGATCTCACAATCGGGGACCGTCAGCCCCGCTGCACGGGCCCACTGCATCGTCACGCATTCTATCTGGGGAAGAAGCGGCATATCAGCCTGAGGGATCTTGATGATCCACAGATCGTCTCCCCTTTGCGCGGGCAAGGTGAATCGAGCGCCGCTCCTCGATCGGATAGCCCCGCCAAATGCTGTCGAGTAGATCTCGATTCTGGCGAGCTCCCCAGCGAAGCGGCCGCTGGAACTCAGGCACCCGCACCTTCCCGGCCCGGACCCGCGCCAGCAGCTCCCTCACGGTGAACGCAGTCGCTTCGGGGCGACTCTGAAGAGGCTGGTCGTTGGGCGCCATGAGCGCAAACTTATCACACAGGAACTTGATGTTCCATACGGATAGCCGAGGGCGGACGTGTCTAGCGGACGACCCCTGAGCCGCACAAAGTTATGCGCATGACAAACGCAGCACAGCCATGGAGCCAGCGCATCGGAGAATGGCGAAAGCGAGGGGAAACGGCCAAGGACTACTGTGCTGCGGGAGGATCATCTGCGCAGGAGTTGCACAAATGGACGTGGCGACTTGGGCAAAACACCGAACGAACTGTCGTAAGTCTCATGTCGTACGGTTTCAGCACGAGGCTGATCACCTGCGAGCGGCGCACGCGTCGTTGCGACAGGAGACGGAATTGCTGCAGCTGCGCATCTTTGTTGCCAAGGCCGTACGCATCGACAGTGCATATCGAAGCGCTGGAGGCGTTGTTGCCCGCGGTTGAGGGTTCGGCCGATGAGGCGCCCCTTTCGGCAGCAGGCGGTGGCGCTAACCCCCGCGATGGGAAGAAGCGGAGGGTAAGGCGGTGCGAGTCGCTTGAGCGGCTCTTGGCGGGGAATCAGCTATGGCGGCGCCAGGGAACACCTCCGCGAACTGGACCATCCTCCGAAAATTCTTCCCACCGAAGCCACGACCGTGGCGCGTCTTGGAAACAGCGTATAAGAACAAATTGCGCTCACCGCAGGTGGCCCCGATCCTTCAGTGAGTCGCGCGAGGTGTTCACCCTGAATCGCATATACGCCGAAAGCCCCGCCACGGGGATCCGAACCGCATTCGACGCCCGTACACCAAACGCCGGGGGAACCATGAAAGTGCAAGAACGGAAAGAGCTGCTCGAGACACTGAAGGCTCGCTTTGAAAAGCACCCGCATCGACACAAGGGGATCGCCTGGGACAAGGTGCAAGCCAGGCTCGACGCTGATCCCGAGGCACTGAAGTCGCTGCGCGGGATGGAGGAGACCGGCGGTGAACCGGATGTCATCGGCCAGGACAAGGCGACGGGTAGTTTCACGTTCTGCGATTGCTCGGCAGAGAGCCCAGCAGGACGCAGAAGTCTGTGCTTCGACCGTGATGCGCTTGAGTCTCGGAAGGAGAATAAGCCGGAGAGCAGCGTGGAGCAAACGGCTGCCGCGATGGGCATCGACCTTCTTACCGAGGAACAGTACCGCGATCTGCAGAAGCAGGGCGAGTTCGACTTAAAAACTTCGAGCTGGGTGAAAACACCCGCCGACGTGAGAGGCCTCGGGGGCTCCCTGTTCTGCGACAGACGCTACGGCAAGGTTTTCGTGTATCACAACGGCGCGCAATCGTACTACGCCGCGAGAGGATTCCGCGGGATACGCCGAGTATGAGATCGACCACTGGAATGCCAAAAGAAGTTTCAGACGACGAGTTCCAGAGCGTCACAGCACTGCCGGGCGCAGAACGTTACGCGCATTTCGTACGACAGGCGGCAGAGCAGAAAGAGGTGTGGAGTCTTCGGACACTGGGCGGCTGGGTAAGCATGGATGACGATGAAGGTGATCGGGCGATGCCGGTCTGGTCGCACAAACGTTACGCCGAGGTGTTTGCGACCGGCGACTGGACGAATACCAGAGCAGCTCCGATTGAGCTGGCGGTTTGGATCAAGCGATGGCTGCCAGGCATGGCAGGCGATGGGGTTCAGGTTGCCGTATTTCCGGTACTTGCCCACAAAGAGGACAACATCGTTGTTTCGCCTGAAGAGCTTCAACGGGATTTGGAACAAGAGCTTCTTTTGCCAGGCTGAGCCTTACCGAATCAGCGTCCAGAGATACGCTGCTGCCAGTGCCAAATACGCCGTACACGACACCGCCAGCATCGCCCCGGCGGCGCGCGATGGCCGCGCAAAGGCCGGCAATGAGCGCGGCAGGACGCGGTGGTTGAGAATCAGGATCGCGATTGAAAAAACCACGGTGCCGAAAAAGCCGATCACCGCCGACAAGACGATGAGCGCACCCGGTTGAGCGAGCGGCATCGTGGCGCAGGTGATTGCCGTCAGAATCGAAAAGAAAATGTAGTACCAGCGGGTTTCGCTTCTACGACGTGCACTCGGAAAGACCGTGCGGACCACGTCGGTGTTCACCCGCGCAACCGCATCGGCTGTGGACAACCACGTGTCGCCCAGAAAAGCCGCTGCAACGACGAGGAACAGTAGCTTGCCCCAAGCGCCCCAGCGCAAGGCGAAGAACTCACTTTGTACCGTGGCGATCTCCCAGCCGGCAGGCAACAGCCCCTTCGGCAGTAAAACCGCGTAAGCAAGCAAACAGGTCAGCAAGGTCGTGATGATGTTGCCGACGATGCCAAAGCCAGAGTCCACGACAAGAAATCGCGTCCAGGCCCGCAAACGCGGACGCGCTTCGTCGGTGTCGGAAGGCACCATTCCTGCAACGATGGCGGGAGTTTCGTGTTGCGTTTCAACTGATGCCACAGGGTGAGACCGCCTGGCGGCCATGCCCACGCCCTTTTCGCGAACCCAGTAAGAATAGAACAAGGTCCAGAAACCACCGAGGCCCGCAAAGGTGACCGCGGTCAACAGGGTCGAGGTGTCGCTCGCTTCAAACGGACGGATCGGCGGCCAGGCGGGCCAAACCATGGCGCGCAAGAACGAAGGCAAAGTCTGTAGCACGCTTGGGTGGGTACATGCGACAATCAAGCCACCAACCGTGACCATCGCGACGGCGATCATGAAACGCTCGATCAGGCGATAGATGGCGCGACTCTTCCACACGGCGAAACCAAAGACGGCGATGGTGGCGTAACCCCAAAACAACGACTGGCCGCGCGGTGACAATCCGGAAGGTAAATGGGTGAGCTCGGCCATGGCGGTACCGCCTGCCGAGGCAAACGCGCCGAACCACAGGAACGACGCAAGCATGAGCAACCACAGCGGCAACGCAAACCAACGCGATAGCCGAAAGAAACCCGTCCAGATGCTTTCACCCGTCAACAAGGTATAGCGGCCGATCTCGAAGGTCAGCGGCCACTGCAAAAGACACGCAGGCAACAGAAGAAAGAGAAAGGCGAGGCCATATTTCGCAATGAGATAAGGCCACCAGATTAACTCACCTGAGCCCTGCGCAAGCGCCATCCACACGATTCCGGGACCAAGGGCTTTTGCCCAGCCCGGAAAGAGGGGCATCTCGCCGCGTCGATAATCGGGAAGCCTCGAATCAACGTTCATGGGCCCGGTCACAAGGCGATTGGCGTTTTCAAAGTGAGATACCGTAACACCAAATACGCGCGCCCTGAACGTCTTATTTCAGGTGCAACCGCTGCCGCGCTTCCGTTGCCAACACACTCGAAGGGTGATGCGCGAGAAAGGCCTCGAGGGCGCGTTGCTCGTCCGCCACGCGACCCAAGCCATGATACGCTTCCACAAGTCCCCAGCGGGCCTCTTCGGAAAGAGAACCGGTGGGGTGACTGGCAAGCGCGCGTGTGAACAGCGCGATGGCACCCCGGGCGTCGTTCAACTTCTCGCGTTGCAATGCACCCGCGGCCACCATCGCGGTGTAGGCCTCGGATGAATTCGGCGCGGAGCGAACTGCCAGCAAATACTTCTGCGCCGCTTGCCGCCAATTGCCCCGTCCCCGCAAGTGGTTGGCCTGTGCGAGCAGATCGGCCGTCGCGGGGGCAAGTGATGGGAGTTCGGCTGATGCTCCGGGGCGATGCACACGTTTAGACGGCACGTCGGGTTCGGGCGCCGTGGGTAGATCCATTTTCGGTGGCGTTATCACCTCGGGCACGGCGGGCGACAAACGTCTGTGCCGATGCACGGATGGCGCTGTTTCCACGGACTGTGAACGGAACAGGTAGGCCGCCGACACCACAGCCGAAGAGCCAAGCAACACGATCGCGGCGGCCGCGAGTCGGAACGGGCGGCGGACAACCGGCAGCGATTTTGCTTGATGCACGTTCACCGTCGCAAGCACCAGCGCACGGGCCGCCGTCGTTGGGATACGCGTCGCAGGCCCATCACTGTCGTCGAGTGGTGGCAACGAAAGATTTTCGTCCAAATTCATCAGCGTTCCTCCGAATTCCGGGCTTGTTGTTCACGCATCTTCTGTGCGGCCAGGCGCAATCGACTGCGAACGGTTTCCACGGGGATGTTTAGTTGCTCTGAAATCTCGGGAATGGTCATGTCGAGCACGTGGTGTAAAACCAGCGCATGCCGTTGATCGAAAGGCAATCGATCGAGTGCAGCCACCAGGGATCGTCGATGCAGGTAACTGTCCGGCGCCGGAGCGTCAGCCACCAGCGTATCACTGTCGAAGGGTATCGAACCGAGCGACCGGGATGGTTCGTTCTTGAATCGCCTGAGCTGGCGAAACACCATACGTACCACAACCCGATCCACCCAGGCGGCGAACGCGCCTTCGGCACGATAACTCCGCAGACCCGCCAACACCGTGAGCAACGCTTCTTGAATGAGATCGTCCACGTCGGCATCGCGCCTGACCAAGTAGCGAATCAGGTTGCGCACCCGCGGCAGCAGGTTTGTCACCAGGGCTTGCAACGCCAGCGTATCGCCTGCGATCGCTCCGGGCAGCAGTTCTTCGCAGGTCGGCGGCACAGACACCCCATGATTCCTACCATGCAAGTCGGACGGAGCCGAAGCCGAGGCACGGACGCCCGGAGGGGGCACGGATTCCGCGGGCAGGAGGGCAAACGAAAACGTCATGGGCTCGCCTTCATGGAGACCGAGAAACTGCCAAACGGGTCACCGCCCGATGGGAAAAAGGTATTCGATGCCGACGCCAATCGACGGTTGGTTCGCCGCCATGGGCCAGATGGGGCGAAAGCCGGCAGCGTCACGAACGCCGATGACGATGGGATCTTGCACGTGGTCAAGGTTGATAGCGGCCCACAACGAAACCTGGGTGGGCAGCAATACGAAATGAAAACGAGCACCAATACCGACTGTCGTGCGGTTGAGTTCAATCGGATCTCGATAAGCGCCCGTCGAGGACTTGATGTTGGAAGTCAGTCGGCCAACCCGTGCTTCAAGACCCAGGGTGAAAGTCGGTTTGACGCGCAGATCGAAACCGACGAGCGCCAACAACAGGCGACCGGCCAGCGTACCCTTCGCGTAGGGAAGGTCGAGATCTTCGGTGCGCCGCTCCGTCCATTGGCCTCCCAAACGGAAGGGACCGCGCCTCGTCGCGGCCCGAATCTCAAGACCCTCGCCTCGACTCGGCGGCACGTCATCCCAGTGCAAACTCGCCCCGAGTCCGACGCTGATCTTCCACGGCGTATCAGGTGGGCCGGGTGACGGTTTGGGCACCAAGGTTTGCCGTGGCTCTCCGATGGGTTTGCCCTCGATGGCAGCGATGATGGCCGTACGCGCGATGAGCGAGCCCGCCTCAAGTTCAGCGGAGTCAGGCTGCCAGTCGCTTGCAACCTCGTTCGCAGCGACCGCGCGCACCAATACCCGACCAGGCGCAGGCTCTCGGATTAGTGCGACGAGCGATCCCTTGGCCCACCACACGGCGACAGCGCTCTCCGATGACTTTGCAATCTCGTCCACTTCGGCAATCGACACCTCGAGCGGCAACGGTGACGAATCCCCTCGGGCAACGGTCCGCCCGGCATCGAGAACCTCGATCTTCAAATCGCTTGTCTGACCGCGAAGACGTTCCGAAAACGCAACACACGACGCGCCAGTTTCGCACACCACCACGACGCGCAATACAGGCGAAGCCATCGCCAGTTGTGCCACGATTGTCCCAACCACGATCGCAAACCGACCCGCAAAGCGAGGCGTGATCATACGCGCGGTTTTAAACCCTGGCACAGCCCGCGACTATAGACCCGCTCGCGACCGCGCTCAACGTCGCTTGCGCCTTCGGATGGCCCACGCAAGCGCGAACAGGAGCACCAAACCGCCGTGGCCCGTTGTTGTATCTGCGCGTCCTGCCATCCTGCAACCAGCGCTGCCCACGACCGGCCCGTCGGGTTCCACCTTGCCAGCCCCTGCAGATTGACCGATCGGCAAACAGACCCGCTCGCCGCCCTTGTTGGCGCACGAAAATCCGCTGACACAATCGGCGTTCGATGCGCACAGGCGCGAGCAGAAACTGTCCTTGTCGTGTTCAATGCATAGTTGCGAATGACAGTCTTCATTGATCTCGCAGTGTTCACCATCGGCAACCGTGACCGGTTCGATGGGTTCACAGCTGCTACTGGAATTACAGCGCTCGTTCGCGCCACAGTCGTCGTCAGCGCGACACGACGGCATGAACAATCCACCACCCTGTCCCGCGGTGCCGCCTGATGTTCCGCCCATGCCACTGTTTCCGCCCGTGCTGCTGTTTCCACCCGTGGGAGACGCACCGCCCATACCGCCACTGCCGCTCACACCGCCGTTGCCCGCGACACCACCTGTACCCGCCATGACGACAGGTGGCGTGATACCTTTGCAGGTCCCCGTCGAAGGAACACACTGCTTTGATGCCGTGTTGCCATTGATGCTGACGCATTGAAAACCGGAAGGACAACCACCGCCACAGGGTTGACCACAAAAATATTCACCCGTTTCATCGTTGCGCAGACAATCGCCTGCCGAACAATCCGCCGCAACGGCACAGGCCGCACACAGGAGGCCCTTGTCCATACCCGTCGCACCACCCGCACCGCCCGTACCGGCACCGCCAGTTCCCGCGCCCCCGCCCGAGCCCGCAACGCCGCCCGTGCCGCTTGGAATCCCGCCTCCACCTCCGCCGGGGTAGATCTTGCAAATACCTGCCTCGTCGTCCGCGCCGATGGCCACGATGCCACCGGCATACGACGGGGTCATCACGGCCGACTTGAGGCTCGAATGCCCAAGGCCAAAGTAGTGACCTCCTTCGTGTGCGATGATGGTGAACGCATTGACCTCGCCACGATTCGTGTTCCCTGCAACCCAGCGAAAATTCACCCCGTTCATGACCATGGACGACGAAATGCATCCGCGCGAGATCCGAGAGGTCGTGACACCAATCGTACCACTACCACTTGGCCAACCCGACTCGATCCACTCGATGATGCCATTGCCGCTGCCGGCTCGCACAGTGGTGGTACCCGCAAACTGTGTTTTCAACGCTGAACAGGCGGGTTTGGTCCAGGCTTCCATTCCGGTCTGCACCTGCATTTGTGTCGCGCCACCGAGATCGGCCGAGGGTAGCCCCAGCTTGTAGGTCACCGGCGATTCGCAATGGGGCGCACACGAGGTCGTCACGCAGGCGTAGGCCCAGACGATGGGCGCGCGCACAAAAAAAACGAGGGCGACGCAAGTTACGGCCGCCGCCCGGCGTGCATTGCGACGGTTCATCGCTGCCCCTTTTGCGGGAGCTCGGACGATTCACCCGTCGACAAACGCAGCACGCGCACCCGCGACTTCAGGGTATCGAGTGGTATCGGTTTTTGCACCGACGCCTCGGATATTTCAAGACGCTTTCGGCGCCACCTTGCCATCGACACTTCGGAGTAATCACGCACCATCAACCGATCACCGGACTTTGTGTCCTTGACGATCCTGAACTTTCCCTGCGTCATCTCGAGCGTGGCAAAGACATCCGCTTGCCCCGCAATCCGGATCAGGAACACCACCACCTCTTCACCCGCGGCGTAGCGCGGTGAACCCGACACCACGGTCTCGACGCCTTCGTAGCGCCCACCCTCTTCAATCAGGTGCACAACCGGCGGCGCCGACGTTCCCGCCAAAACTTCGTCGACCCGAATCCACACATGCGTCTTCGGGTCGAGAACGCCCTCTCTTATGGACACGCGGGTCCCGGTCCGTAGCACGGTCCCACGCACGGCGAGATCGGCACGAACCAACAGGGTATCGAGGGGAACTTCCACCATGATGGTGCCATGAACAACCGAGACCCAACCGACGACCAGGATGGTCATCAACGCCAGGCAGGTCGCCAATCGAGAGGGCTTCATGCACCCAACGAGACCGACGGACTCTAAAGCGGGTCAAACAATATTTGGCGCCCCACCAGAATCTACGTTCTTTCGCGGCCTCGATGGCGAGACGCACGTGCCTTGGCCTCACGGCAGATTCGACAGCAGCCGAGCAGCCGAGATGACACGAACCTGGGTCGCGCCGATGTTGGGCAAGCGACGTTCGTCTGCGTCTCGTGTCGGCGGCGGGCAACATCCGTGGGAATCCGTGCGTGAAGACCTGACAGTGTAGCGCAGCCCAAGGGGAGATGGGCTTTTTTGCGGCGCTGTTTCAGAGCTCGTAGCGTGGCGAAGCGTGGCGTTGGCCATCAAAAAACCAGAGGCCAGAGCCCGACCAGGTCCAGCAAGACTAATGGGCTCTGACCCTGAGCGATCCCCTGTTGATCTGCTCTGTGCAGCGGATGCGATCGGCCGACTATTCGAGTGTCGGTTTCGATGAACATAGGTGGCAGTCAGCAGTGTTTTGAAATTGCATCGGGGGGGGCACAAAGTGAGGATTCAACTCTGGTCCGTCTCCCCGCTACGGCACCATGATCACGGTGATGACGAAAGAGCTGTACTCTTTTCCGCCCCGTGACATCCGGGCACTGAGCGCGTGCAATCCCGTGGGGATGTTGTTCCAGGCGAACGTCAAGGGCGCGCCTGCGGCCAACGTTGTCAGAGGCTTGGCGAAATCAAAGAGCTTGATTTCGGTAAAATCTTTCATGTCGTCGCGCACACGCAACGTGACGGTGCGGCTTTCGCCGGCCTTTCCGTGCGGCATCGGAGAAATCGCAAGGGCTTTTTCATAAGTCACGTATGCCGCGGTCGCCATCGCTGCGTCTTGGCCCGGCAACCAGGTTGCGGCATTCGCGTCGCCAACAAAATCTGCCGTCGCTGCGATCTTGGCAACGGGCGTGGGTACCCCGGCCGCAAGTCCGCTGTACGACGAATTGTCGAGCAACCATCCGTTGGCCAATACCGTTGCCTCGACCGGCAACGTGTAACTGGCGAATCGCGTTGCAATCGCACGATCCAGATACGGCAAGAAGATCGTGTCCGAACCCTTGGGGGTATGCGGCAAGCCCTGCTTTTTCAAGAAGCCCACCGCGCCGCCGGCGGTGCGAACCTGCTGCATCGATGTCTGCTTCTGGGCCGCATCCGATTCGTTTTGCCCCAGTAGAAATAGGCTAGGGATCTTTTGCGCGGCACCCGTGAGCGCCGATGGCGAGGCGTACGCATCCGGCACCAAACCAATGACACGCGTCGCGTGGCTGTTCGCATACGACGTGATGTCGATCGAGCCCGCCGAAAAGCCGTACATGACGATCGGAACGGTCGACAACTCCGGATGGTTGGCCATCTGTCCAAGTTGCATAAAGAGCGCATCGAAGCTGCCGCTTGGCAATCCGTTCTTGTATCCAATAACCGCGAACCCGTGCAGTTGCGCGAACAAACGATTCGCCTCACCCTCCACGGACGGCACCGTCGAGCCGCCTGAACCTGGTGCCAGGAGCAGGATGCCTTTCACAGGGGCCGTCGAAGGCAGATACATCCGGGCGGGTTGCCCCGACAGCGTCACGGCCGTGTAGACCGGTTCATCCAGCGCTTCTGCACCTTTGCGAATCTCGAGATCGTCAATCCACAGTTCGCCCGTTCCCTGCAAGCGACGCAACACCACCTTCAACGTGTAGTACACATCGCCATTGAAGAGGGGATTCCACTCGACGTTGCTCCAAACTTCGGTCCCCTTGGTCGCAATTGCGCCGAGATCCATTCCCGTGCTGAAGCTGATGCGATCCTCGTCAACCTCGGACCAGCTCAGATGGACCTGTCCCGCATTCTTGCGATCGGCCCCGCCGTAAAAAGACACCCAGACATGCGGGCTCCCAATCGAACCACGGGTTGTGACCGAAACCGGCGGAACCGGCGCATCCGGCGCATCCGGCGCATCCAGCGAATCCGTGGGTATCGAATCCGGCTTGCGATCGAAGATGAGGGTGCGTGGCTTGCCGTAGTCAATCGCAAGCGCTCCCTCTTTCACATGAACTGCCTCCGCGCCTTCGGGTACAAAAAAGTTGGCGTCAAGGTCCTCCAAACTGTCGAAGGTTAAACGTGTTACGACACTGGGATCATTCGGCACCGTGCCACCCGTCCCCACGTCGGTGCCACCTTGACCTCCGATCGCCGCGCCAGCGGTCCCTGAATTGCCTGCACCCGATCCCCCGCTCGAGCTGCCGGTGCATCCGCCCATCCTGAGGCTCCCGTCGTGCGAAGGACAGCTCAATTATTTTGGAGGCAAGAGCTTGAACACAACCCGTCGGTTGCGATCCCGTGCCCGCGTTCCGAGATTGGACGCGATCGGTCGATCCGAGGCGAAGGCCTGAACCTCGATGCGACCCGGATGAATGCCGAGCGCAATGAGAAACGCACGCGCCGCATCGCCACGCGCCTGCGCCAGCTTGATCTCACGCTTTGAATCGCCTTCGCCTGACGCGTGGCCTTCGGCGAGAATTCGTATTTCGGGGTACTTGTTCAGCGCTTGAACCAGACTGCCGAGCACGACGAACGCTTCGGTCTGAATTTGCGCCGATTTGGCCGCGAACTGGACGCCGTCCGCAACACCGATGAGCGGTTGCAGTTCGACGGGAAGCTCGTCCGGACAGGCATCGTCATCCTGGTAGCCGTTCAAGTTTTCGGCCTCGTAGGGACAGCGATCCGCGGTGTCCACGATCCCGTCCTTGTCGTTGTCGAAGTCTGGACAGCCATCGAAATCCTGAAACGCATCACGGTCTTCCGGTTGATCGACACATCGATCCACGTCATCAGGCACAAGATCTTTGTCGGAATCGCCGGCCTTGGGTGGAGCCTTCGGCACCGATGCCGCCGGCGCGTTTAAGGGTGCCGGTTCCAGCAAAGCCTTTCGACCGGCCGCCGGGGCCACGGTTGCAACGGGCGTCGCAGGCGGCAATTCAGGCTCGGGCGGCGTCTCGGGCTCGGATGGCAGATCCGGCTCGGGTGCAGGTTCTACGACCGGCTCGGGCTCGGGTGCAGGTTCCACGACCGGCTCGGATGCGACCTCGGGTGTAGCGCCCGATCCGAAGCCGAACGCGTACGAGGCACCGAGCAGGGTTTCCCAGTCGACGGAATTTCCGTTCTGATTATCCGGGAGCAACATCGCACGCGCATCGAATCGCACTACGATTCGGTCGGTGACAGTGTACGTCACACCCCCGCCCACGTGAAACTCGGGATCGAGATCCCGGAACTGAATCCCCTGCCCCGGAATAGCGCCAACACCACGGGCCCCTTCGGTCGAAGCCACCTGCATCAATCCGCCGCCCGCGAGCGCGAACGGACGCAAACGTCCACTCAGGAAATGGATCAGCGCGTGCGCCTTGTACGAGGTGATGATCGTGGAAAGACCGGCCATTCTGTCCTTGGTGGGAATCGAAGCCGCTTCAATTTCAGCCGCGAACTGCGACCGCCAGCCCAATCCCAATCGCAATCCGAATTCAGAGCCATGCTCGGGCGACGAGACCAGTCCCGGCGCATCGGGGACGCCCAGTTCCAGATCGTCGGCGAAAAAGTGCGCACCGGCCAAAAGGCCAAGTTCGAGGGAAAACGGCTTGCCCTCACCCACCTGCAGCGAGACCTCATCTTGCGTCGGGGCGTCGGCCTCTTGCGCAAGCAAAGGCGCGGACCGCATGAATGCAAACCCGCCGAGCGAAACGGCGAGCACGATCAGTCGAAAGCGATGGTTCTTTGATTGCATGAAAGCACTGCGTACGCAACGCGCAAGCCCGCCATCATGGCTGAACTCGCAAGTCGGTTTCGTGGCACCTCCGCAACGAACCTGAAACAAACAGAGCCCCAGCCGCTAACCCGCGCCGGACGACCAGTCCTCGATATCAAGTCCCGGCACACGCAGCATGTGCTTCATGTTCGCCGTGACGAGGGTGCACCCGAGGGAAGTCGCATGCGCTGCCACCGCAGCGTCGAAGTCCTCGATCCGTTCGCCCTTGCGCTCAAGCGCAGATTTGATCGCGCCGAATGCCTCACTAACGTCGTCCGACCACTCGACACGTTGAATCTCAGATTTCACAATCTCGAATCTGGACGCCAACGCATCCTTCCGCCTCGACCGAGCCAGTCGCTGGATCCCGTACGAGATCTCAGCAATAACAGGCTGGGGAATACACACGTCCTCCCGCGCAACCCGCTTGAGGCGTTCGACGATTTTCGGCTCGCCTTTCATCAGCAAAGAAACCACGTTTGTATCCAGCACGTACCTCACAGGCGCACCGGATTTTTTGACCGCCTGTGTTTTGTGATCGCCTCTACCATTTCCTCTGTTGCGGCTGCAATTCCGGGCTCCGGAACGGCGAGCCGACTGAAAAAGTCAGGGGACCAGGCGGAGCCCCGACTCATCTCACGCGCGAGAACTTGGACGATCAACCGATTGCGGCTGATCTTCAGCGCCCGTGCTCTGCTATCAACGGCGGCAAGCAGTGGTTTGGGAAGGTGTACGCTGGTTGGCATGAATATACTCAAAGTATACTCGGAGGCCTGGCGACCACCATCGATGATGCGCGCATCGTCTCAGGCGACCCGGTCGCAACCCGCACGAGTCCCCCACAAATAACGCATCCGGACACTCGATTGCCATGCCTTAACAAAAAGCGGGCGTCCGGAACCGCAATAAAGCGGGCTTTAGCCCTTTGCGTCCAGGCGTTTTCCCCTATTATGCGGCGTTCCGCACCCGCAAAGAGAACCTGATGAACACCACGATCAACCTCGGATCCGTCGACTACGTGCTGCTGGTCGTCTACTTCCTCTTCGTCCTCGGCATCGGCTACGCGCTCAAGCGTTCGATGAAGACTTCCAGTGACTTCTTCCTCTCGGGCCGTTCCATTCCGGCCTGGATCACCGGCCTCGCCTTCATCTCCGCCAACCTGGGTGCGCAAGAGGTGATGGGCATGGGAGCCTCCGGCGCCAAGTACGGCATCGCAACCAGCCACTTTTACTGGATCGGTGCCATCCCCGCGATGGTCTTCGTCGGCATCTTCATGATGCCGTTTTATTACGGCTCGAAGGCGCGCTCGGTGCCCGAATACCTGAAGCTGCGCTTCGACGAAAAAACGCGCGCTTTCAACGCCATCTCGTTTGCCGCGATGACCGTGTTCTCTTCCGGCGCCTCGATGCACGCCATGGGCGAGCTCACCCGTGAATTGCTCGGCTGGGACTACACCTTCAGCATGGTGTTGGCGGCCGTGGTGGTGCTTGGATACATCGGCCTCGGTGGTCTGACCTCGGCCATCTACAACGAAGTGCTGCAGTTCTTCTTGATCGTCTTCGGTCTCGCACCGCTTGTCTTCCTTGGGCTAAAGTCCGTCGGCGGATGGGGCGCGTTGCAGGGCGCGTTGACCAAGGTTGCGGTTGGCAACGGTTACGCCGAGGGCGCCATGACCCAGTCCTGGCAACACCTGGGAGACTCGGCCGCCAATCCGATGGGCGTCGAATGGTTCGGCATGGCGATGGGTCTTGGGTTTGTGTTGTCCTTCGGTTACTGGTGCACAGATTTTCTGGTCGTCCAGCGCGCGATGGCCGCCGATTCCATGACCGCCGCACGCCGCACGCCCATCTACGCCGCCGTGCCAAAGATGTTCTTTCCCTTCCTCGTGATCTTGCCGGGCATGATCGCGATTGCGTTGCACTACACGCAAGAAGGCGGCTTTTTGCCGGTAAAACCCGATGGCAGCTTGAACTACGACCGCACCGTGCCACTCATGCTGAAGGAGTTTTTGCCCTCCGGTGTTCTCGGCCTTGGCATGACGGCACTTTTGGCCTCGTTCATGTCGGGCATGGCCGGTAACGTCACCGCGTTCAATACCGTCTGGACCTACGACATCTATCAGTCGTATATCAAGCCCGGACAATCGGATGCCCATTACCTGCGCATGGGACGGATCGCCACCGTGGTCGGCATCGCCGTCAGCATGGCTGCCGCACTCGTCGTCAAGCAGTTCAACAACATCATGGATGTGTTGCAGTTGGTCTTCGCGTTCGTCAACGCGCCGTTGTTTGCCACGTTCCTGGCCGGCATGTTCTGGCGACGTGCCACCGGACATGGCGCTTTTTATGGCCTCGTGGCCGGAACCCTTGCGGCGGCAACCCATCATGGGCTGTCTCTCCCCGCTGGCGCTCACGTCGGCGTCAAGGGTGGCTACTTCATGGTGATTCACAACTATCGCAGTGAAATGGCACAGGGATTCTGGACGGCCATCTTTGCGTTCTCGGCCTGTATGGTCGTGACCATCGTCGTGTCTTTGGCCACGAAGCAAAACAAGACCGACGAAGATTTGAAGGGCCTCGTTTATTCGTTAACCGAGAAACCCAAAGAGGACGATTTGCCCCTGTGGAAGCGTCCGATCTTTTTGGCCGTGGTGGTGCTGGCAATGACAGCCTGCCTGAACGTCATATTTTTCTAGGAGATCCAATGTCAGCAGCAGTCACTCTGGATGTTCGACTCCCCATCGGAGCGATGTTTTTTGTCGACGGTATCGTCCTCTCCGGATACGGGCTTGTGACGGAGACGCCACCCGAAGTCGCGGCACTGGCCGGCAATATCAACCTCTGGTGGGGGGGCGTGTTGGTCCTCTTCGGAGGCACGATGCTGGGGTTCGCGTTGCGTGCTCGCAAAAAACGATAGCCCGTCTCGGCGCACGAGCCGCTGGCACCGGCATCGAATCTGGGTTTCAATCGTGAACCCACGCCATGTCCGACCCTACAGCTCTACAGGTTTCCGCCTTGAACCGCCGCTTCGTCGGCTTCATCGCCCGGCGTCCCGTCGTTGCGCTGGTCATCGGTCTTGTGGCGGTCTTGGCGCTTTTGCCAGGACTTGGAAAGCTGAGAGCAGACTTCACCCACACGGGATTTTTCCATTCCGACGACCCGAAACTAAAGGCGTTCGAGGCCTTCGAGCGCCGCTTCGGCAACGACGATGCCGTGTCGCTCGTGGTGCATAGCCCATCGGGGATCTTCGACACCGACAGCATCACGCTCTTGCAGCAGCTGACCGCGGCGCTGTGGTTGGCCCCCGATGTGATACGGGTCGACTCGCTCACCAACTTCAACTGGGTCCATGGTCAGGACGACGACATCGTCATCGAGCCTTTGATCCCCGCCACGTTTACGCCCGCGTTGCTTGCCGAACGCAAGATCATCGCGCTCACTCACGAAACCTTGCCCCGATTCCTCGTCAACACGGAGGGCACGGTGGCGGTCGTCGGAGGACGGATGCGACCCGGACTCGATGGGACAAGCGACATCGCGCGCATCTCCCATTTTCTGAATGATCTGGTCGCACGCAGCGGACGCACGGATCACAAAATCTACATTGTGGGTGGACCCCCGCTGACCTACGCTTTTCAGGAGGCCGCACAATCCGATGTGCAAACGCTGATTCCGATGGCGATCTGCATCGCCGCCTTCTTTTTGATCGTCTTACTGCGAAGCTTCGCCGGAACCGTACTGCCTTTGCTGGTTGTCTTCCTCAGCACAGGGGCTTCATTTGGCCTCGCCGGACATTTTGGCATGGTGCAAACCGCGATGAGCACGGCGGTGCCGACCATCCTTATCGCAGTCGGAATCGCCGATACGGTGCACTTGCTCATCACTTTTTTGGGTGCGCTGCGTTCAGGTGTGGAGCGGAAAACGGCCGCCCGCTACGCACTCACCAAGAATCTTCTAGCCACCTTCCTCACCTCGTTGACGACGGCGATTGGTTTTTTCAGCTTTTCGATGGCAAACCTGAAGCCACTTGCCACCATGGGAATCATGGCGGGATTTGGAACCATGTTTACCTGGTTCCTGTCGCAGTTCGTGCTTGGCTCGCTGCTATTTTTGTTGCCCATCAAGGTCAAGGCGCAGCCGCCGGAAAAACGGGCAACGACCGTCCGTCGCGCAGGCGCCTTTGTCGACTACCTTGCCGGTCGCCAGTTGACGATCATTGTCATCACCGTTTTGCTTTCCGGCGCTTCACTTTATTATGCGCTTGGCATCGAGGTGAGCGCCGATCCCCTCAAGTATTTCCGCAAGGATATTCCCGCCCGCATTGCGAGCGACTTTGTTGAACGCACCCTTGGAACTTCACGCGCCTTCGAGATGACCATCGACTCGGGCGCAGAGGATGGGATCAAGGATCCTGTCTTCATGTCGAAGGTTGATGCGCTTTCACAGTGGATCGAGGCGCGGCCCGGAATGACCCGCGCCATCTCGATCGTCGACATCCTCAAATCGATGCACAAGGCCTTGAACGGCAACGACCACGCCTTTTTCAAGCTGCCCGAGACCCGGGAGGCCATCGCGCAAGAGCTGCTGCTTTATACGCTGGGATTGCCACAGGGCATGGATGTGAATGATCGCATTACGGTCCGCAACGATGCGATTCGTGTAACGGTTTTCAACACGATCTCGAAATCAAACGACACCATCAAGGCCGTCAAAGAGGTCATCGAACGCGCCCAGTCGCTTGGCCTGAAGGCACACGTGACCGGGAAGTATTTCCTTTACCAGGACACGAACGAATACGTCGTGGATTCGTTTTTGACCTCGCTTTGGAGTGCCAATCTCGTCATTGGCGTCATCATGATGTTGTTCTTGCGCTCGTTTGCGCTCGGGCTCATTTCGATGATTCCCAATATTGTTCCGCTTTTTGCGGGTGGTGTCTTGCTGCGCGTGATTGGTCAACCGCTCGACATCGGCACCGTGATTGTCGCCAGCATTTGCCTCGGCATTTCGATCGACGATACCAGCCACGTCCTTGCGAATTTCGCCTACTTGCGACGACAGGGCATCGCGCCGCTTCCGGCCCTCAAGGAGGTCCTGAGCCACTCCGGGCCAGCACTCTTGTCGACCAACGGGATCTTGATCTGTGCCTTTGCCAGCTTTGCGATGGCTTCGTTCATGCCGAACTTCTACTTCGGTATTTTGACGGCGTTCATTCTCTCGCTTGCGCTTATCACCGACATGTTCTTCACGCCAGCGTTGCTCTTGCCATTTGGCAAACGCAACGGAAGGAAACCCTAGGCACTCATGACAGTTCGATTGGAAGCCCGTTGGTCGCGACCGAGGTAGCGATTGCGAATCGCGGCGTCACCATGGCGGAACATCCGTGCGCGTGTGGCGGTTCAGCAGGTGCTCACGGGTTGGCACGATCCTTGAAGTGACGAGCCATCAGGAGAAATCACATGAACCACTCAAAACAGAAAAATGAAGACCTGTCGAAATCCGATGTTGGTACTGGTGTCGGCGCGCTCGGCGGCGCGGCGGCCGGGGCAGCCCTTGGGACACTGATTCCCGGCGTGGGAAATATCGTCGGCGCAGTCATCGGTGGTGCGGTCGGATTGGCCGGGGGCGCGGCCGCAGGCAGAGCGATCGGAGCGAGCATCAACCCCAAGGCCGAGGAGGATTACTGGCGCACCAACCATTCAAGCCGCTCCTACGCATCGGGGTCGAGCTTTGACGATTACGCTCCCGCCTACCGCTATGGCTGGGAATCGCGTGGACGCGAACCCACTACCCGACGGTTCGAAGATGCGGAGCCGACAATGGGAAAGCAATGGGAAAGCAACCGTGGCAATTCAAAGCTTGGATGGGACAAGGCAAAACATGCCAGCCGCGAAGCCTGGGATCGCATCGAGCGCGCCCTTCCCGGTGATTCGGATGGCGACGGAAAGTAACAGCTAATCCAGATCCATCGGGCGTGCCGCCACCCGGCACGCCCGATTTTCGTGCTACGATTTGACGCGGGCCCCGTTCGGCCCGCCGCCCCGCCGATCGCGACATCCAAGTCGCGCGTCGTTACGTGCCAGTGACCGATTTTCCATGTTCTCCGTTGGTTAGCCGTTTAAACGCGGTTAAGCGCGGCACGATAAGTGCTAGTATTCCGGCCCGCGGGATCGGCATAGAACGATGCCGCTAGACCTGAATGGGTCTGAAAACCATAAATGGAGAACACTGGAAAATGAAGAACACAACGAAATGGCTTATCGCGGGCGGCACGGTGGCGTTGATCGCTGCCGTCTGGGTTCCGCAGGCAAGTCGCGCAGCGGATCACCTCGACCCGCTTGGTATCATGACCAGCGAACAGACCGCCGACATCACGGACGTGTTTGCCTGGACATCGTCGGATGCGAGCAAACTCAATCTGATCCTCAACGTGGGACACATGGTGGGCGCAACGACGACGTTCTCGACCGCCGTGACCTACGCAATGCACGTGACCTCGATGCCCACCTACGGTTCGGCCGACACCAAAACGACCCAAGTAATTTGCAAGTCATACGACGCCGGCAAGATTGAATGTTGGGCGGGCAGCGAATACGTCACCGGCAATCTGGGAGATACGCTCACCAGCACAAGCGGCAAGATGAAAGTGTTCACCGGTCGACGCAACGACCCGTTCTTCTTCGAATTGGTCGGCTTTCAGGAAACCGTCAAGAAGGTTGTCGCGGCGGCAGCCGCTTTGACCTTCGACACCAACGGCTGTCCGGCCGTTGACGCCGCGACCTCAGGTCTGCTCGTCAAGCAACTGCAGAGCAGCGGCTCCATCGCAGTGTCCACCGACAATACCAAACCGGCCAAGGACACTTTTGCCGGTAGCAACGTCCTGTCGATTGCGGTCCAGCTCGACAAGACCTTGGTCAACGAAAAGGGCAACCTGCTTGCCGTTTCCGCCAGCACTCACCGCGCCCAATAAGGAAATTAATCATGAAAACCAATAACCGAAAAAATGGATTGATGAAGAGTTCCTTCATGGCTTTGGCTTGCCTGAGTCTTGGCCTCGGGGCGGTCGTCACGGGTTGTGACGATGATGACGGAGACGATAACAACGGTGATACCGGCGTGGGGGGCACGGGAGGCGGCGGGCTCGGAGGAACCGGGCTTGGAGGAACCGGCGGCTCGACGACGGGCGATGCTTCGGCCGACGTACTCGGCGATGCGGCCCCATCCAGCCTACCGCGCGGTGCGGGCAATCCGCCGACCTTGGGTGTGCAGATTGATCGTATGGGTCGGGCGGCCATCGCCACGGCTCTCGTGGGCACCTTCGATGGCGTTGACACCGCGAAGAAAGCCGTCAAGGACGCCTACAACTTCGCCCCCTTCGCCACCTGGGGATCGTTCTCGGCCGAGGTGAAGAAAAATCTCGCGATCCTCGATTCGCTCGACGGCAACTGCGGCAATCAGTTCGCCGCCAATCAATCGGGTGCACGCTATTCATTCCTCGCGGGGGTGCTGGCCGATGATCGGCTTTACATCAATTCCGTGTCGGGAATGTGCGGCGTCTACCTCGGCGTCGAAGCAGGCCTGGTCCTCGGGGCCGGCGCTCCAGCCAACGTCACCAGCAGCTGTGGTGGCCGCACCCCGAACGACGACGTGATCGAACGGAGCTACTCGGTGCTCGCGGCCGGCGTGCTCGCGGGCGTGGACGACACCATTGCCAAGGACGCCGACGCGACGCTTGACCTCGCGACCTTCCCCTGGCTGTCCCCCGCGAAATAACCGGAGGAGACAACTCAAATGTCCCTGTGGCGTCTCGATCGCCGAGCATTGTTTTTCGCCTGCCTGCTTCCGGCGTGCGGTAAATGCGGCTCTCCGGTCGAGGCGCCCTCGGCACATCCCGAACCACCCGGTCAGAACACGCCGGCGGTGGTCAAGCCAGCGGCGCCACTGGCCCTGGGATATTCGGGACCCACGACGGATGGCGTGGTGGCCCTGCGCAATCTGGCGGAGCAAGTAGACGAAACGCGGGCCGCGGTATTGCGACGCCCTGACGTGCTGGGCTTTCGCCGCGGCCTGGTTGACGGATTGCTCGCGCAGGTAAGTTATGAGGGGCGGTTCTCGGCATTGTCCGACGTTGAAAAGGCCACGGCGGATGCGCTCACGGCGGCCCCCGGTCCGGACGGATTTCTTCTGCGGGTTCGCTACTTGAGTGCGGTGCATCGGTTCGACGAGGCGCTCGCCATGCTTGAACGCGCCGAGGCGACCGAACCCCGCAGCGAGATCGCGACAGCACGGCGTTCGATTGCGATCGCCCGCGCGAACATCGATACGGCGGAGTGGGATAAATTTGGGGCCACCGTCGGTGCGGCGCACGACTACCCGACCCTGACCGAACTTGCGATTGGATACTCGGCGCTCGGCCAGTTCGAGCGCGCGGATGGTTTGTATTTGGCGGCACTATCGGCTTACAGCAACGTGTCTCCCTTCGCCGTGGCCTGGGTCCAGTTTCAGCGTGGCGTCATGTGGGCGGAATCGGCCGACCGTCCCGATCGGGCGCGACCGCTCTACGAAGAAGCTGTGCGGCGGCTACCTGGATACGTCAGTGCCAATGTGCATCTGGCCGAACTCGAACTGGAAGCGGGCGAGCGATCGGCTGCAATACAACGGCTGATGAGCTTGACCGACAACACCGACGATCCCGAGCCGATGGGGCGCTTGGCACAATGGCTGGCGGATGGCGATCCGACAACCGCTGCTCGATATCGGAACTCGGCGCGCGCAAAATGGGAAGCGCTTCTGGCGCGCGAACCGCTTGCGTTTTCGGATCACGGGGCCGAGTTCTATTTGGGCGCCGGCGCGGATCCGGCGCGCGCGGTGGTGCTGGCCGAGCTGAATCTGGCCAATCGTGCCGCCCCCAGGGCGTGGCTGCTCGCGATCGATGCGGCGCTTGCGAACGCGGATCGCGTCCGCGCCTGTGCGCTCGCCCGGGCAGTGCCGTCCGCAGCCCTGAGCGCCAATTTACCGCTGGCTCACCTCGTCGCGGAGACGCTGACGGGTTGCAATCCGCGTCCGTGAGGGTTGGTGGATCAGATCGGAGGCGAGCTCTTCTTTGCGATGGGTAGCGCGAAGTGAAACGTGCTACCTGACCCGAATTTGCTTTCTGCCCACATCTTTCCGCCGTGGGCTTCCACGATTCTCTTCGAGATGTGCAGGCCCAGACCCAGGCCGCGCCTGTCCTTGCTGACCTGACGGTACCGTTCGAACACCGACAGCAGGGCGTCTTCAGGAATTCCGATTCCGGTATCGCTCACGGCAAAGCGGATTTCGTCCTCTTCGGCGCGTATCCAGATGCCGACCCGCCCTTCTGCCGGGGTGAACTTGATCGCATTGCTTACCAGGTTGGCCAGGGCCTGCAGGATGCGTCCACCATCGCAGTTTGCCTCGAGGGGATGCGGCACTGCATCGCCTTCGAGCGTGACGCCCTTGGCCGCGGCGATGGGCTCGAAAGCATCAAGCGTGTCACGCAGGATCTTACCGATGCCCACCTGCTCGGGCAGGAGCGCCAGCTCACCCGCTTCGAGGCTGGTCATATCAAGCAAGTCGTTGACCAATCGACTCATGCGCGCGACCAAGCGCTGGCTCGCGGAGGCGTATTTGCGGATCTTGTTACCCCCTTCACCCTCGGGGGCTTGCTTTTCCAGCAGCCCTGCGTTCAGAGCGAGGCCGGACAGCAATGAGCGCATGTCGTGGCTGACGGTTGAAAGAAATTCATCGCGCGTCGCGATGATCTTATCCGTGTGTTCTCGTTCGCGGATGAGATCCCGGTTAGTCGATTCCCGTTCGACCGCAAGAAAATCGGCGAGGTAGTTCATGCGGTCGGACCGGTGCTTTTTGAGCGCCTCATCCTCGTTTGATCGATTGTCCTCAAGCACTGAATCCGCATGCGCACGCTCCGCGGCGACGCCTGCGCCGGGCGATGATTGCGAGTGAAGGTCGCGGTCGGCGCCATCTCGCGCTGTCTGCACCACCTCATCCGCAAGCCGTCGGGCGACCCGTATCACCTCGTCGGCTTTCTCCTCGACGGTTTCGCGTTCCTTCACGACCGCCTCATCGCTCCGGTCGCGTTCCACCCGCAGGCTCTCGTCAGTTTGATCTCGTCGTGGGTGCGCGGCGTCTATCACGACGCCCGAAATGCTTGGCTTCACCGGAAACATGGGAAAATCTCTCAGGGGAATGTCGCGTTGGCGGCGCCGTTATACCCCATCCGCGGATCGCCTGCATTGGCTTTAACAGTTACGACGCGACGCAGGATTTGCCATCGGCACAACCTTCCCGCATTTACCGACACGATGGGGGATTCAGGTTGAGTTAAACGATGTTCTTCCAACGCTCCCCCTGTCCAAATGGGTCCGGTGATGATCGGCTTCAGTTTGTCGTACAGAAGATGAATCTCGGAAAAAGTGTCCAGGCCGCCAGTCCCGGGTTGGTGACGAGCCCTTGGCCCTTCAGAAAATCGTCGACCGCTTTTGCGGCGATAAAGGCGTCGCCGGAGACCCATGCGAATCGTATTACACTGGCAACTAAGACAACGGCGCTGAGTCTTGCGACGACTCCCGCCGATTGAGGGTACGGGGCATCGGAAACACAAGCGTCACGTCTGGTCAGTTGATGACGATCGTCGAGGGATGCGCGGGATAGGCCTTCCCGCCTTTGTAGAGCAAGGCGATAAACGCGTGAACCCCCTTCGACAAGTTCTTGAACGTATAGACCATTGGGTCACAAGGATTCAACGTCGCGACCAACGTGGAACGGTCGTAAATTTCGATCTTCGTCCAGTCAAGATGTGTCGGCGCGACGCGTATGCGCACGCTGCGGTCGTCGCCGACCTTGCCAAACGCAGGACGGGACAGCGCAATGACACGGTTGAATGCGACAAACGCAGCGGCGGTAAAGGCTGTGTCTTTGTCGATGAACCAACTGGTTGTTCCGACATTGCCGGCGTAGTCTTTGGCGGAAAAGATCTCTGGCATGGGGCTGGGGTCGGTTGGAGCGACGTTCCAACTGGCCGTAGGCAACAACCACGCGTCGTCTTCAACGATCTGCTCGAAAGGCATCACACCATCGGCGTGGATGGTACGTATGACGCTATCGAATGCCGGGAACATGATGTAAAATGCCGCCAACTCGTTGTGGCCCAACTTGTACCGGTTCATGAACGATGCGTGTCCGCCCGCGCTGCGCGTGGTTGCGAGCGCCGCCAAATGTGTTTCGGTTGTTTCGAATCCTTCGTCCTGGATGCCCTTCATGATCAACGTGGGGATCTTGCGGGCGGCATCTGGGTAGTGGTTGGCCGGCGTGTAAGAGTCGGGCAGCATGGTGAGAATTCGCGGTCGCATGGAGGCCGAATTCGCGATACTCAGCAATGCGGTCCGTGTTCCGTTTGAGAATCCGTAAAGCAACAAGGGCGCTGTATTCAATTCAGCATGGCCCGATCGGGTTGCGCAATCAGCAATGGCTGCAGCCACGCTGGTTGCGTTGGTCGTGTCCTTGGGACCACCCATCAATGCCAGGCCGTGTAGTTCAGCGAAACGTCGATTGTAGGTTCGGTCCACCATGTAGTTACCGACCGCGTGATACAAAACGCCGGTCACCCTTGCGAGACCGGGCGGGATATAGCACTTGAAGCCATCCGCGTTCTGCGCGCCATACAAAAGCGCTTCGGGTTGGGCGGCTGGCGCGTCGACTGCACCACGATGGATGACGATGTCGTCGATGATAAAATCCCCGGATTTGCCTTCACTGGGATTGACGGGCGACGCCCCGATGGCGATTTCACCGCTCGTCTTCGCCAGGGCCATTTCCTGCGATCCCTGCAACGCAATGCGATCACCCTGTTTGATGAAGGCGTCAACGCGAACACGGCCCGCTGCAACACGTTTGACGATCAGCGTAAATAGATAGTACTCCGCACCCGGATCAACGGTCTCGACGGTGGTCACGCCCGTGCCCGGGATGGCCGTTCCGTTCATTGGCGTCGAGGGTGCCGAAAAACTTGCGCCCGTTTGAATGAACTTCAGATTGTCATTCGTTTGCTCGGAGAAATCCAGATCGACACGCACGGCATTGTCACGGCCCGTTTGAGGAAAGAAGGAAACCCAGACATTGGAAGCAATGAACGAAGCCAACATTCCGGCAGCGGGTACATGCGTGTCGACTTCGGACTTGAAACGAAACGAGATCCGAAAGTCATCAAACGAATCTGTCGGCGTCGCATCCGGCGTGGTGTCAAACACAAGCGTTCGGTATTTCCGATTCGCGATGTGCAGTGCACCGTCTTTAACGGTCACATCGGCCGCACCCACGGGCACAAAAAAATTCTTGGTGAGATCCGAGGGATCGTTGAAATCAATGTGAATGTCGTTTGGGAGAATTTCCGGCGGGTCAAGGATTCCCGTGGGCGGGTAAGGATCTGTCGGGCCACCGAGCAAACATGCCGCGCTGCCACCGGTCGCCATCTTGCTGCCGCCCATGCCTCCCGTTCCACCAACGCCGCCCGCTGTGCCTCCATTGCCGCCGGAGTTCCCGGCTCCGCCCAGACCGTTCCCGCCGCCTTGGCTTTGTCCGGCAATGCCGTTATTGCCACCATCCTGATTTGCAGAACCACCCACCCCGCCGGAATGATTCTCGCTGGAATTGCAGCCAGGCGGAACCAAAGCAATCAACGCCAGCAGCGTCAGGAACGGTATCGCTATTGGATTGCGCATGTTTTCATTCTAGTGCCTCCCCGACAGAATCGGTGGGTGGCGAACGCTTAAAGATGCGTTGGACTGAACCGCCAAGATGGCGCCATCTGTCATATAGGGTGCGGTCCACTTCGCCAGATCGATCTTGCCGCTCTCGAAGTTTTCGGAGACCAACCAGGTCTCGGAAACCCCCACTCCGCCGGAATTCGATCCACCGCTTCCGCCGGTTTCCATTGTTCCACCCGAGGGTGCGCCTCCACCGGAGTTCGTCGCTTCGCGGCTATTCGAGCTGCCGCAGGCGAAGCCCCGGTGCGATCGTTGCCCGAGGTGCTATCCGAGGCCGTGTTCTCGGTGCTACCCCGCTTGCGTCTTCAGTGCCCACTGGGCGCTTCGGCGCCGGTCGGTGCGGCCTCGACCTTGAGCATGTTGCCGTAGCCGACAATGATGGTCGAGCCGACCAGCACAACCAGACCGGCAGCAACGAGGCGCTTGGTCTTTTTACCCGATCCCTTCCATTCGCCAAGGGCGATGCCCCATAGCGTGCTGAAGATGATGATGCTGGCCATGTGCATCGTCCAGCTCGAGAACTTGAATGCGCCCATGCGCGTTTC
>JAWXBF010000321.1:0-29734 GCA_034439895.1 Deltaproteobacteria bacterium
GTGACGCCTCCTGACGACGCACCTCCACCGCCCGAACGCATCAACGTGTTGGTCTTTTCGCTGTTGTCGTTCTGTTTGATTGCATTCGGGCTCTGGCTGGTGTCGGCAGGAAAGTCCTATCGCGCGGCTTACGCAAAAAAAACCGGCGACTGGAGCGTCGGCACCACGCGTTCCGTGGAGCTGACGCTGGTTCGCGAGGATAGACCCAACCTTGGTTGTGCCTCGGATCAGACACTCGCGGGCATGCACTGTGCGTACCGGCTCGATGGTTCGCAAGCGGAGCCTTCAACAACCGATCTTTCCCAGATTTTGCAACCGTACAACACCATCGACAACACCCTGCTGCTCGGTGCGGGACTTTGGAGCGGGACCGACTTGAAAGGTCCACTGCCGTCAGAGCGATTCATTGCCACGTGCAACTACAACATCAAGGGCCTGGCGAAATCGGCATCGATTCGCTTCGATATCAGCGCGAAGTTCACGCCCCTTGAACGTACGGTGACGGTTGGCACCCTCACCGAGTGTGTGATCGTTCGATGATCTGGCGAGCCCCCCGTTTTTCGCATCCCGCGACCGGCTGGCTCGCGCTGTTGATGATCCTCGCTGGCGTCGTGCTGCGAATTCAGGACGTCGGGTACCCGTTTTACTTCGGGTTCGACGAAGAGCAGATGGTCACGGCTGCGCGCCAATTCCTGATTGGCGTTCCGGACACCGGAGAATGTTGTCACCCGCCGCTCAGTAAGGTGATGATGTCGGCGTCGATTCTCGTATTCGGGGACAACCCCGTTGCATGGCGATTCCCTTCTCTACTGCTCGGAATTCAGAGCATCGTACTCGTGTTCTTAATCGCGCGCGCGCTGTTTAACGATCCCAGGGCAGGTTGGTTGGCGGCCGCCTTTCTTGCGGCCGATGGCTTCGCGATCGCGTTTTCCCGAGACGCTTTTCCCGAAGGGATGATGACTTGCTTCGTGTTGTGGAGCATGTTGGCAGCGGTCACCGCGCGCGGATGGGCCGGGGTGCTGACCTGCGCGGTGCTGGTTGGTCTTTCCGGTTCAATCAAATGGAGTGGGTTTCAAGTCGGGTTGCCCGCGTGCTTTGCCATCTTGATCCTGCGACGTGTCCCCTGGTACTCAATTGCTGCTTTCGCCGTCGTGCCACTCGTCCATCTGGGGGTTTGGATGATCGGACTGCAACTCATCGGGCACCCGAGCGATCCCATGTCCGTGTGGGAGGAGATCCGTGCGCGGCAGTCGCGGCACCTGGGCTTTGTACGCTTCAGCAACCCACTGGAATCATCGTGGTACACATGGCTCTACCTCTACCATCCGATCGTGCTGAAAACCGCGTACTTGGGCGAGAGAATCCGCGTGGCTTCGAGTGTCAGCAATCCCCTGCTCTTTGCGGCCTCGGACCTGTGCCTCCTGGGCCTGCCGATCGTCGGAACCGCCGCTGCCATCAGTGCCCGCGTTCGCCTGCGGTGTCGGGAATGGTTCGACGTTGACGACCGCAAGGCGTTCGCGATCCTGGGCGTATCCTGGATGTCCATGATGCTGCTCTGGTTCAGCGGGCGCATTTCCTCCTACTGGTATCACTACCTGACACCCTACGGGTTCGCGGTCATTCTGACCGCAGGCGTGGTTGCAAGGCTTGATCGCCGGCACGGAAAATCGGTGATGCTTTTCATCGCCCTTGCGCTGGTCGTCCTCGCCTACTTCGCGCCAGTTTGGGCCGAGCTTCCGATATCGGTCTCGGAGGCGCACCGTCGGCTGATTTTCAAGCTCTGGCGATAACTGAGTCGATGGCTGGCGGACAGCCCTTGCGTCGGTCCACCACGTCGAGTCATGCACCCCGCGCAAGCCACCGCCTACAACCAAAGCGCACCCACTCCAATTCAAATGCGCGCAACGCTTGACGCAACATCGCGGATTTGATAGCGAGCCATCGGGAATTCCACCTACCTTATGCCCCTCGGCTTGCACAACATCGTCCTGTCCCTTGGCTCCGCGGCCCCGCGCGCCGAAGAGCAGCAATTGCTCGATCTCGACGGGACCATTTTCCTGACTGTCGGGCTATTTTTGGTGTTCTACCTCTGCCTGTCGCAGTTGCTCTGGAAGCCCTATTTGAAGGTAAAAGCCGAACGCATTCGTCGTGTCGACGGATTCCGCGCCGATGCCTCGAAGATGGATTCCGACACCAAGGCTCGATTCCGAAAAGTTGAAGCCGAGCTCGCCGAGGCCCGCCGCTTGACCGCTGGCGAGCTCATCTCCGCCCGTGCCGAGGCCCGCACCCGCGAAACCACGCTGATGTCCGAAGCCCATTCCCGGTCTCGGGCCGCCCTCGAGGAGGCCCGTAAGGCACTCGCGACGGCCATGGCCGCCGAAAAATCCCGACTTCAGGGACATGCTGAAAAACTGGGCGCACAGCTTGCCACCAAGGTCCTTGGCCGGAGCGTTTCCTGATGCGCAAGCGCAGCCTGCAAATCGTTTCCGTGGCCGCGACGATCGGCCTCGGCTTGCTGGTCTCCGGGCTCGCGGTGGCCTCGGACGCCGCACACGAAGCCGGACAGGCCGCGGAACACGGCGCCCAAATCGATCCGAAGACGCTCGCATTGCAGCTCTTCAATTTCAGCATCCTGCTATTCATGATCATCAAGTTCGGAGGCGGTGGTTTCAAAAAGGCACTCGCCAACCGTCACACAACGTTGAAGCACGAGATCGCGACCGCCAACCAGCTTCGTGCCGACGCCGAGACCCGCCTTGCCGACCAGGAAAAGCGCCTGGTCAACCTCGAAAAAGAGATCGAGGACATGCGCCAGAAGGCGCGTGAGAATGCGCAGGCCGAAAAGGCTCGCCTCGTTGCCACGGCCGAGGAGAAGGCCAATCGCATCACCACCGAAACCAAGTTCTTGATCGAACAACAGGTCAAGCAGGCCGAGCAATCCTTCCGGGTCGAGGTTGCAATTGCAGCCGCGAGCCTGGCCGAACAACTCGTGCGCAAGTCCATTGGTCCGGCCGATCAGAGTCGGCTCGTCGATGGCTTTGTTGGTGAACTCGACGGAGGCAAGAACTGATGGCTGCGCTCGGAGGATCCATCTCGAAGCGTTATGCCCGCGCGCTGTTTTCTCTCGGCGTGGACCGCAACAAATTCGAGCAATTCGGGACTGAACTGACGGCGCTGGCTGATTTGTATCACGGATCGACCGAGCTGCGCGACGCCCTCGACAATCCTGTTTTCAAGAACAGCGAAAAGCACGCCATCTTGCAAAGCCTCGTGCCCCGCGTGGCACCAAGCACCGAGCTTCGCTCGTTTGCACTGCTGCTCTTTGAACGAGGCCGTTTGGCGTTCTTGCCGCACATCGCGCGCGAGTTCCGCAAGCTCTCCGACGAGAAGCTCGGCCAGGTGCGCGGCAAATTGACCTCGGCCGCGCCACTCGACCCCGCCGCGCTTGCCCGCATTCAGAAGGCGCTCGAAGGACGCCTTGGCAAGAAAGTCATTTTGGAAGCCCACATTGACCCAGAACTTCTGGGCGGCGTGGTGACGCAGGTCGAAGATTTGGTGCTCGACGGCAGCCTACGCACCCGGCTCGAAGCGCTATCAAACCGAATTCTGAATTAGAGGAACACGATGCAGATCCGATCCGAGGAAATCAGCCAGATCATCCGCAAGGAGATCGAGAACTTCGAACAAAAAGTCGCCGTCACCGAGACGGGCACCGTTCTTGAGGCCGGCGACGGCATCGCCCGTGTTTACGGACTCGAGTCGGCGATGGCTGGCGAGATGCTCGACTTCGGCCACGGCGTCGTCGGCCTCGTCCTCAACCTTGAGGAGGACAACGTTGGTTGCGCCTTGCTCGGCGACTTCCACAAAATCAAAGAAGGTGCCCAGGTCAAACGAACCGGCAAGATTGCTCAGGTTCCGGTTGGCGACGTGATGGTGGGGCGCGTGGTCAACGCACTTGGCGAGCCCATCGACGGCAAGGGACCACTGAACGCCAAGGAGTTCCGCAAGATCGAGGTCAAGGCTCCCGGCATCATCGCCCGCAAGTCGGTGCACGAGCCCATGCAGACCGGATTGAAGGCGATCGACGCCATGATCCCGGTGGGTCGTGGTCAGCGCGAGCTCATCATCGGCGACCGTCAGACCGGCAAGACCGCCGTTGCCATCGACACGATCATCAACCAAAAGGGACAGGGCGTTTTCTGTTTCTACGTGGCCATCGGTCAGAAGCAATCCACCGTCGCCGCCGTCGTCGACAAGCTGCGCGAGCACGGCGCGATGGAATACACCACCATCATCGCCGCAACCGCCTCGGAATCGGCACCGCTTCAGTTCCTCGCGCCTTACAGCGGCGTCGCCATGGCCGAGTACTACCGCGACAGCGGCCGTCACGCGCTCATCGTGTATGACGATTTGTCGAAGCAAGCGGTAGCGTACCGCCAGTTGTCGCTCTTGTTGCGTCGCCCACCCGGCCGCGAGGCCTACCCGGGAGATGTTTTCTACTTGCACAGCCGCCTCCTCGAACGCGCTGCCAAGCTCTCCGACAAGCTAGGCGGTGGATCACTCACCGCACTGCCGATCATTGAAACGCAGGCAGGTGACGTGTCCGCCTACATTCCGACCAACGTGATCTCAATCACCGACGGTCAGATCTACCTCGAAAGCGACTTGTTCTACTCGGGTCAACGCCCGGCCCTGAACGTCGGCATCTCGGTCAGCCGCGTCGGCGGTGCAGCTCAGATTGCCGCGATGAAAAAAGTCGCCGGTAAGTTGCGCCTCGAACTCGCTCAGTACCGCGAGTTGGCGGCCTTCGCACAGTTCGGCTCGGACCTCGACAAGGCAACGCAGAATCAGCTGAACCGTGGTGCTCGCTTGACCGAGATCTTGAAGCAAGGTCAGTTCGTTCCGCTCGGCGTCGAGAAGCAGGTCTTCATCATCTTCGCAGCCACAAACGGCTACCTCGACAGCCTGCCCCTGTTGTCTTTGAATCGATACGAGAAGGATCTCTACAGCTACGTGGATGGCAACCATCCGCAGCTCTGGAAAGACCTCCGTGAAAAGGGCAAGGTCGGCAAAGAGTGGGACGGTCTTGTCACACAAATGAAGGCAGTGCTCGGCGAGTTCGGCAAGCAGTTTGCAGCGGATCTTTCGTCCAAGTAATCCTCCATGGCCACTCTCAAGGAAGTCCGCAAACGGATCGCGTCGGTCAAGTCGACGCAAAAGATCACGCGCGCGATGAAAATGGTCTCTGCTGCCAAGTTGCGCCGCGCACAGGACAACATTGTTGCCGCTCGGCCGTTTGCAGCGGGCCTGCAGGAAATCGTCGCACAAATCGCCGCGAATGCCGGGCCCGAACCGCATCCGTTCATGGTCAAGCGTCCGGTGCGCAATCCCGTCATCGTCGTCTTGACCTCCGACCGCGGCCTGTGCGGCGGTTTCAACTCGAACGCCTGCCGAACCGCGCAGCGCTCAATCGCCGACGGAGTGGCTACCAAGTCGATTGATGGATATCGTTTGACCATCGTTGGCCGCAAGGGCCGTGACTATTTCTCTCGGCGCAGCCTTGAGATTTCTTCGACCTTCGCGGGTGTCACGAATCAAACCGCCGGCGACCGGGCGCACGAGATCGCCCTCGCCGTTTCGGCACAGTTTCTGGATGGCACGGTAGACGGCGTTCACCTCGTCTACAACGAGTTCCGTTCAGCCGTATCACAGCAGATTGTGACCGAGCAGTTGTTGCCGATTGAGGCCGCCCACATCCAGGACGACGAAAATCCGCCCGCCGACTTCGCCTGCGAACCCGGCATGACCGAGATCCTGACGACACTCTTGCCGCAGTACTTGCAATCGCGCATTCACCGCGCACTGCTCGAATCGATCGCCTCCGAGTTCGGCGCCCGCATGACCGCCATGGAAAATGCGACGAAGAACGCCAAGGACATGATCGAACGCCTTTCGCTCGCCTACAACCGAGCACGCCAGGCCGCCATCACGAAAGAGTTGATGGAAATCGTCAGCGGCGCCGAAGCACTCAAGGGCTAAGCGCCCACCACGGGATAAACAGAGAAAGACATCAGGATGCAATCCAATCAATCAAACGCAGTTGGCAAGGTGGTTCAGGTCATCGGTCCCGTCGTCGACGTGGCTTTCGATTCGGCCGATTTGCCCGAGATCTACACGGCGCTCACCATTACCAACCCGACCGTGGATGATACCCAAGACAACCTGGTTATCGAGGTTTCCCAGCATCTCGGCGAGCACACCGTGCGCTGCGTGGCCATGGAATCCACCGATGGCTTGATGCGCGGTATGCCGGTGAAGAATACGGGCAAACCGATCATGATTCCGGTTGGTCGAGAAGTACTCGGGCGCATCATGAACGTCGTCGGACGTCCCGTGGACGAGGCGGGTCCCATCTTGACCAAGCACACCCTGCCGATTCACCGTCCCGCGCCGAAGTTCACCGAACAATCGACCAAGATCGAAATGTTCGAGACCGGCATCAAGGTTATCGACTTGCTCGCGCCCTACCGTCGCGGTGGCAAGATTGGTCTGTTTGGCGGCGCCGGCGTCGGAAAGACCGTCACGATGCTAGAGCTCATCAACAACGTCGCCAAGAAGCACGGCGGTTTCTCGGTGTTCGGCGGCGTCGGCGAGCGTACCCGCGAGGGCCGCGACCTTTACAACGAAATGCAAGAGTCCAAGCTGTCCGATGGCAGCACGGTTTTGTCAAAGACCGCGCTCGTCTACGGTCAGATGAACGAGCCCCCCGGTGCACGTGCACGCGTTGGATTGTCGGCACTCACGGTTGCAGAACACTTCCGCGACGAAGAAGGTCAGGACGTGTTGCTCTTCATCGACAACATCTTCCGCTTCACGCAAGCTGGCTCCGAAATGTCGGCCTTGCTCGGACGCATCCCATCGGCGGTCGGCTATCAGCCAACCCTCGCGACGGAAATGGGCGCCCTTCAAGAGCGCATCACGACGACCAGCAAGGGTTCGATCACCTCGGTGCAGGCCATCTACGTTCCCGCCGACGACTTGACCGACCCGGCACCGGCAACGGCCTTCGCCCACCTTGACGCCACGACGGTTCTGTCACGGGCCATCTCGGAGCTTGGCATCTACCCGGCAGTCGATCCGCTCGACTCGACCTCAACCATCCTCTCACCTGACGTTGTCGGTGCCGAGCACTACGCGATTGCGCGTTCCGTGCAGAAGATCTTGCAGCGCTACAAGGAGTTACAGGACATCATCGCGATTCTCGGAATGGACGAGTTGTCAGAAGACGACAAGCTCGCAGTTTCGCGCGCACGCAAGATTCAGAAATTCCTGTCGCAGCCCTTCTTCGTTGCCGAAACGTTTACCGGTAGCCCCGGTGCCTACGTCGAAATCGCGGACACACTGCGGGGCTTCAAGGAGATCGTCGACGGCAAGTGTGACGATTTGCCCGAGCAAGCGTTCTACATGGTGGGCGGCATTGACGACGTTCGCCGCAAGGCCGAACAGCTTGCGAAGGAGGCCGCCTAATTCGGCGGTCGACAGTGAAACTCTCCGTCATCACCCCCAAGGGCGCGCTGGTCGACACCGAGGTACAAGAGGTCTCGGGTCCTGGCGTGCTGGGAGAATTCGGCGTGCTGCCGAAGCACATCCCGTTTCTGTCGGCATTGCGGCCGGGAACCCTGACCTACAAGACGAACGATGGCGTTCAGGTGGTCGCGGTCGGTGCGGGCCTCCTGCAGGTTGCGTCGACGAGCACGGGTGAAACGGTTCGGGTTCTGGTCGACAACGCGGTAGCCGGCAAGCAGGTGAATCGCGAAGAGGCCACGAGGCGCGCGGCCGAACTCGACAAAGAGATATCGGGTTGGAAAGGTGAGCTCGGTACCGATTACCAGGCACTCATCGCCCGTCGCGCTTGGGCTCAGGCTCAGATCGACGCTGCCGACCGCGGTTAGCTCTGCGGCACCAAGCGCCCTGCGGTCAGCGGCGCGGCCCCTTGTCACGTCCGGCGCGTCCACGGGCGGCATCTCGGCCGCGTCGGCTCGCTCTGCGAACATGTGATACGCTTTCCTCGGGACCCGCGACCATCCCGAGCGAGCCGCTCATGAAGTGTCCAAACAGAACGTCGCCGCAGTCTGCAAAACGCAGCAGCCGCGCGTCGAAGCGCGCCAGATGCTCGGTGACGTTGCGCAGATCCCGCCGCAGGATCTGGCGCGCATTGGTGTTTTGTGACACGTCCACCACCTGTGGCAGATCAATAATTGTCGGACCCTTGTCCGCCATCAAGACGTTGTAAGCCGACAGATCCCCATGCACGCGGCCGGTCTGCAACAGCTTGCACACCTGCATGAAGACTTCGTGGTGCAACGCGCTGGCTTGCTCCGGGCTAAACGAGAAGTCCGCCATCCGCGACGCCGGCGTGCCCATGTCGTTGACGACCAGTTCCATCAAGAGCACCTCGTCGAAGAGGAAAAATGGCTCGGGCACCCGCACCCCGGCAGCAAAAGCAGCGTGCAGCGCATGAAACTCCATGCTGTGCCAGCCCTCCTCCATCAGTCCACGTCCGTAGACGCTCTTCTTTTTCATTGCCCGCGCGTCGCGCGAGTTGCGCGTCTGGTTGCGGCCTTCCACGTAACTGGCAACCTTCTTGAAGGTTCGATCCTCGGGCGGCTTGTAGACCTTGGCGGCGCCCAGATACCCGCCCCGCTCGACCACGTAGACGGTCGCCTCCTTCCCGCTCATCAAACGAGATCGGACAGCGTCGATCACGCCGTCTTGAACCAGACGCTCCAATGCTTCCGATCTCTCCATGAAAGGGGCCAACGTGCCACAGGTCGTCTCTCGGTGCTCGCCGTATTTGCGGAATCGCAACACATGCCGCGCCGTGAACCCTGTCGGTCGAGGCGCGGCCGATCACACGCGGCCGACCAAGCCGAAGCTGGTCGGCCGCAGGGATTGTCGGCTAGCTGGCGGGCGAGACGTTGAGACGCTCGGCGATGGTGGCGACGTCGCGATCCATCACGGTCTTGCGACCGCCGCTTTTGGCGTTTTCGATGGCCTGGTCGCAGACGCTGCGGATCAGCTCCGAGATCACCCCGGCCACTGCGTCGGATGTGTTCATTCCGGCCTTGGCCTTAACGTACTTTTTTACCTTCGAGATTACGATCAGGGTTTCCTGGGATTCGTCGGACATGGGGGATCTCCTTTTTCGGCCCATAGCAAACAACATGGATCGACCCGCCGCAACAAGGAAAATGAAACCCGCCATGTCCGCGGAATCAGCGGGAAAAACGCGAGCTGGTACACTGGGAGTGGTTGTGGCGGAACCCCTGGCTCTCCAATGGCGGACCCTTCTGGCAAGCATCGTCGATCTGGCGGTCCGGGCCGATGTGATGCGGGCGCAGCTCGTCCGGCGGGATCCCGAGCGTTTTTTTGATGGCATCCGCGACCTCCTCGAACGCTTTGCCGGGGGGGAGAGGGAGGATCGGCATGTGATTGCGGCCTTCACGGGTGGCCTCGCCCATCCGGAAACGGATTCCGTACGCGAGCGGCTCCTCGAGCTCGCCCGGCTATCCCAAAGTCCGACCGTGCGAGATCTGCTGGGGTTGAACCTGAATCTGGTCGGCAACCCCGAGGAACTCGCCCCCACGGCCGTCCAGCGGATGGGCGAAAGCGAGCGGCCCCTCTCGCTTGGCGAACGCAAATCCCTGGCCCGAACCAGCGACCGAATGCTGCTCGCCCGGGCGCTGCGCGATCCCCATCCCCACGTCGTACAAATCTTGCTTCTCAATCCCGGGCTGACCGAGGACAACGTGATACGAATGGCGGCACGGCGACCCACGCTGCCTGAAACGCAGTGCACAATCACAAGAGATTCACGCTGGGCGTATCGGCCGCGGGTGCGTGCTGCGCTGGCACAGAATCCGGCGACACCACCCTATCTTGCCGCATTGCACACCTGCCTGCTCATGCGGCCGGTGCTCGAAGACATCGTGGCAACCCCGTCTTTGCCGCGCGCGCCCCGACATGCGGCGCTGCGCACGTTGATGGTTGAACCGAAGGAATAGGTTGCAACGCGGCTACTCGAGCGGCGCCATCAACGAATCCACGTCGCCAATCGAGAACTCGCGCTCGGCGCGCGCACCATTGAGAATGCCATCGGCGAGTCCGCGCTTTCGATGTTGCAGTGCCAGCATGCGTTCCTCGACGCTGCCCGCTGCAATCAGATTGAAAACAAACACGGGTCGTTTCTGACCGATGCGGTAGGCCCGATCGGTTGCCTGAGCCTGTACCGCGGGATTCCACCAGGGATCATAGTGAACCACCGTGTCTGCGCTCACAAGGTTGAGACCCGTACCACCTGCCTTGAGGCTGATGAGAAACACGCTGGCGTGACCCTTCTCGAAGGTGTCGACCACCTTTTCGCGATCGCGCGTCGCGCCCGTCAACGTGACGTGTGAGATCCCACGCTCCTTCAACCCGTTGCCGATGAGACCCAGCATGGTCGCGAATTGCGAGAATACCAACACCCGTCTGCCCTGCGGCAACTGCTGCTCCAACATCTCGAAGAGCATCTCGAACTTGGCGGACTCGGTCACCTCACGCGCTTTTTCCACGGGAACAAGGCGCGGATCACAACACACCTGACGCAGCTTCATCAATGCATCGAGAATCGTGAAGGTTGAGGCCTGCAACCCCTTGGCGTCGATCGCCTGACGGATCCGGCTATTCGCTGCAAGGCGAATGCTCTCGTAGAGATCCCGTTGCCCGCCGCGCAACTCGACTGGCCGCACAAGTTCAGTCTTCGGCGGCAATTCCGGCACGACCTGTTCTTTCGTGCGACGCAACAGGAACGGTTCCACCCGAGAACGAAGTTCGGACAAACGCTCGTGGTTTCCTTCTCGCTCGATCGGAATTTTGAAACGGTGTTTGAATTGTTCCTCGCTGCCTAGCAAACCGGGCATCAGGAATTCCATCTGAGACCAGAGCTCGGTCACACTGTTTTCCACCGGTGTTCCGGAAAGGCACAGCCGATGCCGGGCCGGAATCATCTGAACCGCCGCGTGCGCCTGGCTGTTGCTATTCTTGATGGCCTGCGCTTCGTCCAGAATCACCATGTGGACGGGCAGTTGTGAAAAATACTCGATGTCGCGAACCAGCACCGGATACGAAGTCAGTACCACATCGGACAGGCGCACCCGGTAGCGATTTTGTTTGCGATCGGTCCCGACGAGCCCCAAAACTTTCAGGGCAGGCGCGAACTTCGCGATTTCGCGTTTCCAGTTTCCGATGAGGCTGGTGGGCGTGATGATGAGAACCGGAATGTCCAGGCGGCCCGCGATCTTTTCGGCCAACACGTGCGCGATCGTCTGCAACGTCTTGCCAAGACCCATGTCGTCGGCGAGAACGCCGCCCGCCTCGCCGTGACGAAGGTGTTGCAACCAGGCCAGACCCGCACGCTGATAGGGACGAAGCTCGGCTTGCAGTCCAACCGGAGGCTGAACCTCGTCCGGCACCGCAGTCGGCTTCGTGCGCAGGCTGCGACCGCGATCGATCAACGATTGCGCCGCTTCACCGTCGAACTGTAGCACAGATCCGTTGTCCGAAAACGCTGCATCCAATTCGGCCATTCGGGTGGCTACCGCCGAAGAAAGCTCAAGGGTACAATTCCGTCGACCCGAAAATAGATCGCCCAAAACGTGCAACAGAATTCGCATCCGCGAAACGGGCATCATCACGCGACGGCCATCGGCAAGCTCAAGCGGAAAGCCCCGACTGCCCACTGGCAACAACCGTTCCAGATCGTCGGTCTGCACGCCGCCTTCAAGCAGACGCAGAAGCGCGGGCATCAGATCAACGCGCTCGCCACCCACGAGGATCCCAAGCTCAAGTTCAAACCAGTCGTTCGGCGCATCGCTTCCGATGGGTGATGCGTTGTTGGTCTTGCAGCGAACGTACCAGGGGGACGATCCAGAGATCGCACGCCATGGATAGCCCGGTGCAAAATCGACCTTCCAGCCCATGGTTTCGAGCTGCGGAATGCAAGTGGCTGAAAAGGACATCTTCTGCGTGGCATCGCCCTCTAGATCGAGCACGTAGTCGGCCCGTTCACCGGTCGGCAAAACCCAGTCTTCGAGCATGTCAGCCTCAACGGGGCCAAATCCCTCTAGCGCGCGACGTGCCTGCGATTCAGCCTGGGCATCGCGCAGGATGGAATTATCAACAGGCGTTGCGATGCGCGCACGTCGCCGCACCGAAGCGGGCACACTCCCGGATGGGTAATCGAAGTAAAGCTCGATCACCGCGACATCGAGGCTGCCGGGGCGTTTCCCACTGCGGTCGAGGTGCAGAGCCGGCTCAAGATCGGTCCTGCGCAACACAATCCTCGGCGTGAACGGAAACTTTCGTTCGGTCCGAGGACTGCGGTCGGATGGGTGTACCGATACAACCTGCACGAATCGGGGATTTAACCGCGCATCGATGCTGCCGTAAAGAAATTCGTTAGTAGACCGTACGTCCACCCGAGCCGTCGAACACGAACCCCGTCGTAAAGCTTGCTTCGCGCGAAACCGCGAAACAAATCGTCGCCGCAACCTCACCCACCGTTCCCATGCGCTTCATGGGAATGCGCGCCAGCATGTATTCAAGCTGAGCTGGCGTGCAGTCTTTGTTCATCGGTGTTTCGATCACGGCGGGTGCAAGGCCGTTGATCGTGATCCCGGTGGTTGCGTACTCCTTGCCCACAGCCTTCACGAACCCAATGAGTCCCGCCTTTGAGGCGGAGTAACCAATCATGCCAGGATTGCCGTCTTTGCCAGCGATCGACGCAACCAACAAGATGCGGCCGTACTGCTTCTCGACCATTTTACGGATCGCGTGCTTCGTACAAACGAAACCTCCGGTCAAGTTGATGCGCATGGTGTTCTCGAACGCCTCGACCGGGTAATCGAGGAGATTGGTCGAGGTGGGACCGACGACGGCAGCGCTGTGAACAAGAACATCAACCTTGCCGTGCACAGCGGCGACCTTGTTGAAGATCGATCCGATCGCATCGTCATCGGTGATATCCGCAACCGCAGTCTCGATCGCGAGTCCCAGCCCCGAAAGCTCGCGCTTGAAGGATTCCAACTTCACAGTGTCCCGATCCAACGCGACGACCTTGGCACCCTCGGCGGCCAGTCGCGACACCACGGCGGCCCCAATGCCGCTCGCACCGCCCGTGACAATGGCAACCTGGTTGTTGAATCGATTCGCGAGAACTTCGGACATCACTACTCCTTAACGATGGTTGGTTTAACGGGATGCAATCAACTGGCCGGTCAGGCCACCGTCGACATACAGGACGGCACCTCCGATGGCCCGGGCTCGATCAGACAAGAGGAACGAAACCGATTCACCGATTTCTTCGCTTTCAATGATGCGACCAAGGGGAATATTCTTTTTCCAGTAGTCCATACATGCGGCCTCATCGCCGCCAAAGCTTGCGACAGTGTCATTCCAGATTTCCGTGCGGACAAGCCCGGGTGCGACGCAATTCACCCGAATATTTTGTGACGCAAACTCGTTCGCGAGACCCTTCGTAAACATGTTGATCGCTGACTTGGCCGCCGCATAGGGCGCCGAGCCGGCATAGGTGGCAAGCGTGTGAACCGAGGTGATATTCACGATCGCGCCACCCTCGCCTTGCCGAACAAACTCCGCAATGACCCGTCGGCTGAGATCAAAAACGCTCTCGAGGTTGATCGACATGAGACGTCGCCAATCCGAAAGCGAGGTTTCCAGGAATGGTTTGTCGAAGTTGACCCCGGCGTTGTTGACGAGGCCGTTGATACGACCGAAGCGTTTCAGCGCGTAAGATATACCTTGAGCCCGCTCGTCGTCATCGGATACGTCCATCCGGACGCCGCCGTGGCGCTCCAGGCCGCCGGGCAAGGCAGCCGCAATCTCCTGGCACCGGTCCCCCTCGATCGAGGTCACGACCACGCGGGCCCCCTCGCGTGCCAAAACCTGCGCAGTCCCAAGTCCGATCCCTCGGGTCGCTCCTGTAACGATGATGACTTTTTCCGCCAACTCGGCCATGACGCGGGCGATATACCACGAGAAAGTCGAGCGATGTGGGCTCAGCGAGAACGGTCCATCTCAATGATTGACATCTACATGGGCGAGGTAGGATGATCTCTCACCACTGCATGCACGCGACTGTTTCCGACGAAGCCTTGGCGAATGCCCATCTGGTACTGAAAGCCACGCTGGAACGTTGGCCAAAGTTGCGTCCGAATGTCGACGCCCTTGTTACCCATCTTGCGAACCCAATCTCGTACGACGAAGGAACCGAGCCCAATGATTTGGGTGCTCTGCCCATCAAACATCCGGACGAGATGGTCCTGGCGTTTCAGTGTGCGCAGGGCGACCCTGTGGCACTCACCATTTTGGAGAACGAATTCCTCGTCGAAATCCCGCGCTACGTCGCCCGCATCGACAGCGCCTCGGATTTCGCGGACGAGCTGACCCAACAACTGCGCGAACGATTGTTGGTCGCAAGCGATCGCAATCGCCCGCGCATCCTCAGTTACACGGGCCGCGGTCCCCTCGGCGGATGGCTGCGCGTGGTCGCAGTTCGCATTGCGCTAACCCAGAAAAGTCAGCGCAAACATTCCAGCCACGAAGACTCGAACGATCTGGCCGATCTCGCAATGCCCCTCGACGAGGAACTCATGCGCAAGGGCAACCAGCAACCGTTTCAGGACGCGCTCCGAAATGCGATTTCGCGGCTGTCAGCCCGAGAGCGCAACATTCTACGATTGCGCTTCATCGACAACTGGAGCCCCGAAGACATAGCCAAGAGCTACGGCGTCCACCGTGCGACCGTCGCACGCTGGATTTCGGCAACGCGTGACACGGTCAAGGCCGCGATGGCCGAAGAGCTGAGCACGACACTCGGATTCCGTGCATCGGAATTCAACTCGCTGTTGCGCCTCATCGAAAGCCGCTTGCACCTGAGTCTTTCCCGCCTCGATTGAAAAACACAGATCCCATCGCCGAGTCGGTGATATAAACCTCGCGGGAATTGCGTGATGACGATCCATCCGGCGGCGATAGATTCTAACGTAGCACAACCCGACTCGGCATCATTGGCGTCGGCAATCCACTCCCTTTGCGATCACGGGTTGGCACACGAAGCGCTTCAGGTTGCGCGTTACCTGGTCCTGAAGAGCCCCGAACTCGCCGTCGTTCAAACTGCTTACGGCCGCGCACTCTTTGAAACGGGAGAGACCGTGACAGCATCCGACGTTCTCTCGCGTGCTGTGGTTCAGTTTCCCTACGCGGTTGCCGCCCACCGATGGTTGGCCGAATGCCTATTGCAACAAGGCGGAACGGCCCGGGCGCGAGCCGTTGTTGAAAAAGCCCTTGGTCTTGCGCCCAACAATCCCCGCATCAGGGAACTCGCCAACCTGACCCACGTTCTCGACAATGCGCCGCTGGCACCGGGTGCGTGGTTGCAGGATGTGATGGAAGATGACGAAACCACCGCGCGTATCTTCAGCCTTCAATCGCGCGCGCGCATCGATGTGCGCCCCCCACTCGGTCATGACGATCCGACCGTGGTAGGCCTCGCCTTTGCACAATCGTCGTACAATTCAGCCCGACCCACCCGCACGCAGCGGCCAAAGACTGCCGAGTTTGACTGCGTGGACGATCCCGCCGAGACCGACGAGATCGCCGCCATTCCGGAACCGCGAAGGGCGCTTTCAGCGATGTGGCCAGGAGAGCCGACCCAGTCTCAGCGCGTGTGGCGAATGCGCTCACTGTTGCTCCTCGGCGTACTTGCCATCTCCGTTTGTTGGGCGATTTGGGTGGCAAAACAAAGCCCGAAATCCACCGTCGCCGAAAAGACGCCGACGACGGCGCCGTCCGCGTCGATCGTGCCGCGGGTTCAGGCTATGCCGACGGCGAAATCGATCGCGACCTCCGATCGGGATCAACGTGCAAGCGATGCGCGACAAAAAGGCGACAGGACCAAGGCCTTGCAACTGGCCCAGCAATCGCTCGATGACGGCACTGCCACGTCGGAAACCGGACTGGTGTTTGCCAACCTGGGTGAACTCACACGTGCCCGGAGCGTGTTAATCACAATATCGAAGACCCGACCCGCACCGAACATCGACTGGCTTCGAGTCGCCGTCGATCTGGGTGCCGGGGCACCGACCGCCGCCATTCCGAATCACGCCGACACACCCGAGGCGACCCTGATCGCCGCCCGTGCGTCGTTCCGGGACGGAGGCCCGAAGGGTCTCGCGCGATACCTCGACGGATTGCAACCGTCACACATCGCCGCCGATTCGGACCTGAGTTCGTTGCGGCTTCTCACGCAGTACCGGCGAGGTAAAGACGGAGCTCGATATGCTTTCAACCTACAAAAGCAAGCCGATCAAATGAATCCGGTGTCGGCTTTCGTCGCCGGATGGCTCGTCGGTGACAGCCGACGGCTGTCCGTCTTTTGGTTCGGCCGTGCATTGACGGGTCATGGCGACCGTTGTGTAGCCGCTCGATGGTACCTCGATCGGCTCAAGATGCTTCACCTGCCGGTACGGCTGCAACTCGTGCAGGAGCTAACCGACGCAGGTTGCCAACTCCAACGTTTATCGAAAAATCGCGCGCAAATCTCCACGGACTAGTGCCGAAAAGTTGGTATCGCAACCGCGACCAACCTTCGCCCTCATTCAGGAGATCCACCATGCGCATTTTCGACATACTTCCGCGCGATGCTGAGGGTTGGGGTGTTCCGGGATCAAGGTTGCCGTGGGGTACGGAATCTGCCGATCGTCGTGGCACTCCCACTGAATGTCTTGCTGCTGGTGTTGTTTGTCCGTGCCAACCTCATGCTGGACATCGAAGTGCAGCAACGTCGTGTCCGATGGGATCGCCTGCGATTCAATCGATCCCGCGGAACCCCAACGCAGTGGCTGCTGGCGACGGTGGCTTTTGTCGTGGGAACGACTGCAACTGGCTTCGCCACCATCTGCGTCGCCGGGCTCGCGAACATCAAATCCACGCTACGGGATGAATTGTTTGCGACCCGCGAAGGGACTCTGCTGCTGGTAGTGAACGCCGGCCTGCTTCTTCCCTTTTTTGAAGAACTCCTCTTCAGAGGATGGGCGTACCGCGTGTTCTCGCGATGGGGCGGCCCAGCGCTGGGATTTGTTCTTTCAGCGACTTTCTGGGTACTGGGGCATGGTGATTTGGCGCGCATACCCGACCTGCTGCTGAGTGCTGCCGTTTTTCACCTCGCGCTGGCCGCAACGGGTTCGCTGTGGAGTTGTGTTGCGCTTCACGCTGCGTTCAACACATCGGTCGTTGTCATGGGATTCGCTCTGTCGGATTCCACGAGCGAACTGCCCTCCTCGCTCGTCGCACTATCCGGTTTTCTCGCCATCGGTACTGTGTCCGTCATCGTTTTTGTCTGGCAAATGCGGCGAATTGCAAAAACGAAAACGGCCGACAATCCACCTCGCGGACTGCCGACCGTTCCAGACGCGCCCTTGTCTATCTAACGAGGCGTTTCCGCGGCCCCTACCAGATCGGCGTGAGCCAGCTTTTCCGCTCGGGAATGCGACCACGCACAACGGCGTCAAACAGCTTGCCGATTTTTTCGGTCAGCGGACCTCGTGTGCCATCGCCCAAGACGCGTCGATCGACCGAACGCACGGCCGTGACCTCTGCACCCGTACCACAGAGGAACATCTCATCCGCGATATAAAGTTCGGTGCGCCCGATGTGCCGTTCAACGAATGGAATACCAAGTTCAGCGGCAAGCGCGATGAGTGTGTTGCGGGTGATACCGTCGAGGTTGTCGGCCGTGCTTGGCGGCGAGATCAGCGTCCCCTCTCGCAAAATGAAGACGTGTTCGGCAGACCCTTCGGAAACAAAGCCTTCTTCGGTCAAGAAGATCGCTTCGGTATAGCCGTTGTCCATGGCCTCACGGCGGGCGAGAGCGCTGTTGAGGTAACCTCCCGTTGCCTTGGTACGCGCAGGCAACGCCGTTTCGCGAATGCGCCGCCAGCTGGAGATGCACACGTCGATTGGCTCGGCCGACAGGTATTTGCCGAGCGGCATGCAATAGACCGTCAGCGCGCTCTGGCTCTCGTCGAGGATGGGCGACAGCTCGTTCGAGTTGGCATAGAGGAGTGGCCGTATGTACACGTCACCGTGGATGTCGTTTCGACGCACAACCTCGGTCAGGATGGTCATGACCTCTTCAACGGTGCCGGGCAAACGCATGCGCAAAATGCGCGCAGAATGCTTGAGCCGTTGCACGTGGCGCTCAAGACGGAAAAGGTTGACCTGGAGACCATCGTCCGTCTTGTAGCCACGCACACCCGCAAAACACCCAAGCCCATAATTGAGCGCGCGCGAACGCACGGAGATCTTGGCCTGGGATTCGGGACGAAACTCTCCTTCAAAATAGACGACCGGTTCCATCCCAATTTCCTACGCTTTCCGGACGGAAAAGCAACCCCCGTCCCGGCGCACGCTCGCGCGGTTTCACCGAATCAATCGCACGCAATGGGCGCGCCATCGAGGGCGACGTCGTCGATCCACACATCAAGCGGCTGCTCGTAATCTTCCGGGTGGTAGGTGAAGTAGCCAACATCGACGGTCTCGAAGTTCTGATACGAAATCTTGCCGGTGGCCTTGCCTATCAGGGTGCCATCGACCGACACAGAAATCGATTTGGCGGCCAGGTTGGCCTCCCACTGAATGCACGCCCAGCGTTGTGAAGGGAACGGCTTCTCGAATCGCGTGATCTCACCGGCAGGCGCGAACAACCAGTCGCCAAACTGTCCACCGAACTCGACGTTCAGAGTGCCACCGGCCCGGAATAAATAGGTGTGTCCGAGCTGCTGATGGGATCGACTCGTGTAGTAGTACATGCGCCCGTAAAGGGTCCCCGAGTGCTTGAAATTGCGGGCCCGAATCACCGCACCGGTCGACCCCTTCGTCAGACGAACGTGATAGGCCTTCGTCGAACCTTTGCGCGCCAACTCGGGAGTCAGCGTTTCAACCTTGGCCACCGACGAAGAAGCTCGAAAGGGAGCGGGTATCGTACCGTCCTCGAAATCCGAGCAAAGCAAGGTGGTACATGCCGAAGCCTCCGTGCCGGCGGTTGACGATCCGCCCGCGTGGACGGATGAACACGGCCTGAAGGGCCACGCGGATCGAAGTTCTGAAACGCATCCCCCGACATTGATACAAAGCACCTATTCTTTAAAGCATAGGCTTATAAACCGGGGAGTTCGCGGACTATTTTTTACCTTTGACCGCCTTGTGTTGCCCAGGTGGCGGAAAATGGGCCGCCGCGTCGTCGAGCACCAGCACCCAGTCGATGGACTCGCCTGGATCGGGAGGCGAGAATGCGCGTGTCCCACCTCCCGGAAACGTCCCAGCCGTGCGCGCCTTGCCGTCGCGAGGATTGAACCACCAGGCATTGATGCGAGACCCCTTCACGGCATCCATTCGAACGGAAAAGGTTCTGCCAACCGGAACGTAGATCATGGCGTAACGGCCCTCGCTGTCCCGAGTTGCGGTCATATGATACAGGCCTGCACCCGGAACGGCAGTCAACACCTTGTCGGGAACGATCACCGAGTCATCCGGGATACGGCTCAGGTAGGGACGCGATTCCAACAGCCAACGCGCGTGTTGCATTTGGCCGGCGCCCGGCGCCGCTATCGCTTGCGACCACGGCATCAGGGGGTTGTTGACGGGTTCGCGACCTTCGTCGAACATCTGCCACACCGAGTGGTGTCCGTAGGTGTGTCCGAATGCGCCCGCGAACAGATCCCAGTATAACGCGCGACGCACATCAATGGCGACCGAGTGGCCGCGTTTGTTGGCATCAAATGAAACGGGATGATCTTCGTAGATGGGTTCGCCATCCAATACGGGTTTGGCTGGCGTGCGGTCATAGTCGACACGCGTCTTGTCGTAGCGGCCCGTAAATTCGGCCTGGTGGCCGTTCTGCCGCATGTTGAAATCCAACCAGTCTTCGCCGTGAAACAGTTCAGCCGACCCCGATCCGCCCGTCGGATGAAAAGTAATGAGGTGTGAACCACCGTCTCCCGTACGCAACCCGCGCGCCATGCCACGGTTGATATTCCTGTGTTCATCTGTATCACATGGACGATCCCCGCCCACAATCCAGATGAGGTCGGCATCCTTGTATCGAGCGCCCAGCCAATTTCCGTAGCTCTCGGCATTGGCTGGTGTGAAGAACACAGGGCCCACGCCCCACTTCTTGTTCCACTTGTCACCCCAGGTGGGGAGCATGCCAATGGTAAGACCCAACGCGTTTGCCTTTTTCACCACCCAGTCGACGTGCTGAAAATACTTTTCGTTGGGTTTGCCAATGTCGTTGTTTTCAAGCGGCAGGTCGCCGTTGGCATTGGGCGCCTTCAGGCCGTCCAGTTCGGCCAGGACCACCGCCTGAATGACCGTGTATCCCTTTTGCGCGCGATCGCGGAGGTAGCGTTCGGCCTTCTCTCGATCGAGACGGTGGAACAACTCCCAGGCCGTGTCGCCCAGCCAAAAGAATGGCTTGCCATCGGCACGCACAAGAAAGCGATGGTTGTCGCTCACGCGCAACCGGGGCGGGTCAGCCTCGGCCCGAGCTGCGAAGGACAGGAGGGTGGCAGCACCAACAGCGAAAATCATCGCAAGTCGGCAACATCGGGGGATCATCGCGCGCTTCATTCGCATCAAACGGTAACACCGCGAAACGACGAATCCCAGCTTAAAAAATCGATTAGGCGGCGAGGCAGACGGCAACGCATCGACAATCTGCTGACATTTCCACCACGGTCAGCGCGACCAACCGTTTTATCTAGACCTATGGGACGGGCGGGACGCAAACACCCGCGGCGCAAGAGTTCCCGACCGCACAAGCCGTTGGGTCGCCCGAGACGACACAACCCGTGATGGGGACACACATCATCGCCTGGGTGGTGGTCTCCGACGGACAGGTCGGATTGCAGGCAATCGGTGCGCCGTTGGCCGTGCACCCGGCTCCCGCGACGCACTGGTAGGGTTGGACCGCACCACCCACCGTGCAGGTTGACGTACAGGCGGCGGGCACACCTTGAGTGACACACGCACCCGCTGAACAGGCGCGATTTTGCGCCTCGCCTCCGAGCGTGCAGGTCGGAGAACAGGCAACGGGATTGCCACTCGCAACGCATCCCGTCCCGGCGGTGCAGGTACGAGTCTGGACCGAGTCGCCGGCACACGTCGGCGTACAAGCAACCGGCGCGCCACTGTCAATACATCCGACACCGGGCGAACAGGTTCGCGCCTGCGCGTCACCACCCGTTGTGCAGGTTGTTCCGCAACCCACCGGATTGCCGCTTGCGACGCAGCCCATGGTTTCGTTGCAAGCCATGGCCTGCGCGTCGCCGTTCGAGCAGGTCAATGCACAAGTTTTCTTCTCACACTGACCGCCAGCGGCACACATACCCGTGTTGCACATCGTTGTTGCTCCGACCGCACAGGCGGCGTCAACGGTACCTGCAGTAACTGCGGCGCAATCCCCCGTGCCGCAACTGTTACACGCCCCGCAAGATGGCGCCGAGCAGCAGGTTCCTACCACGCAATTTCCGGATGTGCAGTCCGAGGGATCCATACACATCGCCCCCTTTGCACGCCTGGGCATACAGGTGCCGACGCCTTGTCGGTCCTGGTTCTGGCAGGTCGTTCCGCCCGTACACTGAATGTCGTTGGTACAACTGTTGTTGCAGGCACCGTTCGAGCAGGTGTTGTAACCACAAGAAACGCCGTTTCCCGCTTCGGCCACACAGCCACCCAAACCGTCACACACAAGATCTTTCGAGACGTGGCCCCCCTGGCCATCCAGGGCACATGTGGTGCCGCAGTTGGTACCAGCTGCAGTGACCAGACAAGCCCCACCCGTGCCACACAACCCGGTGTTGGTCTGACAGATGGCGCTGCCAGTTTGCGCCGCACAGGCCGGGGAAGCTGTCGCGACCGTCAGGTTCTGACAGGTACCCGTTGCGTTCGCACAGGTCTTGCAGGTGCCGCAGGCGTCGGAAACACAGCAGGTCAAGTTGACGCAATTGCCGCTACCGCACTCGGCGCCATCGCCGCACGATGCACCCGGTTGTTTCAGGCCGCAGCTCATCGACATGCCCACCGCTGCACAGAAGTTGCCGGAGGTGCAATCCTCGTTTCCATCACAGGACGTGAGGCAAGAATTCGTTGTCGGATTGCAGACGTGGGTACCGCAGGACTGGGTCACGCGGGCGGGACACGAACCCGTTCCACTGCAGGAAGCTGAAACAGTCAGCGTTGCGCCCGCCGGACACGTCTGAAGACGGCACGAAGTGGCTGCCGACCACTTTTGACACTGTCGCGCCCCGTCGCACAGACCGTTGTCGCCGCACAGGGTCGGCACAGAGGCTGTACAAGTCGTATCGTCATCCGCCACAGCAGCGGCAACGGGCGAACAAGTCCCCTGGTTGCCCGACAATGCGCAGGATTCACAAAGCCCGTCACAGCGCGCGTCACAGCAGAATCCGTTGGTGCAGAAGCCCAAAGTGCATTGCGAATCCCGCTGGCAACTGGCGCCCCTGCTTTTCTTGCCACAGCTTCCATTCACACAACCTGCGTTCGGAGCGCACTCCGCATCCGTACGACAAGAATCATAGCAAGACCGACCGGCCATATCACAAATGTACTTGTCGCAGGGCACACGCGTACCAGGCGAGCAATTGCCGAGGCCGTCGCAGGTTGACGACTGTTGTTCAACGTTGCTGGTACAGAACGCCGCCGCGCACGTTGTTCCCGAAGCGTACTTCTGACAACCGCCGTTGCCGTTACACACGCCATTGTTTTTGCAGCTGGTGGACCCATCGTCCCTGCAAACGTTGGCCGGATCTTGGCCGCCGAGAGCGACTGCCACACACTCGCCGGGACGCTGCGACGTTGAACAAGAGAAACAACTTCCCGTGCAGGCCGTCGCGCAACAGACGCCTTGCTCACAGTTGCCGCGCTCACACTGTGCGTCGGTTGAGCACGTGGCACCATTCGCTTTTTTGCCGCAGGATCCATTGGCGTCACAAGTATTGGGGGTGACACACTGGGCGCTGCTCGCACAGGAATCGGCACACACGGCACCGTTGCACTGGTAGCGACCGCAACTGGCGCTAGTTCCGACCTGACAAGTCCCCGATCCATCGCAGGTTGACGGACGCGTATAGACATCCGTCGTGTCATTGCAACTCTGCGCGCGACATTCCGTGCCCTGCGAAAAAATCTGACAGCCACCGTTACCGTTGCAAAGGCCATTTCTGTCGCACGACGCAACACCATCGTTTGCACAAATTTGGGTTGCGTCCTTCAACCCGGCAGCAATGCGCGGATCGACTTGGCCGGCCGAAATATTGCGACACTGTCCACGGGAGCCGGAGAGGGAACAGGAGCGACATGTCCCGTGGCAAGCGCTGTCGCAGCAGATCCCTTCGACACAGAAATTCGAGGCACACTGCAGGTTGCCGGCGCAGTTTTGCCCGGGGCCCTTCTTGCCGCAGCTTCCGTTTTGGCAGGTGTTACCACCGGTGCAGTCGGCATCCGCGGTGCAGCGGTCCTTGCAGGCGTTCCCACCGCAGACAAAGGGTGCGCATGGGATCGGAGGACTTGCTTTACAGGATCCCGTTCCATCACAGGTTGATGCCGGAATCTGGCTACCGCCTTCGCAGCGGCCCGCGCCGCAAACGGTTCCAGCCGAATAACGTTCGCAGGCCCCTTTGCCGTCGCAAACACCCGATGTTCCACACGAGTTTTGACCCTCGTTTCTACAGATCTTGTTTGGGTCGGCCAGCTTGGCAGCCACCGGCTTGCAGGTCCCCTCATTGCCTACCTGGTCGCAGCTAACACAAGGACCACTGCAGGCCGTTGTGCAACACACGCCGTCGGCGCAAAAATCAGACTCGCAATCGGAGTTCGCCTCACACGTGGCGCCCGACTTGCGCAAACCACAACTGTCCCCCTGGCAGACGTTGCCCGAAGAGCACTGCGACGAACCCGCGCAAGAATCGTAACACGTGTTCGATTCAGGATCGCAGCTGAATGGCGTGCAAACTTCGACGGCTCCTGCCTTGCATTCGCCAGCCGAACAAACTCGGGTGCCACTGACCAGCGCACCGTCACATTTGCCCGCTTCACAGACCGTCCCATCCGGGTATTTGCGACAACTTCCCGATCCGTCACACATGCCGTCAAGGCCACAACCCGCGATTGACTCGGCCTTACATTGACCCGCAAGTACGGGTTTGTTGCCGTCCGGGATGGGAGAACAGGACCCCATGCTACCCGCAACGTTGCACGCCTCGCAGGTGCCGTCGCACGCACTTGTGCAACACACGCCGTCCACGCAAAGCCCCGATCCACATTCTTCGTGGCAACCGCAGATCTGGCCAAGTTCAGCAACAATCTCGGGGGTCTCGCAGTGCGCGGCTGGTTGACGCAGGCCCGGGTCCCCCCTACCCGTCGTGTCTTCAGTGCCGCCCTGGCCGCCGGTCGATCCGACGCCGCCACCCGATCCCGGCTCGACGTTGGGCAGGCCGTTGCCCTTTGTTTCGCAAGAGGCAGTCAACGCCATCGCTGCGATAACGCCGAAAACAACCAGCGCGTTTTTAACCAAGCTCGATGACACAAACGGTAACTTCATATTTAAACCACCCCACAATGTAGTCCTACGGTCTACATTCGGTTGAAAGGTTGTGCAAGGCGATTTGTGGCGTCGCCCACTATTCGCGTGCATCCGCGAATCAGAAATCCGGATTCATCAACCTCGGCTCAGTTCTTCCCTGCCTGAATGCGTCAAACGGGTTGGACCCATGGACGCGTCGCGTCACAAGTCGACATACCGACGGTGCACGGTCGATGGTCGGGTCGGTGAGTTGAGAACCGCTTTGGTTGTTAGCCGGCCGAGCGGCGGTGAGACAGCAACCACGAATACACTTCGGGATTGTCATACGTTTGCGTCCACGAGTCGTGTTCAACGGCAGGATAGATCGTCAGCTTGGCCTCCTTGGCGCCGTGACCTTTCATCGCTTCTATCATCTCCAAGCTTTCCGCCACCGGCACAACCGCATCCGCTTCGCCGTGAAACGCCCAGGTGGGAATGGTCGACAGAGGTTTACTGCCAAAACGTGAATCGCCTCCGCCGCAAATCGGCACGATGGCAGCAAATCGGTCCGGGTTGCGGGCGGCCACCTCCCAAGTTCCGTAACCACCCATCGAAAGGCCGGTCAAATAGACCCGCTTCGGATCGACTTTTAGCGTGGCTGACAGATGGTCAAACAAGGCAATCACCCGACATTCAGACCACCAGTCGCCCGTGTCACATTGAGGTGACGCAACGATAAAGGGCAGATGTTGACCGTTCGCAATCAACCTGGGTGGACCGTGTTTTTTTACCGCCTCCGGTTGGGTTCCCCGTTCGCCGCTGCCGTGAAGAAAGACGAGAAGGGGCACCGCCGCATTCCCATCGTATTCCGGTGGGAGATAGAGCCAGTGCGCATAGCTGCCCGGCAACGTTCGGAGCAGCTGTTTGCCAGGCTCGGCCGGCGGCTCGATCGCAGCGCCCGACTTCTGGTGGTTACAGGCGGCAAACAGCGCCGCCGAAAATGGCAGGGACAAAGAGTTGAACGCGCGTCGACTGATCGTTTTCATGGGCAAAATTCCGGATGGGTTGTGCGGGGGTTCCACGGCGCGGCCCTTCACTTCGGCAATGATTCAGAATCGGCCATGGCCGGGGCATCCGATTGCAAGCTTGGGGTGGTGAAATACTGCGGCGGTGCCTTTTGCCAGGGCACCATCGAAAGACCGCTCGCATCATACACGACGCGGCCTTGAACCAGCGTCACTCGATTCGAGAGACGGAATTTCCCCATCATAGAAGCGTGGCCGCAGTCGGAATAGCCGAAGCGGCCCTTTTCAACCGCAAACACCGCAACGTCTGCTTTTGCGCCGACCGACAACGTTCCGAGTTCCGTGCGACGAATCGCACGTGCAGCGTTGACGGTGACGCCCTCAACCACGCGTGCAACCGAGACACCCATCGACAGAACCTTGCCTAGCGTCGTCTGCATATCCACAACGGGCCCATTCAGGTTGCCCTGGTGTAGATCTGTGCCGAAGGTATCCGGTACAAAGCCCTGGGCGATGGCCGGCACCGCGTTTCGAAACCAGAAACTGCCCGCACCATGGCCAAGGTCAAAAAGCACACCGCGTTCCCGTGCCTGACGCATGAATGCGGACACTTTTCCCTTTTCATCCAGCACGGGAAATTGTTGTGCAAACACGTGCGTGTGGATATCACCCGGACGCAAACGCGCAAGCAGATCGGCATAAGATCGCTCGGGAGGGCGCGGCCAAAAATCCACCATGATGGGAACCCCGGTCCGCCCGGCCGCAGCAAGCGCGCGATCGACCGAGGTCCAGGGTTGGTGAACCGCATCGAAGGGCAGCTTGCTCCAGTAGTGGGCTGACTTGATGCCCACAATGATGTCCCGATTCTTTTCAATCGCTGCCACTGCGGCTTCGACGTCCATCAACGCCGGATCTTGTTCCAGCGCTTCCGAGGTCATTCCTGTCGAAACAATGTTCAAAAATGCGAGCACACGCACCGGCGACTTCTCCACGAAGCGTTCGCGAAAGAAATCCAAATGCCGCACGCCCCAGCTTCCTGCATCCACCACCGTCGTTGTACCGGACGCGAGATAGCGCGCCGGTGGATGTGCCGGACGACCATCGTTGCCAAAGCCGATGTGCGCATGCACATCGATGAATCCGGGAGCGATGTACAGACCTTGCGCATCGATGACCTTGTGGGCGTCCGCAGCAGCTATCGACATTTTAACGGCGGCGATCTTGCCATCCGCAATCGCCACATCTCGCCGACCGTCGATGCGGTTCGCCGGGTCAATGACGTGGCCATTGCGTAGCAGCAGCTCATACCGCGCCGGCTTCGGTTGCGCCTGCGCAGCCGGTTCAGCCCAGGTCATCAAGACAGACGCCGTCCCAAACATTGCCAACATCCGCGCAAGGCCTGGCTTCATGGTTGCCCCGGAGTGTCACCCATTCCGCTATTCTTGGCCACACCATGCGCATCGCAATTGTCTCCGACGAATGTCACCCCATTCACAACGCTGCGGTTGATTGGTTGAACGTCCGCGGACTGGAATTCCAGGTTTTCGGCGCGATCGCAGAGAAACGCGAGGTTCCGTGGGCCGACGCGGCCGAAGCCGCCGCACGCGCGGTTGCGAGCGGCACCTGTGATGAAGGTCTCTTCTTCTGCTGGACCGGCACCGGCATCTGCATGGCGGCGAACAAGGTGGCGGGTATTCGGGCGGCCCTCGTCTGGGATGCGGGCGGAGCGGCCGGTGCCCGCGTCTGGAACCACGCCAACGTGCTTTGCCTGTCCAACCGTTTTTGTTCCGAAGGGATGTTGAAAGAGATCCTGAATTCCTGGTTCAGCACCGAAATGGGCGAAAAAGGCCGAGAAGGCGTCGATCGCATGAACGCACTGGATCGGCGGCACCGCGGGAAGTAAATAGGCGCTCCGGTCCGCATGATTGTCTTAACTCAGCTCGCGAAACGATTCGGCCCAAAGGTTCTGTTCGAGGACGTGAGCCTGCAACTGCTTGGCCACGAACGATACGGCCTGGTTGGCGCGAATGGCAGCGGCAAATCGACGCTGCTTCGCGTGCTATCTGGCCTCGAATCGGCCACCGAGGGCTCGGTCACGATCCCACGCAACACGCGCGTCGGCATGTTGAGTCAAGATCAGTTTGCAGACGACTCCGTTCCCACAGTCGAAGTGGCCATGCGTGGCGATCGCGAGATCTTCGAGGCGCTGAAAGAACTGGATCGACACGCAGAGGGCTTGGGAGAGAACGCAGAGAAGGTGGCTGCCTACACGGATCTGCTCACGATGAACGATGGGTACACGCTGCAAGCGCGGGCCCGCGAAATGCTGGTTGGTCTTGGCATCGAGGAAAAAGCGCTCGACCGACCACTCGGAACGTTGTCAGGCGGATACAAGCTGCGTGTGTTGCTGGCACAGGTATTGTTGGGACGTCCCGATGTGATGTTCCTCGACGAACCCACCAACCACCTCGACATTCTGTCGATTCGGTGGCTTGAGCAGTTCTTGCAGAATTACGACGGTTGCGCCGTCATCATTTCACACGATCGCCGCTTCCTTGATGCGGTCGCAACCCGAATCCTCGATGTCGATTACGCTACCGTCATCGACTACCCCGGCAACTACAGCGATTTCGTACGACAAAAAACCGAAACCCGAGACCGCAAGGAAACCGCGATCGCGCGCGTCGAAAAAACCATCGCACAGAAACAGGCTTTCGTGGATCGGTTCAAGGCCAAGGCCACCAAGGCCCGCCAGGCGCAAAGCCGCGTGAAGCAAATCGAAAAGTTGGTGGTGGAAGAATTACAACCGTCATCGCGACGCCATCCGAAACTGCGCCTCGAACAAAACCAGCAGACCGGGCGCGACGTGCTTCGGGCCGAACACCTGAGCAAATCGTACGGCGAAAACCATGTTTTGCGTGACGTGAGTTTTCTGGTATCGCGTCAGGAGCGCGTCGCGATCATCGGCGCCAATGGCATCGGAAAGTCGACGTTGTTGCGCATACTGGCCGGACGCCTGACGCAAGATCGCGGAACGTTCGAGTGGGGTCACAACGCCGAGGTCGGATATTTTGCACAGGATCACCACGAGATCTTGAACGATCCCAAGCAGACGCCGCTCAATTTCATCTGGGATGCGTGTCCGGGGGAACAGATGACCTACGTGCGCGGACGACTCGGCATGATGTTGTTCTCGGGTGACGAGGTGGAAAAGCCGGTATCGGCTCTTTCCGGCGGCGAGGCAGCCCGCGTGGTGTTCACCCGACTGTCGGTGCAAAAACCGAACATCCTCCTGCTCGACGAACCCACCAACCACCTGGATCTGGAAGCAATCGAATCACTCACGTCTGCGCTGCAAACCTATCCGGGCACGTTGGTATTCGTATCACACGATCGCCATTTCGTATCACAACTTGCCACCCGCATCATCGAGCTTCGGCGCGATGGCCTGCATGATTTCCGCGGCAACTACGACGAATATGTGCAGAAAGATGGCGACGACCATCTGAATGCGGAACATGTGGTCCTGAAAGCCAAGAAAGAGAAGGTCGAAAGGGTAGAAAGCCAGGACAAACGCGAGGATCCCAGAACGCGCACCGCTGGCCTTTCCTGGGACGAGCAAAAAAAGCTTTCTACCCGTCGCAAGGCACTGCCCAAACAACGCGACAAGTTGATGGCCGAGATCGAAACGGCCGAGAAGGAAAAGACTGCCATCGCCGAGCGCTACAACGACAGTGCGTTTTTCATGAAGACGCCCTGGGACGAAATCGAGCGGTTGCAGGCGAGGCAAAAAGAGCTGGATGGGATCATCGAGACGACGATGACCGAATGGGAAGCCGTCGAGGCGGAGATCGCCGAACTCGGTACGGAAGCCTAGACCGTTGGCGACCGCTAGCCGGTCGGGTATCGTGGGGCCCATGAATATTCGATTGGTCGCGGTTTTTATCGGCATCGGACTGCTTGGCTGCGCTTCGCAGCCTACGGTGCCACCGAACGCTCCAAACGAGGGCCA
>JAWXBF010000322.1:0-4654 GCA_034439895.1 Deltaproteobacteria bacterium
AACATCCACTATGAGGCGTTTCATGGCGAATGGAATTACACTGTTCGTTCCAATCGTATTTCAAATGATTGATCAAGTTGTTCCTGATCGGGGCCTAAGTGCTCGAGAATCCCTGGAGCAACTGTTGCACTCGCTGGAAGCGAAAGTGGAAGACCGCACCCGCGAACTGGCCACAACGCTCGACGAATTGCGCGCCGAGGTGCGGCGGCGTGAGGACGCCGAGATTGAGTTGCGACACGCACAGAAAATGGATGCCATTGCTCGCATGGCGTCTGGCGTGGCGCATGAACTCAACACGCCCATACAATTCGTTGGGGACAATCTCGCCTTTCTTGATGGGGCCGTACGGGATCTGAGTGAAATCGGCCAACGCTACCGTGCGTATGTGCATGCCGATACACCCACCCGCGATGATCGCGTGTCGCTTGCGGCACTTGAACAAGAATTAGACACGGCTTTTCTGTTTTCAAATATCCCAGGAGCCCTTGCACACGCCAAGTCCGGCGTTGAACGCGTTGCAGAGATCGTCAAGGCAATGAAGGGATTCTGCGGCGATCACCTTGATAAGTCGCTCATATCAATCAACGACTGCATACGCGACGCGATCGTCCTCGCCCAACCCGAATGCCGGGACATCGCCAATATCTCGCTTGATCTGCAGGAACTTCCCGAGATCCTGTGCGTCGACGGTGACATCAATCAAGTTTTGTTGAACCTCATTGTCAACGCGGCCCACGCCATCGCCGCGATGAAACGCACACTACCGGGATCGATCCAGATTCGAAGCCGCCTTGAGGGGGAACGCATCCTTGTCGAAGTCGAGGATGATGGTTGCGGCATCGCCGACGGTGACGCCAACCGTGTGTTTGATCCCTTCTTCACCACCAAAGCACCGGGGCAGGGAACGGGACAGGGCCTATCCCTTTGCCGCAGCATCGTTGTCAAGGGACATGGGGGCACCCTTACCCACCGTCCGGAGCCGACGGGTGGGACGATCTTCAGCCTGCGACTGCCCGTCCATGGGTCCCTTACCAGCGGGTAAGAATCGCTTCGCTCACCCCTGGTCAAGTACGGAGGCAGAGTGTGAACACGGCACACGGCTGCGCCACCTATCGCCCGGAGCCAAAGGCTGGAAAGTGTTGCTTGAGGTCAAGGGCGACAACCTTTATCGCATCGCTGAAAACGCTTGTGCGTCCCTCACTTGAGATCGATCAAATGAAAGACGGGTTCTTTCTCATAGGAGGCAAGCACACGCGCAGGGCGACTATATCGAATTCGTCGCTTTGTCCGATGAGGAGGAAATGCGGATGGAGATCCACCACGACGGAAGCGACGTGAAAGTCAGGACGCTGCCGGTCGCGCGACGTCGTGATCTCGACGCGGGACCCATTGCACGCTGACCTTTACAGAAACCCGAAGTCCGCGTAACCTCCGCCGCGTGAAACGCGCATTCTTGACCGTAGCCATCCTTCTATTGGCATGCGACGAGGAGGCGGGATCGCCGGGCGCGGGATCCGATGCGTCGACCGTACAAGACATGACCGTCTATCAAGATGCGCTGTCCGCCGACGCCAATACGGCAGATGCGTTCGCGGTGGACGCAACCTCAGTCGACGCGTCAACCCTTGATGCAACGTCCGCGGATGTGCAGGCCGATGCTTCGTCGAGGGTGACAACGATGTCGGGCTGGAAAGCTGGCGATGGTCTTCCCGAGGATGCTTGTGTGCCGTGGACGCTGAATAACACATCCAATCCTGAGGCACCGGTCCTTGCTGGCGGCGTGTTGACCCTGGCCAATAATAGCAACGGCGAAGCCATGTACTATAGCCATGTGGCAGCCGTACTTGCGATGCCCGACATCCTGGTTATCGAAGCCCAAATGAAATTCGAATCGGGTTCGTCGCAGGGTCCCTCTCGGTCGGGAGCAGACGTTGCCTTCTCGCTGGATGACAACCGCAAGAACCTGTTCTTTATCGGCGACGACGTCATCTTTTTGCTCTCAGCAGAAAATACGCGCGGACCAAGCTATGCAGCCCCCACCAAGGATGCGATGCATACCTACCGCATGGAAGTGAACACGAAGACCGGGGGCATCACGGTGTTTCGCGACAATGTTTCCGTCATCACGGGCAACACATTCGTGAGCCCTTACGCGGTAGCAAGAGGTATCTCGTGGGGTGACGCATCGCTGATTGCACGCGCAACGTCCGTTTGGGGCGCGGTGTCACACAACGCCCTGATCCCCGTCGCCTGCCCGTGAGTGACGGTTGATTTAGTTGCAGCCAGGGATCAGCCGCCCGTGTCCGCGCCAGCATCGATCGCGCCGGCATCGATCGCGCCGCCGTCCGCCGCGTGCGTGATGCGTGATACCGGCACGGTGGGCGCACCACCGGGCCATGGTCCGAGTATTCCGCCAAACGCACCCGGGATCAGTGCAGCGCCGTAATCGGAGGGAAGGTTATCGAAACTTTCGGCCAGACATCCCGCAAATTGCTGCGTGGTCACTGCGGATAAACCGAGATCGCCCTGGCTCAAGTCGTTGAAAACACTGCCGAGCGTAAGGTTACCATCGGCGCCCAGGGTTACCCGCTCGCCGGGGTTGGCCACGCCCGAAAACAAATTGCAGCGAATGCGTCCGGTTTGAATGTATTCGTGAACGATCGCCACTGGCGTGTTGGCAAAAACGTTGGCCAAAATATCCACGTAACCCGCACCGCTGGCGATCGCGTGGGTCCCATCGCCGTAAAACACGTTATTGAGAATCACCGCGTGGTCTTGCAGGCTGCTGGCGGCGAACCCAGTACCATTTCCCATGAAGATGTTATTCCGTACCACGACGCGGGAGTGGAAGTACGCCATGATGGCGATGGCGTTGTTCACGAATACGTTGTGCGCGATAACCGCCGAGGTGTCCGTGCACCCATCGGTTTGGCTGTTGTGTCCATCGGCGTAGATTGCGGCCCGGTGCCAATTGCCGCTGCAATTGAGTGGCTTATCGGCGGGGCAGGGATCATTCGCTGCGCCGGTGTTGCGAAACGTAAACCCTTCGATGACAGCGCCGCTTGCATCCGTGAAATCGATGATGTTTTCCGGGCGGCCCTCACCATCCAGGATGGTGGTGTCAGCCCCGGCCCCGCGCAACCAGACGCCAGTTTTTAGGGCGATGGGACCGCGGTAGATCCCGGGGCCAACCGAAACCGTGTCACCGGCTTTTGCCACCGCGATGGCGGCCGGGATGGTGGGGTAGTCCCTTGGCACGCGCAACACGGTGCCCGAACCGGCCACCGCGATGGGCGCACAGTGAAAGGGTCGCATTGTGGCTCCGGACCAGTTGCCGTTTTCGTCCAGCTCCACCCGGGATTCGTATTGCGTTGTGTCCGCGGGCAAAGCCGCCGCCGGGTCGAATGATCCGGAAGCATCGATGGACAAGGCGTGCGTCGTCGTCGAAACAGCGAGATCGACAGCGAAACGCACCGGCCTAAAGGCGCTCATGCGGGTGGATTCGGCACGCACTTCGAGGCGCCCGCCGGAATCGACCGCGGCATCGGCCTGCATCTTCGAATCATCAAGGGCGGCGTGGTCACCACATGCCGACAACGCCAGAGCCAGCGCGACCGAAGCATGACGAAAATCACGTGTTTCACGTCGGACGGCGAAACGGGGCGCCACCGAACGGCTAGCCCCTAATCGTACTGCACGAGATGGGCGTGGCCCCGACCATCGCCAATGTATTGCGCCTTCCGTTCCCCAACGCGAAAGGCCGTGTCTTGTTGCGGGTGCGTTATTTTCATTGTCGCGTGTTATACTGAGACCGCTGCGGCGTACAGGTTATGTATGACGCTCTCTAACAGCCACGAGACCGACCAAGAGCTCGTGGCTCGGGTGCTGGCTGGCCAAATTGACGATTATGCCCAGCTGGTGCAGCGTCACCAGTCGGCCATTTTTACAATTGCCGTGCGGGCGTTGGGCGACCGGGCCAGTGCGACCGACATCACGCAGCTGACCTTCATTCAGGCTTACGACCACCTGGCGGGCTTCGATGGCAAGCGGGAGTTTTTGCCGTGGCTAAACACGATCGCCCGCAACCTTGTGCGTGACGACATTCGAAAACGTGAACGGCAACATCGCTATTTGGCTCAATATCGCAGCGTCGCTGCTCCCGACATTGCGTCGGCGCAAACATTGGAAGTGGCAGAGCACGAATTGCACCGGGCGCTTGAATCGTGCTTGCAACGCCTGCTGCCTGTGGCGGCCGAAGCGGTGCGCTTACACTACGACGAGGGGTTGTCGTTGGCAGACGCTGCCGCAAAGTTGGGAAGAACGGTGACCGCCACGCGTCAGTTGCTATTCCGGGCTCGCGTGGCCTTGCGTTCGTGTGTTGAATTGGCGGGAGGGTTCAGATGACAAGCGAGCACCGCGTGATGCTCGACCTTGTGGACCGGGCAATGGAGGGCGATCTTGATGGCGACGACGTCACCAAGCTGTCCACGCTGATTTCGCAAAGCGAAAGTGATGCCAGATATGCGCGACAAATGTTCATGTTGGAGGCAGCGCTCCGCGCGCGCGCGGTTTGCCCCAACATGGCGAACGTGGTTGTGCAAGAGCTCAAACAACGGGACCAACGTGAGCAAGCGACAACCTTGGCGGTGGTGAT
>JAWXBF010000323.1:0-2752 GCA_034439895.1 Deltaproteobacteria bacterium
CAAACGAACCAGATCGCAATCCACATCGCCCTCATGCATCTTCGGATCCATGGCGCACTCGCGAAGCTTCTTCTCGCACTCGGGATAGTTTGTGCGAGGAAGACGCTCCTCGGGTTTCGTCACAACGATCCACGGCACGCGAATCAGGTGTTTGTCGGCAGCGAAATCGGGGGTTCGTGCGGGTGTTTTTCCTAGCAGCTGTTCCAAAGTAAAGGGACGAGACTTCGCGCTTGATTCTGCCAACATGGATTGCGCACCCGGAGTAAATCCCGCTCGCGGCAACCCCATTCGCGGTCCTGCTTCGGCCGAAAACTTGCCAGCCGCCCGCACCGTCTCTCCGATGAGATCGTCGAAGGCAAGGTTGTAGACCCGGATCAATGGAACGCCGTCGAGGGGATTGGCAGGGTTCGAGTACGGCACAAGACCCATCAGCCAGAGTTCTGCGGGGTGAAAAATAGAAACGGTTCTTCCGCGGTAGGGCGGAGAGCCGGTCCAGTTGGCAGCGGGACCACCATTGTTGGCGGTTCGATTTGCGTTTTCGGACCAGTTCGAACCCGATCCCATGAGCGAGCCGTCGAGATCCAAAAACGAGTTCCAAAACCGAGCCTCGATTCGGTGATACGACAGGCCAGACGCTGCGCCCGTGCAGATCTTTGGGAATTTCTTTTCTGCATCCCACCAATCGACAGCGGTACCGCAGACGAACTTGCCGGTTGCGCGAGAATACGAAGCGGCAGGCGCACGCATCAGGGACGCGATGTTTCTTTTGTTAGCGGGGCACACCGATAAAGCAGGCTCACCATAGACTGCGGTTCCAAGCTCGGTGTCGCCTTGAACTCGAACACCTGAACCTTGCCCAAGGTTGACAACCTTCATGCCTGGCGCCAGCGCGAGTTTCGGATTGTCAACAGGAACCTTACCGCCACACTCCACCGCTCCAACCGCCGGGTAAATCATCGTGGCACCGGCATCGGTTACCGGACCTGGCGTCGGCGCCCCGATCGGCGCTGCATCTTTGCAGGCAAGCGCCCACGGATATCGCACGTTGGCCGTTGTCGGATCGTCCTTCGGGGCACATTCCGATCGATCATCCGTTGGGACATCGATCCAAGTTCCACCCTCGGTGTCCAGATCCGGCTCGGGGCTAACAAACGGCCCGTACATTGACGAAACCGCCTGGGCCAGCGACTGAAATCCGTTCAAGAAACCATTGCACATCGAGCTCGCACTGCACTGGCGATAGCGGAACGTGAAAGGGGTTCCGGCGGGATCCGGCGCTGGCCAATATTCCACACCCTTCGGAAGAACGTCCACATCTTCGGGAAACCACGAACCCGTATAGGAAGGCTGAATCCCGAAGTCCGTCGTGCTTCCGCCCACCGTGTAGCCAATGAAGGGGAAGTTCGGGTTGCGCTGGAGTACCGTTTTGCCGATACCACCGATTTCGTTGACACCCCTGACGGTTGCGCTCTCTGCGGGCGTTCCGCGGTGGTCGAGACCCATGGAAGGCGCACGGTAAAAGAGCATTGCGTTTCGGTTGAGACCGCCATTCTGCCCAGCTTCTTCGGTATCGACGCCGAAAATGGCAACCTGGTCCCATTGCTCCTTGTCCACGTTCCAACCAGCGTCCTTCAAGATCTTAACAAAGCGGTCAATGACCTTGTCGTGGTCGAAACGACAATCCCATCGAAAGAGCGCGTCACCAGCGTTGGAACCCTTGGTGCAGTAGTAGGCGGTGGCCGGCGATGTTTTGTTGACCGGGTTCGGATCGAGACCCCCAAGCGCCAGCTCTGGACCGCCCTGCATGACGAAAATGCCGTCTTGAATGCAATCCGCTGTCTTCGTGTCGGTGCAGCGCAACTTGTCGAGAACGGCGGCCGGAATCGCGGCTCGGACCTGGGGTGCGCCCACTACGAAAACGCCGAAGACCGTGGTGGCAAAAAAGAGCTTTGTGGATTTATTCATTGGATTGAACTCCGGGCGAGAGTACGGCATCAAAAACTAGCGCGGCTCGAAGGCCACATCGCGAACACAGGCATCAAATGCACCGGTTCCACCGAATGGATCTGTGACGAGGCACTTGCTGTCCCCCGCCATGTTGGACGGGTCATACTTCGTACCGTCGCCCGCCTCGCTCTCGCGATCGGTATAGAATACCGGCGTATTGACCTGGCAAAGCAAGTCGGCTTCTTTAATCGGCACCTCTTGGTCACATTCGCGCAGACAGAAACGGCCACCTCGTTCGTCCAGTTCGTTGGTGATGGGCAAACAGCGAAATCCTTTGGCGCGCTCTCCGCCGCAACGGCTGTCGAGGTAGGCCGGGAACGTCTTCTTGGTACCATTGTCGAGCTGGATCTCGAGTTCGGAAAGCTGTCCCTGCAGCGAATTGGAGTCTTGTCCGTTGCAACGAATGTAGCAGTGACCGAGGCCGCGTTCGTCTTCCAAACATCCGTAGGTTTCGTTGCCACCGTTGGCACCGTCCGGAACCTGGATGAAGGACTTGAACGTGCGTTCTGAACGCCATTCATCCGGGACGCGTCTCGTGAGCTCATCAAGCAGCAGCACCGGGTCTTTGAAACAATACCGATTCTTCAGGTCGTCCGGTTTGGTAATGCCGGCAATCTGCGCCATGTCTTCATCGGTTCCACAGTCCGGCGCAGGAGAAACCCCCTGGAAGAACCATTCTTCCACCATGTCGCCTCGGTACGATGGTTTACGCCAGCGCAAACGCTCTGCTTCCTCCAGAGTGAGG
>JAWXBF010000324.1:0-3854 GCA_034439895.1 Deltaproteobacteria bacterium
CAGTGCTTGTGCGCGGCGCATTCTCGGAGTGGATCATTTTCGCGACTGGAGCGAGAAAGCCAATCCACGGCAGGTGCGTACGGATGCCAATGGCCACTATGAAGCCGACGACGTTGCGCGAGGGTCGCAGGCAACGAAGCCCCACGCGACATCACCATCCCGTTCGGCGAGTTACCCGTTCGCAGCGCTCTCGGCGGCACGAATTGAGAACGCGCGCGAATCCAGGTAGTTGGCGATGGCGCCCCGGGACACGCTCTCGGATTCGCACCGTCCCGTCGCGTTGGGACCCATGTTGATCTTTTCTTGATGCCGTCTCGGCGCGGCTTGACCGCGCCTAGATCCCGCGGGAGGGCACCGGCGAGTCAAGGTGGTTGGCGAAAAGTATGTCACGGTGGCATCTATCAAGATGCGGTGCCTCCCCAAATAGCCAGAGCCTTGCAGTCCATGCCTTTACCGGGAGACCGGGTGGGCTCCTATCGGCTGTTGTTTGAGCTGGGACAAGGTGGCATGGCTGCGGTGTTCGCCGCCGAAGCGGTGTCTGGTCCCCACGAGGGAGACCGCGTGGCGTGCAAAATGTTGTTGCCGCATTTGCGCAAAGACGAAAGATGGTTGGCCCAATTCGCGGCCGAGGCGCGAACCACCGCAAGCATTCGCCATCCAAATGTGGTGAAGGTTCTGGAAGTTCCCTCGGATGAAAGTGCTGGCTATTTCGTCACCGAACTGTGCGAGGGAGCCTCGCTAGACAAACTTCTGGTTTCACACGGGCCTTTGACAGCCGCTACCGCGTGTGGCCTGCTTGCTCAGTTGGCCCAGGGGTTACATGCGGCGCACACGGCGTCGTCTGACACCAACCACGCCTTGAACATAGTTCACCGCGACATCAGTCCACACAACGTTCTGGTTGGATTCGATGGCGGTGTAAAGCTTTTGGACTTTGGCATCGCTGCGGCCGACGGCAACGCCAGACTGACACGCACAGGAGAGCTGAAAGGAAAACTTGCGTATCTTGCACCTGAGCAGATCACCCGTAGTCATGACGTGAGTGCAAAGACTGACCTTTGGGGCCTCGGCGTTGTGGCCTATGAAGTGCTGACCGGTGTTTGTTTGTTCGCCGCGGCGGATGAAGCGAGCACGCTTTGGAATGTCACAGCGATGGATGTGCCTTCGCTTGCTGCGGCGCTGCCCGGTATCCCGAACGAGCTTGCGCAGCTCGTGGCGTCGTGTTTGCAAAGAGATCCTTCCCGGCGCCCCGCCACTGCACTCGTGTTGGCGAACGCCTTCGGCGCGATGGCGCGGGACAGTTCAAAAGCGGAATTGGGCGCTTTGGTCAGGAGCCAGCAGGCCCCCCGCTCTGTGGTCGAATCCCAAAAATCAAAACGGCCGACTATGTCACGTTGGGCGGCGGCCGCGGCCATCGGAATCACTTCCTTGGTGGTGGCAGTGGCAAGCCGGAAGCAATCTTCGGCACCCATCCACACCGCTGATTCCAAACCACCCGTTGCGGTCTCGGTTGCGCCGCCCGGGCCCGTTTTGCTGGAGAACCAGACGGAAACCGTGGAGCCAAAGACAGCCGTGAGACAAGCCATCAAGGCTAACCTTGTGAAGAGACGGAACACCCGCACGAAAGAAACGCATCCGGCGCTGGTATCCAACCCGTACCGTGATCTAGTATCCAACCCGTACTAGATGAACGGCAGAAAATCAGCGCATTTCCGGTTGTTCAGAGTTGCTCTGTGTGGCGCAACGTTGCTTATCTCAACACAAACGCTGGCAGCGGCAACAGTGAATCCATTAACAGCCAAAGACGCTGCGGCCAACCGAAAACGAGCCCGCGTGTTGTTTGACCAAGCTGAAGAAGCTTTCTCACACGATGAATTTAAAAAAGCGTTAAGCCTGTTTCAACAAGCACAAGAAGCGGCTTTCAACGAAGCCCTCGACTTCAACATCGCTGTTTGCCTCGAGCGATTGGATCGCGTTGGCGAAGCGTTGCAAGTTTACCGCCGGGTGCAAGCGTCCTTCACCCTTCATGCATCCACAAAGGACCGTGCGCTCGCAGCCATCAGTCGCTTACAGCCACCATCGCCCCTTGAACCAGTTGGTGAACCAGAGCCAAAACCGGTTCCGTTGCCCGCGCCCCCAGAAATTTCTCCCGCAACCGTGGTGGTTGCCTTGCCACCGCAGAAGGAACCATTGCCTACGCTGCGCCATTGGGGTTGGGTCGGGGCAGGCGGGGCAGCATTGGGATTGGGGGCTGCCACAACCGTTTTGATTTTGGGCAAAGGAAACCAAAGCGACTACGACAATGCTGTAGATCTGCAACAGGCGCAGACTTTTTACGATCGCGCCGACAACTACGACACTGCGTTTAAGCTCAGTTTGGCGCTGGCACTTACCGGGCTAGCCACAGTGGCGATTGATCGCCTGTGGCGAGATTGATCTTGGTTTAGATGTCTTCGCCAGACAAGGCGTGTTTTTGCAGCAGCTCGATGAGGTAAGAACGGTTCATCTGCGCCCGGCGTGCGGCTTCGCGCACATTGCCGTTGGCAACTTTGAGCAGAGCCACCAAATAACTGCGCTCGAATTGGTCTACCAATTCATGGCGTGCGTCTTTGTACGGAGCGATGCCTGATTCGGTGATGAACTGTGCCGAATAATCTACTTTCTTCGCACCAGCCGCTTCGTTCTGCGCAGACACGGAGACGAAGTCAGGCGTTTGGCCCAACGCCAACGTTCCAAGAACGATGTTGCGCAGTTCGCGCACATTTCCCGGCCAATCGTGCGTTCGCATGCGCTCTTGGGCTGCGGGAGGAAACAATTCGTCGAAGCGCTTCTGTTGGCCTTCAAGTTCCAAGAACCGCTGCACCAACGGAACAATGTCTTCGGGTCGTTGGCGCAGCGGTGGTACATCCAAACGCACCACGGCAAGACGGTAGAACAGATCCAAACGGAAGCGGCCTTGGTTTACTTCCTTGAGAAGATCGCGCGACGTTGCGGATACCAACCGCACATCCACCGAAATGTCCTTTGAGCCGCCCAGCCTCCGCAGCGTCCTTCGTTCAAGCACGCCCAACAAGGCCGACTGCAATTCAGGAGAGAGCTCCCCCACTTCATCCAAAAAAATAGTACCCCCTGCAGCACGTTCAAACGCGCCCAGGTGCTGACGGTACGCGCCGGTAAACGCGCCTTTTTCGTGACCGAACAATTCACTTGAAAACAGGGTTGGCGAAACCGCTCCGCAATCAACCGTCACCATCGCCGATTTCGCGCGCGCGCTTCCTTCGTGCAAGGCCTGGCCAACAAGTTCCTTGCCGGTGCCCGATTCGCCGAGCACAAGCACAGATACATCGCTTTTGGCGGCTTGCTGAAGCTTTGCAAGCAATCTGCGCATCAGTGGCGCCGACGCTTTCAGGCTGCCCAGCTCACGCGGGCCGTGATCAACCAACACCACATCAGCGTCGGTCAGTTTCAGTTCCACTTGCCCGATGCCTATGACCGTGGGCGCATTGACTTGCACTTCGCTGCCTTGCAGGCGCGCGGGTCCTATCTGGGTACCATTGGTTGAGCCCAGATCTTTAACCAGAATGCTTCCACCCTTGCGGGTCAATTGAGCGTGGAAGCGAGAAACGGTGGGATCGTCAATCCTCAGATCGTTTCCCAAGGCCGAACCAATTGACATGGTGTCGCCGTCGGCAACGAAGTCGATGGGCTTGCCTTGAGTTGACACCACACGCACACGGCGAATGGGCAGACCTGCTTGAACCAACGGTTTTGTTTCGTTCATCGAAAGTCGATCAAATATAGTTCAGCAAAACAGTTGGTGGCCCAATTACTGCCAAACAGCACGCGTTTTCCGC
>JAWXBF010000325.1:0-3219 GCA_034439895.1 Deltaproteobacteria bacterium
GCCCCCGGCTCCCGACCCCGCCGCTGCGTGGTTTGGGTCCAAGGCCAGTCCCAAGCAGAGTGCGAACCGATGCCGCGCGACTCAAAGCCTTTCACAGCCTGCAAGTATGGCAACCTGACCGGTTTGCGTCAAGCAGGAAATGTGACCTTCGCAGGATAGTTTTTCGATTCCCGAGAAAGTTATATGGACGTTGATGGGTGTTTGATGACCTGGATTGTGATTGCTAAGAATAAGAACATGAAGTCGCGTGCCATGCTTTTTTTGCTTGTGGGTGCCATCATCGTCGTTGGTCTGGGTGTGCTGTGGGAGGTACTTTCTGGTAGCGCGCCGGCCACGCCCAGCGCGGCGGAGGGCAAGGGTGGTGGGTATGCGGTCAACCCCAGTACGAGTGACCAGAATCATGCGATGCACTTGGGGCGGGTTGAAGTGGTGTCCACCACAACGCCAGCGGACGCAACGTATACGACGCGCGGTCGAATTGAGGGAACACCTGAAGCAACGCTCCGGCCTGGCGGGGTGATCTATCTCCAACTGCACCACGAGGCCATCCCCGAGTTTGTCGGTTCCAAAGGCGAAGTGGAGGGGATGAACGAGATGATCATGGACTTTCCAACAATCTCAGCAAACGTCTCATGGGCCGGGCTGGGTTTGGGCGATCCCGTCGAGTTGACGTTTGAGGTCCGATGGAACAGCAACCCCCGGTTCATTCTGACCAATCTCACCCGCCTGCCCGATGATGCCACGCTCAATCTCAGCAGGGTGCAACGAGGACCTTGAGCGCGACGGCCATTGTCCTTGAAGGCTACCATTGGTTGCCAAGGATGGCGGCGCATGAGGAAAGTGAGATGGTACGGGGCGCGGCAATGAATGATCGAGGTTGATGGGCGGCTCTTGCCTTGACACTTTTCGCACGCCGGAGGCACTCATGGGTCTGGACTTTGCAATCGATGCTCTCTATCAGACCGACTTCAAGGCAGCGGATGCGAACGACTGTCGCGTGCATCGCGATGGGCGGTCGTATCCGACGGTGCGTGCGGTGGGCGAGTGCTTCGCCAACGCGGGCTATTCGCTGACGATTCGTCACGTGCAGTTGTTTGACTGTTATCGTGCGGAGTGGCGCGATCAAAGCGCGACACCATGCGGGGCGGTGGTGGGCCAGAGCGCCGATGAAGCGGCGGTCTACGCGTTGAGTCTGCTGCGCCGCCAATTGCAGTCTTTGTCTGCCTGAGCGCGGGGCTGGAGCGCGGCGAATCTCCAGGCCATCCCCTGAGCAACCCCCCAAGCCACCCTTTGACTTTGTTTCACCAATGTCTCACTTGAATATCACCTATCCTACAGTGATATGTTGCGGTTCGTCCCCGCATTCCACGACAACTGACCATTGAGTCGGCCCCGTCGTCTAGTCTGGTCCAGGACGCTAGGTTCTCATCCTAGAAACTCGGGTTCGAATCCCGACGGGGTCACTTTTGTTTGGTCGCATTGACTCGCAAGAGTTCACAAGAGCCTGCTCCGCAGGCTCTTGTGCATTTTGTTTTCTGGTGTTTTTTGCTTTTGGAAGGTCATATCGATGGTTTTTATTCGCGCTGCATGCACCATGGCAGGGTGCCGCGTTCGGGCAGATACCCCGTGATGCTGACGGTCCAGATCAACTTGGGCTTTGCTTCAAGACCGAAGCGGATGGATGAACTAGTAATTTCCATGGTTCTGACTTGACAGACACACGAAATTCGAGTGTACTGGCAAGACTCAATTCAGCTTTTTAATATGCCTTCGGGTAGACCTTTTGGTTTGCTATGAGGTTTGAAAAGGACTGGAGCTTGTGCAGGGCGGGTCCCTGCGCGGAAGCGATAAGGGCTTAGGAGCGGTGGTTGACATTCAATTCTCAAAAGGGAGTAGCATCATGGGTCGCATTCATACCGTTGGTTCCACAGTTATGGGGTTGGTTGCTGGATTGGTCAGTCTGTGCGGCATCGCGTCCGGACAGGTCTTCAGCAGCAGTCCCAGCGCTCCGATTCCACCTGGTGCGCCGGGCACTACTACAGGCACGGTGCAGGATCAGATCACGATCAGCGGGGGTCCGGCGTCGATCACGAGCCTGAGCGTGGTGTTGAATCTCACGCACACGTTCACTGGCGACTTGGACATCGTGTTGGTGCCGCCTGGTGGCGGTGCGTATATCCACCTGACCAGCGATAACGGCGCGGCGGGCGATAACATGACCTTCACGAGGCTCACGCAGAGCGCGTCGACGATTATCGGAGCGACTGGAACGGCGGCACCCTTCTCTGCGGATTACCTGCCCGAGGGCGGGGTGGTGGCGTGGCGTGCGGCGGCAACGATTCCGATTCCGGCAACGGCGCTTGCCAACCTGTCTGGTGTCAACGGTGCGAACAGCAATGGCACGTGGACGTTGATCATCGATGACGATACGGGCGGGGATGTCGGTTCTTTGCTGTACTGGTCATTGGAATTCAACGGCGCGAACGATCCGTTGGTACCTGCGGTGGCGATTGTGGCCACTGCTGCGGCACCGGCGACGATCTTTGCGGGTGAATCCTCGACGCTGTCGGCGACGGTCCAGCCGCGGGGCACGAACACGGTGACATCGGTCTCTGCCAACGCGAGCGCGCTGGGATTGGGAACGATTGCGTTCAGCGATCAGGGTGGTGGGGTGTGGTCGGGGCTGCTGTCGAGCACCGGCGCGACGCCCTCGGGCATTTTTCAGATTCCGGTGACGGTCACGCCCAGTTCGGGCACGCCAGCGACGGCGAACGTGACGCTCGCGGTGCGGGGTGGGACACCTTGGAATGAGACCACCGATGCGGGCCAGACCCGGGACACGGCGGTTGCGCCCGATGGCACGGGTGAAATCGCTGCGATCAATGGCCTGCTCGACGGCGGGACGGGCGCGACGGAGATCGATGTGTTCCAGATCGAGATTTGCAATCCTGCTGGCTTCAGCGCCGACACTGCTCCTGTGACCACATGGGATACGCAACTGTTCTTGTTTGACGCAAACGGTCTGGGTGTTGTACACAATGACGACACCACGGGATTACGGGCCCGGCTCACAAACGCGCTGGTGACGCAGCCTGGCACCTATTACCTGGCGATTTCCAGGTATAACGCCGATCCGGTGGATTCGGGTGGTGTCCTGCTGTGGATCAACACTCCCTTTGCTGGCCAGCGAGCACCGGATGGTCCTGGAGCAGCCAACAC
>JAWXBF010000326.1:0-18662 GCA_034439895.1 Deltaproteobacteria bacterium
CTTCGCCATCGAGGAACTCATGCCGGACATTGCTGTCTTGTTCGACGATGATGTATTCCTGAAATGAAAAGAACTTGCCAGCGAGGCGAGCCATATGCGCGAAGTCTACCACGGAGCCCGGACAATACGGGGCGGCTGAAATGAGGCGCTTGACCGGAATGACTTGCCACGAGCTACGCGCGGCCAGTTCGTGGAGCGGTGGCGATAGATCGAGATAATCTTCGAAGATTTCGCAAATTTCTTCGCAGACCGCATTGTGGGAAGTTCACGACAGTGCCGTGGAATCGTTCAAGTGATCGGAATCATTCGAAAAGATGTGTGGGATCCTGAGACTGCGATATGGCGCTCACGTGCTAGCCCTCGGCGGTGATGTGCTGCCACTGTTGGTCGACGGACGCCGCGCGGTCCTTGCCGCCGCGGTTTCCGCTTCCGGTGCGGCAAAGACCATCAATGTGCCTCCAAGCTTTCCAGCGGCGCCTACGGGGGCCTACGAGCACATTCTTGAGCGCGCCTACTTCCTCTGGAAGAACCAGGCTGGATCCCGCTGGTGGGACCCAGTCTCGAATTGGGTTGAAGCGGAACGCGGAGACGCTGCAGCCGACGGACCCGCAGGTTCGCAAGTTGTTGACGGAAACTTGCCAGCGTCGGTGTATGTGTTACGAAACTCGGCGTTGGGCATCCGCAGATGAAGTGGCGAAGGTAGATGCCCTGTGGTTCGCGAGGTGGACGTGGGTGAAAACGTCACACCCCCTTGGAACAATCGCGAGACAATTCACCAATTTTCCATTCCGCCCAGGGTTTCAACTTTCGTGTATCCGGCTCCGCGAAGGCTTTCTGCCGCGCGATCTGCGCGTCGCCCTGATTTGCAATACAGCACCACCGGTTGGTCTTTCGACCCAAGCTCACCTGCGCGGCTTGCAAGTTCATCAACGGGAATGTTGATGGCGCCGTCGATGTGCTTTTCGTCGTATTCCGCTGCGCTGCGGACATCGACAAGCTTTGCACCTCTTTGCACCAGCGCATGGGCCTCTTCCCGTGTCACGGTTGGCACCACCGTTGCCTTGCTCGCCTCCGGGTGCGCGGGCGAGGGTGGTGGGGTTGATGCGCAACCCAAGAGCGCCCATGCCAAACAAACGTAACGAAGCATGCCGAGAACGCTAGCACGAACGAACGGGTCCACAACGTGGAATTCGCAACACGCGCCAGGCTCGCGCTGCGGCTGCAAGCGGCAGACATGCGAGATCCCCCATGGCACCCAGTGCGGGTGCACGGAAGAGCAGATGGTGAAAATCCTTCCCGTGGCGCTGTCTCGCCGGGTGGCGTACGGTGGCGATCCCCCCGCGCACCTCATGCTGCCCCTTGTCTTGACCTTCGCGATCGTCGCCGCTGTGGCTGGCCGATTGATCTGTCAGGCGCGGGGCTGGCGGTGGCCGGCGTTCGCTTGCAAGGGTTTGGCGCCGGTGGGATTTGTGGCACTCGCGGTTGGACTCGGCACGCTTGACCATGGTGTTGTGGCGCGGGTGATCCTGGGCGGGCTGGTGCTGGGTGCGTGTGGCGACGTGGCGCTGGCAGTGCCGGGGCGGCTGTCGTTCGCGGTTGGGCTGGGCTTGTTCTTGTGCGGACAATTGACGTACGTGGTGGCTTTTGGTTTGCTTGTGCCGGTTTCGCGGTGGCCCTGGCTTGCGGCGATCGCACCGGCGACGGTCACGGTGTTCTTGTACCGGTGGTTGGCCCCGTACCTCGGCCGTCTGCGCATGCCCGTGCTCGCTTACATGACGTCCAGCACGGCGATGGTGGCCAGCGCGCTGGCGATCGCGTTGGCCGGTACGCCGCCCGCGATGTTCCTGCTCGGCGGTGCGCTGCTGTTCTACGTATCGGACGTGTTCGTGGCGCGCGAACGGTTCGTCAAACGGTCGTTCGTCAACGATGTGCTCGGTTTGCCGATCTACTACACCGCGCAGATCCTGTTTGCGTGGGCCACCGCCCTCGCCTGGACGGGATCACCTGCTGCCGCAACGAACGTCGGTGGGACACCGGGCCGCCATTCCGTCGCAGGACTCAGCCGGATCGCAAGCGGCGGTATTGGCGCGGCAGACGATGCCCGCGGAGACCACCTGATCAGGCGGGCATTCGCGGCTCGATCCGGTGCAGTACTCAGGGCGATCGCACGCACCCTGGGTGGCGCGGCACTCGACGCCGGACAGATGGACCGCGACGCAGTTGGCGGAAGTGCCGGTGCAGTGATCGGGCGCATCGCACATGCCCGAGACCGGGGCGCCGCACGAGCGCGTGTTGGGTTGGAAGCGTTCGGCGCAGAACACCGTGCGACCGTCGCACACGTCCTCGCGATCGCACTCGAAGAACGAAGGCCGGCACACGTAGGCCGCGGGTCGAACCCCGTCGGCGGGGCATGCATCACTGACCCCCGTGCAGGACTCGGGGACGTCGCACATAACAACCGCTTACCGGCGTCGTCGAGGTCTCAGCGGGCGCGTTCCACGCATGCGCGCGCCTCGCCGACGGCCGCGTCGCGTGCTGGGGATGGAACTGGTACGGCCAGGCCGGTCAGCCGATGGAATTTCCCTTCCCCTCTTCCTTCAAGGAAGCCGCCGTTGTGCCCGGACTCGATGGCGCAACGTCCGTCGTCGCGGGCGTGATGTCGACCTGCGCGATCGTCGCCGAAGGCCGGGTGGCGTGTTGGGGCAGAAACCGTTACGGGCAGCTCGGAGCTGCGCCATCCATGCCGGCCGACGTGCGACCTGCTGGGGGGCCGTCGTGCCGGAGGCGAGCGACGCGTTCGACGATCGACCGCCGCAGCTGCTCGGTGGCGTCGCGAACGCCACGCAACTGGCGCTCGACCTGCGCTCCCGGTGTGCACTCCTCGGCGACGGAAGCGTCGCGTGCTGGGGCTTCGGAACCTCAAACGGACAGGTCAACCAGGGCGGGTACCCTCAAAGCCCGCAGCGCAACCGATCGCTGTCCCGGGGCTGTCCGGCGTCAGGCCAGCGTGACCGGTGGGTTTGAACGGACTGCGCTCGACTTGTGATGCTCGGGCTGGATGGTGCGCGTGAATTATCCGGGCAGTCGGCGCGGCCGAAGCATCCGGTATTGCGTGAACGACAATTACAATTACAACGAGAACACTGAACTTGCCCAGGTCCTGCGGAGGCGTGGTACGGTGGACGATGGGACCAACGTCAGGCAAATGCGCGAGTTATTCCGACGCATGGTTTTCAACATTCTGATCGACAATACCGATGATCACGAAAAGAACCATGCGCTGTTGGTAACAGACGATGGCACATATGAACTTTCGCCTGCGTTTGACGTGCTCCCTTCCGGACAAGCGATGGGATATCAGCAAATGCGCGTGGGCCTGCACGAAGGAGATTCAACGATCGACAACGCGTAGTCGATGTGTCGGCAATTTTCGCTGACCCCGGATGAAGCACGAGCGGAAGCCCACATCGTGGCGAAGGTTGTCTGCCACTGGCACAAACATTTCCGCGCGACCGGCGTGATGACACGCGATATCGATCTTTTGGCAGAGCAGATCGATCGCCCCTTCCTGCGCGAACAACGCGACGAACTGGCGGGCAAGTCGCCGGACTAGACCTGTCAATGTGTAACGATTGACCTGGTTTCCGTTTTCCGATTTGGTTCCGCTTCCATCGGGCCGCAATTTCGCATGGCCTTTTTGCAGGGCTTGTGTTCGGGTTTGGACCACGAAGGGCACTGCGATTGGACGATCATGGATTTGAATGTGCTACCTTGTTGGGCGTGAAAACACAGGATCTCTCGCGCGTACTCTTGATGACGGTGCTTTCGGTTGGATGTTCGAATGAAGCCGTCGACTCGGATCCTTCCGGATGTACGGAATGGGCGCCGGCCCAAATGCTCAACAATCGAATCTCTGTCCCTGGAGAGCGGTGTTTCGTATTCTCCACTGATCATATTGGCGAAATTGCGATCACCGTACGAGGCGCCACAACTTCAGGAACAACTTCGATCATCCAGGACAAAAACGGAAACGCCATTCTTGATGACACATCACTGGTTCACGTCGACTACGTTAACGACGATGCGATCTTCACGACCCCGCTTCCTGCCGGAACATATTTCCTTGATCTAAAGTTCGAGGGGACGCTGAACCTCACGGCCGAGTTCACCCCATATGCGCTCCCAGAAATCCGGCCAGATCCTGGCGCCGTCGCCCGAGAAGCAGCGACACTCGAAAACCCGGCTTCAGTTCGCACCGGTGGCTACGTTGGAGCCCTCGATGACAAGGATCTCTATCGCTTTCACGTTGCGCAACCGTCATCCTTTGTATTCGAGCTACAGGACGAAGCCGAGGGGTTGGACACCATTAGCATGACGATTCATGCCGATCGCAACGGCAACCAGTTGCTGGAAGCCGATGAATTCGTAGCACAGAAGTTCAACGGACCGAAGCCCCTTTCGGGATGCGCAGAACCCGGCGACTACGTCATCTCGGTGTTTGGCGGAGAAGGCCTCTACACGCTGTCGGGAGGCGTCTCGCCAGCCGAGGATTCGGCAATATGTGGTCCAGGTCCGCACCAGCAATAAATCGCCGGTGCAGATAGACCGCGCACCGGCTCGACGTGGCCCGCTTGGAGTACGAGTTCACCTGCCAACTGGCAATTGTTTGCGGCGCGCGGCGGGCGAAACGGTGGAGACAAACGGTGAGTCGGCAGCGAAGAATCGCCACGGCTTGTGCGCCCAGGCGCCTGCGTAATCCACCCCGATGCGCGGCGCGCTGACCACGGTGACGGCCGGGCGGGTGGCCGGTTGTTCCAGCCAGATCTGGGCGCCCAGCAGATCAGCGCCCGACAAACCGCGGTCGATCTCGAAGGCCCGGCACAACAGTCCGGGGCCCCAGGTGCGGAGCTCACCCTGCTCGGGAGCCACCGCGCGGATGAGCACCGCATGCGGTGTACCGGATGGCCCGACCACGATGTTCAAGCAATTCCACATGCCATAGATGAGATACACGTAGACATGGCCGGGTGGGCCGAACATCACCTCGGTGCGCGCTGTGCGCAGGCCGCGCGCGGAATGGGCGGCCAGATCCTCGGGGCCCTGATACGCTTCGGTCTCGACGATGCGTCCCGCGTAGCACGTCCGTCCGAGCGATCGCACGAGCCGCATGCCGATGAGATCGCGCGCCACGGTTAGTGCGTTGCGATCGTAAAAGGCGCGTTCGATCTTGCTCACGGAACGCCCACCCGCGTTTCGCGGCACAGCCAATCGTATTCCACCTTGGTCATGAAGCGCTCATGATAACCCCCAACCCGAGGTGAAGCGGGACGCCCTGCGTGTCGAGCTCTGGTGCAATGCCGAATTGACCGCGTCGGCACGGTTGTCTGGCAGCGTGACTCGGGCGGGATCAACCCGCTCGGCAGCGGACCGGGCCATCATGGGGTGAGTCACGGGGAGGCGCCGGTTTCGGTGTGGGAGGCGATCGACCATTGGTACGCCAATCGCTTCGTGTATCTGGTGAGCAAGATGAAATCGCTCGGCGCGCTCGACAACACGATCACGGTCTGGGGCAGCGGTATCGCCGAGAATCACAACCAGAACGACATGGTCTTCGTGGTGGCGGGCGGCCGCAACACGGGCATCAAGCTGGGCCAGAACATCACCTACCCGTTTTACGCCAAGCAGCCGCTGTTCCAGAACGGCGCGCTGCAAGCCTCCCGCGACGCGCGCCACAAGAGCCTCGCGGATCTCTGGGTCACCGTCCAGAAATCCCTCGGCCTCAGCAAGGACACCGTGGGCGACACCCAATGGTGCTCCGGCGGCCTCACGGAACTGCGCAGTTAGGCGCGGTCGGCCGGGCGAGCGGCGTGCTACGTATCCAAACCTCTCGAGCGCCCCCAGTAACGAAACGGTAACAACTGTAGCTGTGTACGGTCCTCCTTTCCGGCCTGTCCCGCGCCAAACCCGCGTAGCAGGGGCCATCGGGGTGGCCCGGATCTTGAAGGGTTGAGGGGTATGACCCATCTAGTCGCTCGGATCTCGGTTGTGACAGCGGTGTGTTGGCTGGGGGCCTGTGGAACGGAAACCCAGGGCATCGACTTTCCAGCTGACCCTGGTGGTCTCGATGTCGAACAACAAATTGCCAAAGGGCGCGGGGGTCCTGGGCTTGATCCCGCAGCGGACAGTGCTGGCGCCCCGGGCGGCGTGGACGGCGACACCGGTATCGGCGGCTCTGGAGGTATCGACATGGCGGGCGGAAGCGGCGGCGGCGGGGCGCCCGGCACGAGTACGGGGAATCCAACCGAGCCAGGCGAAACCGGCGGGAACGGTCCCGACTCGTCCACTCTCGTTGCCAAAATTATTAAAACCAAGCTGCTCATCGCGGACATCATTTACGTCAAGCAAATCAAGCTTGGTGTCGCGCGCATTGGCGAAATGAACGAATCTAAAGAAGAGAAGCGTTACCAACGGGCGAATGGCTCGGCAGACGTGGAACGGTCGACCGTGCGCGCGGGCGTGGTCTACGCCGAAGATATCGAAGCAGACGAAGTGCAGGCCAAGCAACTATTCGCGGAAAAAATCCAGTTCTTGTAAGTTGCTGCCTGGCGCAGCCCACGGCAACCAGATTCCGTCACGGAATCGGGTGTTGCGTTTGTGGTACGAATCGAGCGGCGAGAGCGTTGGGACGCCCGTGCCTACCACAGGTCAGCCAACGTTCTCGGCGATGGGCGACCGCCTCGCCGTCAGCAACAATGGCGTTGCGATCTGATGTCGATACTAGCCTGCATGGGTCGGTCGCTGTTCACATCAGCCGTTGATTGCGGGCATAGTGTGGAACTCCAACGGAGGCAGAGGGGCGATGGCATACGGGCACCTTGCATGGGCGACAGGCCGGGTTCGAGGGCGTCGGTGAACGATCACGGTCCCATGCTAGCCAAACCATTCCGGGGCCCGATGGCGTGCCACGGAAAGTTTGGACGCCCCGGCCGGCGTTCGGTCTGTTCGTCGCCCACGAGGGACCTCTGTTCGGCTGGCTGACCCGCTTGCGGGTCCCGGGCGCGCAACGAATCGGAGCTGACCTATACCGGCTCGACGTTCCTCCACAGGGCTTCTTCAACGCTGATATCGAAATCGAAGCGCTGGAGTCGCCGCGTCGCCCACACAGCGGCCACCCGATTCTGACCTCCATCGAGCGGTTGTCGTCGCGACGTGCTGTGCTACCCCTTCACCCAGTGCTGTGATACCGTTCCTCGTGATAGTGCACCGCGAATCCGTTGATCAAGTGTCGCAAGTAACGTTTTCCGAAGATCAAGAAATGTTCGAGGCATTCGTACCGGTAGCGTCACACCTTTTTCCGCTCTAGTTCTTCGACATCCGCCAGGTCTTTGTAACGTCCAGCAGCCTTCTTGTTGCGGATAAGCGCGTTTCGTCCGATGTAGGGGATCGTTCGACCGCCGAGGTCGAACGACACGCCGCTGATCTGGGTCAGGACCTCAATTTTGAACGGGGCGATTCCAAATCGATAGGCGTCGCCCCCGTTGGCGAAGTGTTGCGGTGTTACTTGGTGAGCCACCAGGGGGGCCCCAAAGCTTTCCAGTGCCGCGTAGACTCGATGGGAATTTTCCTTCGTCGGGCGGACGAAAATGTCCATATCATCAGTGGCGCGCACGTGCCCGTGGAGGATGACGGCCCAGCCGCCGACCAAAAGAAACTCCGCCTTGGCGATGCAGAGTTCAGCCAGCAGGTCGGCGAAATCTTGCGACAGCTTCGCAGCGGTGTCAGGCACAGACGAATGTTTCCCCTGGCCACTCAGACCTCGGCAACCTTACTGGCGCCCCCCGAAGCGCCTGGTGGTGCTCGATGAGGCGGATAGCCGCGTTCAGCCGATCCTCGATGGAACTTTCCGCGTAGGGAGGGGGCTTGGGTTCACCAAGTTTCACGACCTCTATGGTCATCCGGGCTTTTCGGGCTTCTGCTCGCGCCTTTCGGGCGGCTCGTTCCTCGTCGTCGCTCACGCACCGATTTTAGCATGCTACTCCCAGGGAAGCTCATCCGTCCGCGATCGGTGTCCGGCGGGTTTTCGAACGAAAAGTTGGCGTATTCATCTCTCCGTTATCGGACATTCGGTCTGGCAGGGAGGGTACACTTGAAACGGGTGTAGCGGTCCCAGTGACCAGAGATATCGTATTGCGATTGTGACTCATTTGAACTGCGAAACGCGAAGACGCTGTTCTTGCAGCGAGGGGATGGGGTCATCGCCACATTTCGCAAAAATTCGCTGGCGCTCGCCGCTTTGGGTGTGGAGGTGATCGAGGGGGTCGACGTAGCCTCCGCAGCCGGCGTGGCGGCTCTGTCAGATGCTGTAAGATCTGCGTTGAGCCCCTCGATGCGGCCCGCGATCTACTGGCGCGAATCGACGAACTTACGATGAGCACAACCGGCTCCTTCCGCCACGCCAACGGACAGACGCTGCCTTGGTGAACGTTGAAAGCGGATGGTTCCCTTGCCGCTGGTGTCGAAGCGCAGTGCGGTTGCTTCATCTCGCCCAAGCTGATTGTTTATGCGCCCGCGGCGACAGGTGACGGCGAAACCGGGGGGCTGCCGGCCGACACCTCGCGCGAAACACCATGTATATCGGCCGTAGCGTCGCTCGAGATGGCGTAGCCGCGCATGCCGTGCTCGGCAGCGTCGAGGCCCTCAAGCTCCTCTTCGGCGCTGACACGCAAGCCCATCACGGCCTTGATGGCAGCGAACAAAACGAACGACACCACCAGGGAGGCAATGGCGTAGGCGGCGATGCCGACCAACTGCACCTTGACGCTTTTTCCCTCGCCCCAAATGCCTGCGGCCAAAGTGCCCCATACGCCACACACGAGATGCACCGATGTAGCGCCTACCGGATCGTCGATCTTGATCTTGTCGAAGGCCAACACCGCACCAACCACCAAACCACCAGCGATGAGACCGATGATGATGGATTCGCCGGGAGTTACCACGTCAGCACCTGCCGTGATGCCCACAAGGCCCGCCAAGATCCCGTTCAGTACCATCGACAGATCCGGCTTCTTCGAGATGAAGTTGTAGACGAAGATGGCACCCACACCGCCTGCGGCTGCCGCCAACGAGGTGGTCACCAGCACCAGGGACGTTGCGGCAGGGTTGGCTGAAAGCACCGAACCACCGTTGAATCCGAACCACCCCAGCCACAGAATCAGGACGCCAATCGTGGCCAACGGCATGTTGCTTCCAGGCATAGGATTGACCTTGCCATCTTTGGCGTACTTGCCAATACGGGGTCCCAGCATCCATGCGCCCACCAAGGCGCCCCAACCGCCCACGGAGTGCACCAGCGTTGAGCCAGCGAAATCGTAAAAGCCCATCGCGTCCAACCATCCCTTGCCCCACTTCCACGAACCCATGATGGGGTAGGCGAAAGCCACGAACAAAGTAGCAAACAACATGAAGGACTTCAGCTTCACACGTTCAGCCACTGCGCCCGAAATGATCGTGCAGCAGGTGGCGGCGAACATGCCCTGGAACAGGAAATCAGTCCAATAGGTGTAGCCAACCGCGGCGTACTCGGGCGTAAGGCCATTCTCGGGGATCGGGAGCCCGAAGCCTGCGAAACCTAACCATCCGTTGAAGGTACCTGGATACATCAGACCGAAGCCGACCGCGTAGTAGGTCAAGAGTCCAGTGCACACGATGAACACGTTCTTGAACAAGATGTTCACGGTGTTCTTGGCACGCGAAAGCCCCGCCTCAAGCGTGGCAAAGCCCATGTGCATGATGAACACCAAAGACGTGGCCAACATCATCCAGATGTTGTTCGCCGTAAATAGTGCTTGCGTGGGCGTGATGGCATCGTCGGCCATCGCCAACGATGGAAGCAGCATCATGGCGGTCGCCGCCATGGCGGTCTTGCGGTTAAACATCGAGTCCTCCTGTTGCGAAAATCGAAATGCGGCAAATGTCAGTCCTTTACCTCTAGCACTCACCTTGTTTCGGGCTCATTTCGGCACGGCTAACACGATGGAACTTCGTTGACCGCCGTGACGAGGAGAAAGATCGCCACTTGTCTTCGCTTTCTTGGTAGTCAATGTTTGTTCACCTCTTCCACGTAGACCGCACCCACTGATCCATCGTCAGGTTCGATATAGATGGCTCGATACGCGTCGCCTGGACGGATCGCGTGGTAGCCCTGCCATTGTCCCTCAAGGGTGTGGTCTCTGTATCCCGGGATTGCTCTGGCAGCTTTGCGACGCACGCCCGATGAACGTTGGGCCAATCTCACGGCAGCGCTCAAACTGGCCGATGAAATGCGAGCGGCTGGAGCACGCGCTCGTGGCAGGTGATCTAACAACCTTGCCGGGCGAACGTTCTAGAACGAAGTCAACCTCGTCTTGATCTTTGTCCCGATAGTGAGTGATGGTGGTTCGCTCTTGCGCCATCGTCGAGGCCTTGCGCAGTTCTCCGTACACAATGGTCTCGAGTAGCGGCCCAAGTGTCTGGCGGTCTTTGGCAATCTTCAGCCGATCGATTCCCTGTAGCGCAGCGGCCAATCCCGAGTCAATGAAATGAACTTTGGGAGTCCGGACAAGTCGTTTCAAGTCATTGCGATGCCAAGCCCGAACGCGTTTTACAATGAACAACTTCTCGAACAGTCCGATCCAGCGATCAACCGTCTTGGCATCAACGCCGAGGCTGAGGCCGATCGATGCAAGATTGAGAAGTTGACCGGAGCGTACCGCCAAGTGCTCTAGCAAGAGTGACATATGTCCTGGCTTGTTTACGTCGGCGATCTCAACGACATCACGCTCGGCCAGTGCCGTCGCGTAAGCGATGTGCCAATCTCGACGCCTTCTAGCCGTTGAACGCAGGCGCGGTTCTGGATAGCCTCCGATCAGGATGCGTTCGGTAAGGTCGGTGTCGACCGAAACGGGAGACCGCTTCACATAACCATCGAAGGCTTGGTCGAGGAAATCAGATGGCGCCCGCCCTGCCATCTCGGATTGAGACAGGGGAAGCAGTTCATGCGTTTGGATCGCCCCGCAAGCGAGTCTGGAGACAGGGCCCCACCGAATAGATCTGCGGAGACCGTAATTAAGAATCGCCCTGCCCGAGTGTCGTCATCGACCGTTTGCTTGATCGATAAGATGATTTCGGGCACGCGTTGGATTTCGTCGATGACCGCGCGATCAAGTCCACGGACGAAACCCCTAGGATCCTGTCGAGCGAACGCACGGGTTTGGGCATCGTCAAGCGTCCTAAATGCCATTCCATGCGTCGCAGCAATCTGCCGGGCGAGCGTCGTTTTCCCGGACGGTTCCATCGGGAGCGGCCGCGACCTAACCGCCCCCGAGCGACTCGGAATCATCCTCCGAGTTGCTTGCAGCGGGCTCCTCTGTGGATTCATCCGGCTCATCGTCGGTGCTTTCATCGTCGAGCTCCATATCAACGCCGGGCTCAATTTCTTCTGCCGGAGCCGCGCCCGTGCCGCCCTTGACGTAGCTCATGAGCGCTTCGACGATGCGAATCTGACCGGACCGAACCGGCGCGACACCGCGACGCCGAATGCGATCCACCAGGATCGAAAACACGACCGCGTCCCGCTCGCCAACGTAACCCGAGAGTATCGATTTTCCGTTCAAGGTTCCGGTCTTGGCTCGAACGCGCCCAATTGCCGAGGAATTGCGAAACCGACTGCGGGTTGTGCCGTCGATGCCACCAACGGAAAGCGATTGCAACATTTCGGCGCCAATGCGCGGATCAAAATAAAGTGAGCGCAGAAGCGTCACCATGCCCGAAGGCGTAACACGATTCTGGTGTCCCAATCCGGAGCCGTTGACCGGACGATACAACGCCCGATCAATGCCAAGCTCGTCCATTGCCCCACGCAACACCGCAACCCCCTTTTGCATCGACGGCGCCCCGCCCTCCACCTCGGCGCCCAGGGTTTCAAGCAGCCGGTCCGCGTAGTCGTTGTTGGAGGTCTTGTTGATCGTCGCCAGTAGATCCGGCAAGCGTTGCGAGTTGTGGGCCGCAAGCACAATATTGGGTCGAACCCGCGCGAACGAAAATGTATTGACCCCCGCCGCGTCCATTTGCCCGACACGGGGTTGCCCATCGACCATCACGCCCTGCCGGGCCAGCGCATCTTGCAGCAAAAATGCCGCGTACAACATGGACGCTTGCGGGCGCTTGCGAAACACCACGCCCGGATGGCGCATCGAAATGTTGCCCTTGACGATGACCACCAGTCGATTGCGCTCGGTGACGATCGCAACCGTGATGCGGGTGCGGCCACCGGCACGGGTTCGGGCTCGATTCTGGATGCTGATCGAACGTTCAAGAGGTTGCAGCATCACGATGGGCGCCGCGCCCGTACGCGCGCCCGGTCGAATTCGTATCACAATAGACGCATGGCGAATCTGCAACGGAGCGCGTCCCATTGCCGTGGGATCGGCGCCGTTGATGCCGCGCGGATCGGCGACGACATCGCCCGCTATCCGGGTTACCCCCCGGGCCACCAGACGCGCCGCCAGCCCGTCGAGATCGTGCATTTCCAGCGACGGATCCCCACTGCCACGCAGGATCACGTCGCCCTGTACCAGTCCCTCTTCGTTCACTTCAGGCCCCTGCACTTCGGTTCGGAAGCGAAAGTTATTGCCAAGGCGCAATAGAGCGGCAGCGGTCGCAAAGATCTTTTGATTCGACGCCGGATCCATCAGCGCGGATGCGTTGCTCTGGTAAAAGGTCCGACCCGTCTTCAGATCCGCAAGGTGGACGCCAACGCGAACCTTGCCGAGACTGCCACCGTGCACGATGTTGTAAACGGCCTCTTGCAACCGAATGATGCGCTCCCGATCCGGATCATCGGAGGCGGGTTGTGGCGCTTCTTCGGCGATTGAAGGAGGCAGGGCCGCCCACGCCGGGGTCGCCAGACAAAGGCCGAGGACTATCGCGAAACGCATCGAAACCCCAGATCGCTGTCGCGGTAGTCGGGTGCCCATGCATTTCGATTCGCAGCACGTGGAGGTACAAAGTAACTGCAACACGAGCCGCCTTTGACGACACGACGTTGTTTGTCCTCGGAATATGCATCGGCAGTCCATTCCCAGACGTTGCCGGCGAGGTCGAGTACGCCATAGGGACTTGCGCCCGCCGGGTAGCCACCCACGTCCACCGGATGCCCGGGCGCGACCCCGGCGCAGGGGCCTTCGTTGTCGAAACAACCCCAGTTGCCAAGTTTGCAGTCCACCTCGGCGCCCCACGGGAAAACCCGACCCGCAGTACCCCGCGCGGCCTTTTCCCATTCGGCCTCGGTAGGCAACCGCCCACCGGCGAACTTGCAATAACTTCGGGCATCTTGCCAGTTCACACCCGTGATAGGACGCCGGGCCTGAGCCGCGTCACCAAGTTCAACGCCGACCGGGGCGTTACACCGTTTCGCGTTGACGCAAACGGCGTACATCGCAACCGTGACCTCGGTGCGATCCATTCGATACGCGGGCAGGGATTCTTTGCGTTCGGGACGCTCGTCTTCCTCGCCTACGTTCGAGCCGCGGATAAAAGCACCAGCGGGAACGCGCACGCGATCGGGTGTTGTTTTTGCCCGTGGCGCAGCGACCGACTGACCAAGAAGGGCAGCGCCCAGCACCAACGACGTGAAACAGAGGCGAGCAAACACAGTCTTACTATCGTCTGATCGAAGGAAGGCCTCAAAAAAAAGCACATAAAACCCGTCTTCCCTTGCGGTAGGCGCACGGCGCGGTTCCGGGTAACATGCCGCCCATGACGTTTGGTGACATGTTTGTGGGCTTCCTGCTCGGGTTTTCGGCCTGGTTTATCTTGCGCTATGGCATCGGCGGTTTTTACACCATCGGTCCGAACGAGCGCGCGGTCCTTTGCACCTTCGGAAAAGCGCAACGGATGGGCGACGCCACCACGTTGCAAGACCCAATTTCTGAAACCCTGCGAGAGGATGAAAAGGAACGGTACGAGTATCCGCAGGCGCGGGTGGTTGGACCCGGCTTCTACTGGAAAGCACCCTGGCAATCGTTGCACAAGGCGTCGATCGCGACCATCACGGTATCCATCGCGCACGATCCCGAAAATCCCAGCGCCAACCACGGCGGTGAAATGTTGGAAGCGGTCACGAAGGACCAGCTCAACACGGGACTCCGGGGACAGCTCCGCTTCACGGTATCGGACCGCAACCTTTATGCGTATCTCTTTGGCGTGAAAAAGCCGATTGCCCACGTGATGGGATACTTCGTTTCGATCCTGCGCGATCGCATCGCGAATTTTGAACGACCATCAACCGACGTGCCCGCCGAGCCCGGAGCGGACTCGGGAGCAGGGATTCAGGGGATATCGATCAACGATCTGCGCAAGAATCTGCGCGATCTGAACGAGCGCATGGATGCCGAGTGTGCCTCGGCGGCAGCCCGCTACGGCATCGATCTGGATGCCGCGCTCATCACCGGAATCGATCCCCCGGGAGAAGTTGAATCGGCCCTCGCGGCGATCAATACCGCTCACAACCATGTTTCGAGCGAAATCAGCCTGGCACAGGCGGCCGCCGATCAGCGCATTGTTCAATCCCGTCGTGCGGTTGAAATCGAAACCCTCAACGCCCACGCCGAGGTCGAACCCCTCTTGAAGCTGGCGGAACAGCTGCGTGAACTTGCCGGGACCTCCGGTGCGGGCGCGGTCCACGCCTATGTTCGTAACGCCAAGATTGCCTTGAATGCCAAGGCTCGGCAGGTTGTCCTCACCTCTGCAGAAACGGTTTCAGAATGAATACCCTCAGTGTTGCGGTTGGTGTTTTTCTCGGCTCCTTCATCGCAGTGCCCATCCTGCTGGGATTGCTACGGGTCTTCGCGTTCTATGTCGTCGTCCGCGAAAAACAATGCGTGGTCTTCGAGCTTTTCGGCAAGGTGCGTTCGGTCATTACCGAACCAGGTCTGCACTGTCCGTGGGTCAGCATGGGACCCTTTGCGCCGCTCGTGCCGTTTTTCGGCAAGAAGTTCATTGTTGATCTTCGCCTCGATCAGACCTACCTGCGCAGCCAACCCGTGAACTCCGAAGAAGGTGCGCCGATGGGCATCGGGGTTTGGTCGGAAATGTTCGTCAGCGATCCACTGGCCTACATTTACAAGAATACCGATCCCGCTGGTTCGTTGCGCGCCAATATCTCGAACGCGACCGTGCGTTGCCTCAGCAACATGAAGCTTGCGGACATGTTGGAAAACCGCCACGTGATGAGCTATGCGGTTCGCCACGAGGTTTCGGAAAAATCCCGCGAGTGGGGCTACATGCTCGGTAGCATCTACATCCGCAAGGTTCACTTCCGCGACGAGGGCATGACGGCACAGATCGAGCAAAAGGTCGTCAACCGTCTCCGACAGGTCACAGGCGCCATCCAGCAAGACGGCTCGAATCGGGTCAACGTCATTCATTCCACCGCAGAACGCGAGGCCGCCATCGAGTTCGCCAAGGCTGCGGCCACCCGCCCCCTCATCGTGGGCAAGGCACTGGCCGTCATCGCGGAAAACCCGCTCATCTCGGGGGCACTCTTCGAGGTGCTGGAAACCCAGGCCTTGCTGCAAAGTCAAAAACTGGAAGTCACGGTGATTCCCAAGGGCACACCGTTCATCCTGCCGGCCAACGCCGCCCGCTAAGCCTCAGGGTTGGAGACCGGAGGCGAGCAGCTTCCGGTAGCCAACCGTCACCTCGTGCAATCCAGCGGGCGCATCAAAAATCGCGTAGCGCGAGGATTCAACGAGTTCGGTCTTCGGCGGAGATTCTTTTCCGTCGACGGCAATACGGGAAACATCGGTGCCTTCTGGCAACAAGATCCGGCCGTGAAACGTCCGGGCCGACCCCGTCAATGTCATACGAATGGTCTGTCGGGACGGTTCGTGGCGAAAGTCGTAACTTGCGTAACCCGAAGATGCGGGATAGCGAGCGGTCACCTTGACGGCCTGTGTGCCCGACGCCGCGAATCGGGGTGAGAGCGTCACCGTGCCATAGGCCCGGTCCGTATCGGCCACCCCGCCGAGTCCTTCGACGAGCGCGGCCATCATGTTGGCGGCGGCCCAGTTGTCGGGGCCGCCAAACGAAATCGGATTCGGTTCGTGATACGGCATACGGTCGGCGAGTGTCAAAGCGAGCACGCCGTACACGGCGCCCGTCGCCGGCGCCTCGATGACGAGCGATTTGATCTTCTTTTCCGGCTGCGGGTTGGCAATTGCGACCCAGCTCACGCCCACATCTTTTGACTTGCCGTTGGCACCCCGCCACGCCACCGCTGCATCGGGGTATGCATTCGTTTGCGGCGCTTCCCAGGGACCGTTGCGCTTTCTTACTCCGAGCGCCGGATACCACCAGCCAGAAACGTGAACGTCGCGCTTCATGTACACACCCTGTGACGAACCATCGTCATAACGAAATACGATTGCACCTGCGGTATCCTCGCCTTTGGCCTGACCCACGTGGGAGACGTGAATCACGTGCACGGCCGCGGCCTTGCGCGCGACGGGGATCGCGACCTCGCTCTTCCAACCGGTCCGGCGCGAAACTGCAATGAGCGCTCGACCCTGGTTTCGCGTGGGATCGAGGATCTGAAAGGGAATGTCCTTCACCTTGAGCTCGCCCGGAGGCAAACCGGCCATGTCATTGCCCTTCTCCCCTTCCATCCAGGGGCGCGAACCCTTGCCGGTCTCGGCGCGCAGATCCATGTTCGCGAACTTGTGCAGATCAATCACCGTGGTCGCGGCCGGGCCCGGTGCCGGCTCGATCGCACCCGTATAGGCAAAGTGAATCTTCCCATCGGTGCGTTCCGCAAGCGCCAGACTTCGATCGAGCACGCTTGCACCATAGGCTTCAAAGCCATGGGCAAGCGCACCACGTGCAAGTTCCCCCGCGGCATGCCCCGCAACGCCACCGTTCATATATTGCCACAGGCTGTTGTGATCGCCGAATCCCTTTTTGAAGGGCGGGTAGATGGCGTACCACTCACCCGGCGATCCCGCGGGCAAGTGTTGCGACAGCTCCATGTACGTTCGAATGATCGCGGCGGCCTGAGCCTGCGGCAAGCCACGATTCAAAGAATAGGCATTGCCCTGGGCAATTTGCGAGTCCATTTCGACGCCCAGATCGCGCTTGACCGTCGGATCTTCGTCGATGAAATGGCGAAAGAATCGCCCATTCCAGGCAAGCTTCGTCAGCCGGCCAAGCATGACATCGCCCCGCTTCTTCCATGCATCGGCGTCGGCCTTGCGGCCGGATCGGGCCAGCATCTCCGACAATCTGTAACACGCTTGAACGTAACCCGTGTTGTCACCGAAGAAGACGCCGAACTTGGTCTTTTCGGGATTGATGGTCATGGTCGGAGAGGAAGTGTCTCGCACGAGATAGGCATCCTCGACCTGAAAATCCCAGGAGTCGATGGTGAGGGGGCGCTTCAGCAACTCAAAGCGCTTTGAATAGCGCGACGGATCCGTGACGCTGTATTCAAGCGCGCGAATCGCGGACGCCAGGCCATTCGCCATCCAGCGATCGTCGCCCGACGCCTTCCAGGCCTGATACAGAATGTTGACGTATTCGTACTCGACGTGATTCTCCGTCGGCTGGCGAACGAACTGCAAACCACCATCATGCAAGACATAACCCAGATGCCCGTAGGCCGTGTCGTAGTGTCCAATGCCTCCGTCATTTGAGAAATTGCTGAACACCATCCCGTCCGATTTTTGTGTCGCAGAGAAAATGTCGTAAGAATCTTTTGCGTAGGGCGAGAAGAACAACATGCCCTTCATCGTGTTCGATTGATCCAGCACCCACGGCACAAAGAATCGATAGTCTCGGCCCCGCCAGGTGCGACTGCCGGCTACCCGCTGGCCGATCATCGTTCGGGTCGAGGCCTCGAATAGTCGATGGTATTTTCCCGCACCATCGTCGATGGCGGTTTTGGCGTCGACCGGAAAGTCAGTACGATCGACCACCTTTCCTTGCGCATCGAGCACGGAAACCGTGTGTTTTCCAAGTGCCCCGGCAACCGTCAACGTCACCCGTGCTGCGGATGGACCACGAAAGTAGGTGCGACCGACGCCGTCAGAAACCGTCACGGTCGCCCCGACGGTATGGGTCGCAAGCACCGTGAGCGCATCGAGGGGTGCGAAGGATGGTTTCTCCTTGGACTCGATCGCAAATCGTGGACCGGCTGCCAGCGACGCCGGCACCCGAGCGGCAGCAAACCCCAACAACATCGCGACAATGATTCTTGTATTCACGAATTCAGGGTACGCGCACTCGATTGCGGCGTGCAAAGGCTGTACGCCCGTTGATTCGGATTTTACCTGCGGAACCTCCCCAAATGGGCTGAAACGCCTACCGCGATCGTGCGTTGACTAACTCCGGGGCGCACGCACGGGCCGCCGACCCACGTTCACCGTCATTCGGCGCGCCCAGACCGGCGCCTCGGGAATCTCTCGAATGCGCCTGCTGAAGATTGCGAATCGATCGGGATTCATTGCGGGACCGATGAAGGAAATCGTTCGCAAGATCTGTTCAACGCGATCGTGCTCCATGGGCGTTTCGTCGTCAAACACACGCGGCGGCTCCCAGACCACACCCAACATGGCGCCGATCTGTGTCAC
>JAWXBF010000327.1:0-13143 GCA_034439895.1 Deltaproteobacteria bacterium
ATCAATCATGCGCGTTATCATTGAAGTAATCTCACGATGATCTCCCTCTCTAGTGAGACTAGTCAGTGGATCTATAACCACACACTTCGGTTTAAAACCATCTACGAGCTTATATACATCGAGCAAATGCATCTCAAGGCCAAAGAATGAAGGTCTAACAGAGACGAACTTTAAGAGACCCTTCTTTATCCATGGGGCAAAATCAATGCCGATGGACCTCATGTTTTGAACGAGTTGCCCGGCAGATTCTTCATATGATATAAACAGACACCGCTCTCCACGTTTACAGCTAGCCACTGCGAACGCAGCGCCCAGACTGGTTTTACCTGTACCGGCAGTGCCTGATACCAGTACCGTACTGCCTCTTGTGTAGCCTGGTTTTCCCTTGAACATTTTATCCAACGAGGGAATTCCTGTTGATACTTTCTCATTCGTACCGGCCTGCTCGAGTCCCGCCGATGTGATCGGAATGACAGAGAGCCCTGATTCATCAATGACAAAAGGATATTCGTTTACGCCATGATTTGAACCGCGATATTTAATGACTCGGAGCCTACGAACAGCAATTTGTTCTCTAACTCTGTTGTCCAACAGAATAATGCAATCAGAAACAAACTCCTCCAGACCATGGCGAGTATAGGCGTCTTCCCCTGGCTCGCCCGTCACAATTGCCGTAACTTTTTTATCTTTGAGCCATCTGAAAAGTCGTTTGATTTCTATCCTCAGAATGCCGGCATCGTCAACACCGGCAAAAAGAGATTCAATCGAATCTAAAACAACCCGTTTGGCACCAATAGAATCAATGGCGTGTTCTAAACGTACGATGATCCCCTCAAGATTAAAGTCGATCTCTTGGATGTCCTTGCGCTCCAAAATAACATGTTCGATCAAGATTTTTTTCCGGGCAACAAGTGCTGGCAACTCCAGGTTGAGAGAAGCTACGTCCTTGAAAAGTTCGTCTTCTGTTTCCTCAAAAGACATGAAGACACCGGGCTCCTTAAAACCGGTTGCACCTTTGATGAGAAAATCGATTCCCAAAAGGGTTTTTCCAGAGCCAGCACCGCCGGAAACCAAAGTGGTTCTATTCTTCGGGAACCCACCTTGGGTTACTTCATCCAGGCCGACGATGCCAGTTGGACACTTTTCCAATGCTTTGGGTTTGGTTACGGTTTTCTTTTTGGAAGTTTTTCGCATGAGCTTATTCGCATCCACTAAGGGACAACCCCAACGCATTGGGTTGGACATTGAAACGTTGATTCCGAGCATGACTTGTCATCAATGCAGGATTCACAAGCGTCGGCTTTCGCCTCGAAGCTCTCATCGGCGTCAGCCTTATTCTTACAGCGGCTGCGGCATTCACCTACGTCGAAGGAATTATCGAAACAGGTTTGATAGCGGCTACAAACCGTTTGACAATCAAAAATCCTGTCCACCTCCCCGCAACCGGCGAAGGACAGAAATACCAAGGTGCCCAAAATCATTTTCGTCATGGTTGATAGGCCCTGCACAAACTGTGCCCGAGTACGCTTGGTCTTCGGCTACGACGCTGGTTTCGATCGCACCGCCACCTTCTTCGGATCCAAGTTCAGCTTCATAAGCGTCTCGTCGTCGGGCATTCCCGTCTCAGGGAGGCCCTCTTGCTTTTGAAACTTGCGTAGGGCTGTCTCGATCGAAGCATTCTCAGACAGCAAGTCCCGTTTGCGCAACGACTGGCGTAGCTCATCGCGCCCGTCTGGCGTGAGCATTTGCAACGGGTCGCTCACGAGTGGCACCGACCCGGCCGGCACCGCTTTCTTCTTGGGCGCATTGTTGTGTCGCTCGACAGGCTCGGTTGCAGCAGCAGCCGAGGGTGGAGCGGGGTCCTCCAGGTTACGCGTGTGACTGCACGTCGCGAAGACCATGCTCGCAGCCAAGATGCAAACTCTCATCGAGTCGCCTTCTTATCCAAACCGTCTTTTACTTGTTTCACGATCGATTCCTTTTCACCCGACTGCGGTGGCGGCAGGCGAGAGAAACCCGACCTGAGGCCTACAACGAACGCGTTGCGTACGACGCCAATCAACGTGGGAGCCAGTTGCGCTTGCAGGTTGGTGACCCTGCCCTCAAGTGGCACGACCATGGTCACCGCGTCGTGTCCGGGAACATCGTCTGAAGGAAAATCGAGCGTGGCATCAACGACCCAAGCGCGAAACCGATGCCAAAGATTTGCGTCAGCGGACACCAGTTCAATGTTTTTCAGAACGGGTTTAACTCCCCCCGATATCACGTTCTTTCGGATATCGAACTCTGCGAAAATGTCGACCGAACCCTCCTTCAGAAACATATCTGCTTTCGCTGCCAGCAGCGCATTCAGATCGGGACCCCGTAGACCCGTGACGGAAGCGCGTCCTGAGAGATTCAGGCCAGCGTTCCACGGATCGATGGTGGCAAAAACGGTTAACACGCCGGTTTTCTGAAAGAGTCCCCGTCCCATGATCGTTGCGGGTCGGCCTTCTGACAGGCCGCTGCGCGAAGCTAGATTCTGAGCAACCAACTCAAAATCATGGACCCAAAGTGCCGGAACGTTGACACCCTTCCCTTCCCCAGAACTAAACGTCAGTTCCCCATCGACGATTTCCAACCGATCCACCCTCCGCGGCGCGCTGTGATTCAGTGTTTCTGCCAAATCAGCGCTGGCTCCGGCTTTCTTTTTCGCTCTTCGGTAGACAAGAACTTTCGGCTTTTCGATCCGAGCCTCAAGGACAGCCTCCCCGCGCAACAACGCGCGCCACAATATATTGAGACGTATCACGTCACTGTAGAACAGCGGCTCGTCCCATCGTCCCCCTGGCACTTCGATGATTTTGAGTTGATCCAATCGAAGGCCAGGCGGAAAGAGGGATACGTGAGCACGATCCAACACCCCATCCATACCCGGCGTGTGCTTCAGTTTTCGCTTGATCGCCCAAGTAGCAACGGGATCAAGAACAACTCGAATCAATACGCATGCGCCAATGAGAATTGCGACAATTACCCATGTGCGCCTGCGAAGTTTGATCATTATATTTTAGCTAAGCTGTTCGTCTGGAGAGCGCCTTCCACGCGCCAATGACGACGACTGCTCCCAACAGTGCCACCAAAGCACTGGCGAAAAAGCCGTTGTTGGAAGAGCTATCCCCGAAGATGTTGCGGGCAATGAACCCACCAAGGACTGCTCCCACCACGCCAATAATTATATTGGCAAGGCCACCTTGGCGCGCGTCGGTGCCCATGATCTTGCTGCCGATCCATCCTGCCAACGCCCCAATAATTACCCACATGATAATGCCGTATGCTGGATTCATGATTCTGCTCCTCTTTGAATGTTGTTCTCACCAAGCTGACGACGGGGAGTTATTCAAGAGTCGTGCCAGGGTCGTCGTGGCCGGTACGAGCGCTGTCGGGCCGGACATTTGCCAACAGCCACGCGGCCGTTACCACTCCGTAACGTGAGGTTTCGATATGGTCCCGCATCTTACGAATCAGATTCGCGCAACTGGAAAGGCTATGCTGGCTCCCTGTATGACGACAGATCTTTGGTGCTTGGTGGCGAACGCTTTGTGGGGCCTTGGCCTGGTGATGGTGGAGATCAGCGGGAAAACCAAGATCGCGGGGTTTGCCTGGAACTATGGCAACCGCGACGAGACAACGCCGTTTCCTGCATGGATCAAGCGAACTGGCAAAGCGCTGGCGAACCATAAAGAGAACTTGCCCCTGTTTATAATCGCCGTGCTTGTGGTGCACTTGGCCGGAAAAGCCGATCACACGAGCGCGCTCGCCGCCCAAATTTATGTCGTGGCTCGGGCCGTTCATGCGTTGCTCTTCATAGGTGGCGTAACCGTATTGCGCACACTTGCCTGGTTGGCAGGTTTCGTGTCGGTGCTCGTGGTGCTAAGCCGGCTCTTTGTGTAAGGAACCCGATGGAACCGGATCTTGTTTTGGCACTCGTCGACGTTGGGACGTTCTTGAAAGCGTCCGGTTACAACTTCATTGCCGTGACGCCAGACACGCATCGGCGCGTGCTCGCTCGCAACGCCAGGGGCGCGCAAACGCTGAGAGACGTATTCGGATGGAACCGCGCGTTTGAGCGGGGCTTGCTGCCAGCGCACGTGCTGGACGTTTTGGTTTCCGCAAAGTTGGCGCACGAAACGGACGATGGGTATCGCAGCTGCTTGCGCTACGCATCCTTGGGCGCGCAGTTATTTGCCCATTCCTGCTATCCCACGGTGCAAGCGGATGCAGTCTTTTTCGGCCCCGACACCTACCGGTTCTGTCGTGCCCTCACGCAAGCGAGCATTCCCGCAGGAACTTTGGTGGATGTGGGGTGCGGCAGCGGCGTGGGTGGCATCATGATGGCGCGACAAGCGCAACACGTGATCCTGGCTGACATCAACGAACAGGCGCTGCTATTTGCTCGCGCCAACATGGTATTGGCGGGGGCGCGCAACGTTACAATCGTGAACAGCGATGTGCTGTCCGAGGTAACAGAACCGCTTTCCTGTGTGGTTTGCAACCCACCTTATCTTCGCGATGCCGCGGGCCGAACCTACCGTGACGGGGGAGGAACGTTTGGCGAAGGGCTGGCCCTGCGGATCGTTTCGGAATCGATTGCGAAGCTTCGCAGCGGGGGCAGGCTTTTGCTTTATACGGGCGCCACCATTGTAGATGGTTGTGACACGTTTCTACACAAGGTGACGCCGCTGTTATCGGGCGTCCACTCTCACTACGAAGAGCTTGATCCCGATGTCTTTGGTGACGAGTTAGACAACGCCGCATACATCGACGCCGACCGGATCGCGGCCGTGATGCTCACCGTCACCCTGCCCTAGTCATGGCAACCACCCGAGCCTTTGCAACTCGGCGAAATCGCGGTTCACCAGCGCATCGCCAATGTCGTTGCGGTACCGGACGTTTGGAATCGCCACCTTGCGTGCAACCGCATAGGCGTCTCTTTGCGCATCTGCGACCGTGAGCCCGCGGCCTGTCACGACCATGCAATAGCCGAGCTGCCCCGCCGTCACAAGCTGGCCGTCTTGCATTCCCACTTCACCATAGTGCAAAGCATCGCGATCCTCGTTGGTGAAGTCGTCGGCAAAACAAATGGGCATGCCTTTCGATAGGCGCGCGTAGCCGTCCGGATAAGGAAACGGCGGCACCGTCAGCACAACCCCCACAACGTACCCTCGATGCGTGGGCAGCAACGACGTCGTTGGTTCCACCAGGCGTTGCAACGTATCGGCCCATCCTTCGTCGGTGAGGGCCCCAAGCAGCGCGAAGCCTGGATAGCCAAACCGACACGTGAATTCGAGTGGCCACGCGCCCGCATCGTTGACGATCAGGTTGAGGTTCACGTACCCCACGTGACCGGCCTGCCGAAGAAGCGGCGCGACTTTTGCGAGCGTGGCCTCGAAGAGCTTGTGACCATTGTCGAATGAGACGACGGTACCCATCTCACCCGTGAGTTCGCCTAGATCACCCGGAAAAAACCGTTTGTGTTCCCAATCCAGGTTGGGTGGTTGCAGGAACGAAGTGCCGTTGAACCATGCGCCCACGCCCACCTCCACGCCCTGTAGGTGGTTCATGAGCACCAACCGTGGTGGCTCGGGGAATGTCCATTGACGCTTTTGTTGCTGCAGAATGGCCAGCATGTCTGCACCGCCGTCAAGCATTCCCACATAACTGCACGTCGACGACAACCCGGTGCCGTTGAACTTCAATACGTAGCGTTGCTTGGTTTGGCTTACAAACGCAATCGCTGCGTCGAATCCGTCGACCTCGTGGATGGCTGCCGTGGGAAGGCCTAATTCATGGAGCACCGACTGACCGAAGGCTCGATCCATCTCCAGGCGATCGCCAAAAACGCTGCCGCCCACGACGGCATACCCTTCTGCACGCAAACGAGACTGGAGCGCGCCGTGGCCAACCCCCTCGAAAACAATCACGCCCCCTGTGTGTCGTTTGCCGACCCACGCCAAATCTTCAATCAAGGGTCCATCGCTTTTTACGAGCATGCCCGAAAGGACGTCGCCCGCTTCGGCTTCGGCCACGCGCACCCGCACCGCGTGCCCCGCGGTCTGCAGACGCAAATAGAGATCTGCGAGCTCAACGCTGTCACCGATACCCAGAAAACGCATTTCGCGCAGAGGTTAGCGCACGATCCGGACGTGTGACTTTCGCAACGGACGTGTGGTTTTGGTAACACTGCCGGACGTTCTTGCCGTGAAGAGGGGCAGATCGGAGTGGCACGATCTTTGATGTGTGGAGTGGCGATGCACCTTGCACCCCACCCTAACAACCTCAGTATAGACGTTCCACTGGCTCCAACGGATGCGTCGGTGGCGAAGCTTCACCGGGACCTTCTTCGGTTGAATGAGTTTCGCTTCAGGCCAGCGTTCCCTTTCGATGAAGGGGCCCTGAATATGTTTCAGGAGAATCGCCTGCGGCTCGCGGAGACGGCCTTCATCGAGCGAGAGCGCGCCGCTGTCTCAAGTCAGGTCGCCAATGTTCCCGAAAATCCGATTGCCTTCGTGACTTGGTTTGAGACGCTCAAACAGTCCGGACCGGGGCAAAACGATCGCCTGTTTCCGTGGTTGGCCGAGACAAGCACTCTGGAAGAGATGCGATGGTTTTTAGGCCAGGAGGTAGCGGGCGAGGCGGGTTTTGAGGATCTCTTGGCGCTCACGCAAGTAAAGATGCCAGCCACCGCGAAGGTCGAGATGGCGCGCAATTACTGGGATGAAATGGGGCGAGGGAATCAGCTTGGCATGCACGGCCCGCTGCTTGAAAAACTCTCCACGGCATTGGACTTACACCTGCCGGTCGACCAGACGGTTTGGGAATCAATTGCGCTTGGCAATCTCATGGCGGGACTGGCAAGCAATCGACGGTATGCCTTTCACAGCGTGGGCGCGTTGGGCGTGATTGAATTGACCGCACCGACACGTGCCGTTTTTGTTAACGCGGGTTTGAAGCGACTGGGTGTGCAACCCGCAGCGCGAAAGTATTTCGCTTTGCATGCCACGCTGGATGTTCAGCATTCGCAGGCCTGGAACCGCGAAGTGTTGCTACCGCTCGTCACGATGGATCCGCGCCTGACACGCCCAATTGCCGAAGGGGCTGTGATGCGTTTGCGCGCAGGTGAGCGATGCTTTTCACGCTATCGGCAGACATTGGGGTTGCGCGAATGACGAGCAGAATTGCAGGCCTTCGTCCGGCGGCGCCCACCTTGCATTTTCGCTGGTGTAATGAGCCAAGATAACGCGGATTCGGCGCTGCCCTCGGCCGAAAAAACTGTGGCGATTTTCGGCGCGGGTATCGCTGGATTAAGCGCGGCCCATGAATTTGTTAAGCGGGGCTGGAGCGTCTCGGTTTACGAGTCCAATCCGGAGGTGGGGGGGTTCTTTCGAAGCGCCCGGGAGGCCGGCAATGGAAACATGCCAACTGAATATTCTTGGCATGGGATGGGACCCTGGTACCACAACGTCTTTGACCTATTGAAACAGATTGCCTTCGATGACAAAGGCAGCGTCTATGAGCGCGCCCTGTCGCGGCCTATCGATTTCGGGGTGGCCCCCGACGAAGGAAAGGCGGAATTCGACGATTCGACCTCATGGATGGTTGATGTTCGCAAAATGTTTCGAGCGACCCAGCTCGACCGTTTGTGCGGTGCCTATTTGATGATCAAAACCTGGACCGCAAATCGGCGAAGCATCGAACGTTACTCGACGCTCAACGCTGCGGAACAATGGCGTAAGTTGCTAAGCGCCAAGGCTTGGTCGACGTGGGCTGCCTGCTTTGGCCCCTGGATTGGATCAGATTGGACGCACGTCTCCCTTCACCAGGCTGGATTGTTCTTCCGCAGGCAGCTCGTAACCAAGCCCGCGCATGCACACCCGGCGGATGCTGAGGGGCCTGCCTGGGTTCAAGACGCGCGCTCAGGATGGCTTCTACTGCGCGGACCTAGCAGTGAAGTTTGGTTCGACAAATGGGTGCGGCATCTCAGTGAACGCGGAGTACGGTTTCACTTTGAAGAGACGTTGCATCGCCTTGAGTTTGATGGAACGCGGGTGACTGAGGCGGAACTTGTGTCCGGCACCCGGGTGCACGCCGCGCTTCATGTCTTGGCAACCAACCCCTTCGCCGCCGCCGACATTGTCGAGCGAACCCCCGAGTTGGCTCGCCTTGATCAACTCTGTTTGTTTAGACCACTCGTTAAAGGCGGCCCTCATACTCAAGTCTCGTTCTGTATCGGGTTCAGCGAAACGATCCGTTGGCCCCGAAAACGTTGCGCTGTGGTGCTTGCCGATTCGGAATTCGACTTGACCATTTTTGCCGAAGAGCAGGCATGGTCGCCCGGCGTTGAACTTGGGGAGGGCATCGCGGCTTTGTGGACCGGCACCGCGTGCGTGTCGAGCGTTCCCGGCAGACTCTATGGTCTCCCACTTGAACGATGCACCAAAGAGCAGTTCATCGAGGAGGTCAAAACTCAGTTGCTTCGCTGTGTTTCACTGGACGCGCTGATTCGCGAGGCCAACAATGGTCGTTCGCTGGCGTCATTCGCAGTTCAGAAGATCGAGGTTTGGCACGAGTGGACTTTCTCAGCGGACGGCATTCAGCCCCGACAGCCAAAGTGGGCAAATACGATCCACACCCAGAAGTGGCAGCCGACGCAAAGGACTCCCGTGTCCAACTTGCTGCTGGCTGGCGCACATACAAGGACCGACGCCGATCTGTGGAGCATTGAAGCTGCCGTCGAAAGTGGTCGCCGGGCGGCGCAGGTGATCGAAGGCGACGTCGTGGTGTTGCCACAATATCGGCCGATGGTGCTGCGATTTCTAAGTGCGATTGATGATCGGTTGTTCACGATTCATGCGCCGAACATTGTCGACATGATCCTGGGGACTGCGCTCGTCGCCGCCTCAGTCTTGCTGTGGGTAGCACTTTTCTAAAGTGCAGTACGGTTACTCGCTTGAAACCATGAGCGAGAACACGTCCTTTCTGCGTTGACGCCGCGCTCGTCGCGAATCAATGGCCGGTGCCGCCGGGACAGCCAATCCTATGCTCCGCTATCGCCACGTCGTCGATCCTCATCGCGAGCGGCGATGTGGTGGCATGATCCTGCATCCATCCCAGGCTGATGCCAGCGACCGGGGTGACTCCCCAGCACGCCGCGGAATCGCCCGAAGAGGCCTGCGTAAAGGTCAGGCGGTAGTTCGGCTTGCCGTCGATCCACAGCGCCCAGCCGTTGGTGGGACGATCCCAGGACCACTCGTAGCACATCCAGCGATCGAGTAGTCGCCTGATCGGAGGACAACTCGTCCCGGCCTCAGCGTTCCACAGCGAAGAGCTCAACCTCCAACCGATCCACCAGGGGATCGAGCGATTCGACGCGAACATCGACCGTGCCTGTTGCAGCATGCGGTGCGGCCACGGTCCCCACGCCCCAGGAAAGTCCGCTGTAAAGGACGCGGTCGTACCGGGTCTCCATGGGAAGTGCGTCGCCTCCGCGCGCCGCGGCCAACTTGATGAAGGCACCCAGCGGGCGTCCATTAGGCGGAGGACCGCCCGTGGTGCGCACCGGGCGCCCCTTGGCATCTTTCTGCCGTGCCACCACGCGCAGATCTCGCCCCTGCGGTACACGCACTTGCAGCTCTGTGACCCGCGTCGCGGTCTGTTTTGGCTGCGCCGGCAGAACATCAATTCTGCGCGGAATGATCACATCGGGCTCTTCCCCGAGATCATAGACCGCATCGGCATGACGTCCGAACCCCACCGACACCATCTGTTCGGGCCCCAGCGTCAGCTGGTTTCCCGAAAGCGTGGGCACGTAGCCCGCGTCGCGAAACAAAATCCTGCCCGCGTCCAATGCAACGCCAAAGCGGGAAAGCTGCGGCAGCGTGAGGGTGGCCACCTTCTGTGTCGGGTTCACCACGGTAAAGACGCCACCCGTGGTGTCGAGGCTTGCGAAGCCATAAGGCCCACTGCCCTCTCCGGGCGATGGCCCAAACGTGAACGATTGCCCTAGCGCCTGCAGCGGAAGGAAGAGTGCTTGCGCGCGACCAAAAAAATGCGCGTCGTCATCGTTCAAGAGATCCAAATTACCGTAGTACGTATTGGCCCACCCTCCCCGCGCAAGGGATAGCACCAGCATGCCTCGAAAGGCGCTTTTGCCCCGGTGGTAGCCCGTACCAGTTTTCGCAATCATGAAACCACTCGAATCGATGCGCGAAAGCGGAATGTCGTTGGCGCGATGAAATCGATGAACCATGTAATCGCTATACAGATCCATTGATCGCCACCAATTCCACATGGGCACATCCGAGAAGCGCGGATCGCCGCAATAAAGCGCATCGAACACCCGCAGCCAGCGCTGATCCCAGTCCTGCGACAGTGGCGCGAAGGTGTTTTCGTAGCGTCCTCCGAACCCGTTGTAAGCGAGCGTCACGACGCCCGCGTTTCGCTGGCGAAAGCGACCCAGCGCCGCCATGAAGGCCAGTTCATTGACGCTTCGGATCTCCGCCGGTGTCATCGTCTCCCGCACAGAATCGGGCGCGGCCGAGAAATCCGCAAAATCGAACTTGAATATGCGAACCCCCTGGTCGTACCAGTTTTGCAGAGCCTGCATGAAGTCACCGAGGAAGCCGCCCGAAAACAGGCTCATGGCGGACACACGCGGATCGTGGGAATCCTTCCAAGCCTGCACGACAGGTTTTGCGTTGGCACCCCAGTTCGCGTTCATGCCCACCCACAACCCTGGCTTGATTCCATGACGCTTGCACTGGGCCAACCAACGCTGCCCGCCCGACGCCGAGAAATTCGGGCTTCGCCATTTGCGATAACTGCCCTTCTCGTCGAACCAGAAGCAATCCATCAAGTAGCAATCGAAGCGGGCGCCCGCCTTACGCAACCGCAACAGTTCGTCGAACTGCGCCATCGCCAGCTTCTCTGTTAACGGTACGTTATCCGACAATTCGTCGTATGCGCCCCAGTTGATGTAGATGGACATGGGCCCTGACAATGAAGAGGCCGCTTGCACCGGACGGATGCCGGAAAGGGGGGCGAAGGGTGCCAGCGCTGCCCCCGCGAGCAACTGGCGCCGACGAAAACGAGATCCTGAGGCATCGCGGAAACCAGGGAAATTCATGATCGCAAAGTACCTTAACGAATGCCGCCGAGTACCCAACTATTTCTCAACGTGCGACAATATCCTCGAACTGCGCCCGGCGCCCGTCCGTGATACGTTTTGTGATCTCGCTCACATTTACGCCGCCAGAATCTCGCTTAGTGCAGATCTCTCAACCAGCGCTTGCCCAAAACCACATGCTGGTCCGTCTTGAAGCTGCACGAGCCCAGAATACCTGACAAGCCCGGCCGGGCATAGCGGCCGGGCTTGTCGCACGGGGTCGCGTGATGACGCAGGGGCTATGCGGCGAACTGTTTGGCGATTTCCGCGATCGTGATCTTGCCGCGCACGTGGCGTGCGTTGCCGCCGGAGAAGACCATCACGCCGTTTGCGATACCGGCAGACATCTCCGCGTAAAGGCCTGCGACATTCTCCGAAAATCCCGCCTGCACGAGTGTCGGTACGATGCCGGGTCCAGGCACCGGCACAGCGGTGATGGTCTTACCGAGCGCAGTGGAAAAGGCTGCAGCAACGTCCTCGTAACTTAGCGCCACCGGACCTTCCAATTCAACGATGCCACTGGTTGCGGGAGGATCGGTGAGAAGCTCAGCCGCCACGCGCCCGATATCGGCACTCGCCACCATTGGGATCTTGCTCGCCGGATCGAAAAAACATGGGACGATCCCTTGTGCTTTCATCAACCCCACCATGCCCGCAGCGTTCTCCATAAAATAACTTGCGCGCAGTGCGGTTAGTTTCTTTCCGGTGGCACCAATCTTCTGCTCGGCGTTGTTCAGGATCTTCACCGGGCCGTTGCCCGCAGCGTGCTGCGCACCAACCGACGACAAAAGTACCACATGCTCTACCGTACTCTTGCTGAGGGCAGCCACGAAGTGATCGACAATCTTGGCTCCGCGTCCCACCAAATCGGTTGCCTTGGGATCGGGCGGCGCCAGAAAGTAAACAGACTTCACACCTTTGAGTGCGCCTTCCCACATACCGGGATCTTCCAAAGACCCCACCACCACTTCGGCGCCGCGCGCACGCAACGCCTCTGCTTTTTCCGCGTTGCGGACGAGCGCTCGGACCGGCCGCTTTTGCGACAAGAGTTGATCGACGGCGACATGACCGGTTTGACCGGTCGGACCAGTGACGAGAATCATCGGGGGCTCCTTGAGGGGGGAATCGTTCCTAGGTTTGCCCGCATCTGATGCCGGTGTCGGTTTTTGGTTTCATCGAAAGCCTAGCGCCTGCGGTCTAACGGTAGGTAGAACACGCGCAAGTTCTTCATCGTCCAGTTGCCGCCGTGCGTGTTCACACCCAACCTAACCGGCGCGTTCGAGGGCGGTTGGTATGGCGATTTGCTGTAGTCCGCTTGTGTGGTCTCAACCACCACCGCGCCCTCTTTGACGAGCACGGACACCGTTTTGGACTTGGTTTTTCCGTGTAGGTCGGCGTTGACGGCAAGTCGGTACGTGTACTCCCTGTTTTGGCGGCACCAGGGAAGATCTTTTTGCCCCAGCGCAAAGAAGACCCCGTTATTGAAGCCCGCAAACTTCGTGACGCTGGGAGGCCACTCGTGGTGATAGTCAATTGGAACCGACCAGGTCGAGATGGGACCAAAATCGCCATCAGCCCCGGCGACGTTTACGTTGTAGCAAAACGAACTTGGATCCGATTCGGTGCCGTCGACGTGGATCGTGATCTGCGACTCAACGGCATAGGGGCGTTGTGGGTTCAATGGAAACTTGCGCCGTGTGAGATGTTGATTGGGCGCGGCGTATCCCACCGTGTGATCCGACATCAGCAGGGCATCCTTGCGGACCTCATAATGAAACTGGCTAGGGTGGTTGTGAATATCCCAAATGCCGGGTGGATGAATCGCGTCGAATTCCTCGAGGACGACCACGGCGCCTGGGGGTAGTCCTGGTCGCGTGAAACGTCCGCCGGCCCACGCGATGCCGCCCGCGATGTGCGCCAGAAATGCCTCTTCCTGATAGCTC
>JAWXBF010000328.1:0-7960 GCA_034439895.1 Deltaproteobacteria bacterium
CACGCGCAGTTCTTGATCTCGACCCATTCCCCGATTCTGCTCAGTTATCCCGGGGCAACGTTGTTCAGCCTAGACGGAGACGGGATTCGCAAGACACGCGCCGAGGACACGCCACCGGGTGGAAAAGGTGCGGTGCGTACCATCACCGACGATTCGATCGACATCAAGCTCACGCCTCAGGGCGCGACGAATTCGACCTTCACGTTGTCGACGAAGACAGCGCCTGACCAGGCCGCACTTGCGCTTAGTTCAAGTCCGATCGCAGACAATCCAGGTGCGACGGGGTAGCCATCGGCAAACGCGAGTTCGAACGTCGTCCAATCGCCAGCGCGCAGGCCTCCCTGTTGGAAATTGTTGACGCTCTGCCAGCGCAATGGTGCATTGAAACCGAGGATGAAGGCTTGAACGGATCCGACCTTGTGGTCGGGGGGCAACCAAAAGTTGAATGTGATCTTGGAAACCGTACTGCGCAATCCGAGTTCCCCAGTGTCGGCTTCAATACCCACGAACAGGTTTTCGTCCTTTGCACTCCACGCAATCGGAAGCCGAAGCGAGCCAGTCCCCGTTTGCGCCTGTTCATCGCTTTGCATGGGCTCGGCGAAGCCTTTGGATCGGCTGTCAAGAATCATCGACCATCGTTGGGTATCGGACTCGAAATCGAAGACCAAGGGTGGCCCGGCCGAGCCATCCGGCGGCGCGCGCGTGTCGATCGCGATCGAGCTGTCGTAGAGAGCGACCGCACCATCGGGTTTAGTCACCTCGCTCGGCGTGGTCAGGTCTACGCAGCCAAAACTGGACCCGCTGACGATTGCAACCATCACGAGGGATGCCCACTTCACCTTGGAAGCATCGGTCGTTTCGTGCCTTCGCTGAAGGCTGGCCACCGGCCACGGTTCCTGCGCGAAAGATCTCGCCATTGACATTGACTCTCAACCTCAATCCTGTGAAAATGCGCCAGTCGCGCGTGTTCCTCGTGCGAGTTTGTTCTGTGTCCCATTCGGTAGATCAACGGCGTATCGTCGCACAACCAACGAAAGCCAACACGATCCGGCTTTCCTGATCGGCGTCTGCAGGGTCTCGAATGAAAATTATCAACGTCATCTCCAGAATCTCGTTTATCGGACGTTTAAGTCTGGTCCAAGGTTCGCCTTGACCTCAAGCGAAACCAACGGGCATCGACGGCACGATCTTCCCTGCGATCCGGTCTTGGTTTTTTTCGATGGCGACTGCGCAAGCTGCCACATGGTGGTTCGTTTCCTGTTGCGACGACGCCGACGCGCGCGATTCCGATTCATTCCGCTTGCAAACTTGAGAGGCAGTCGATGGGAAGACGAGATTCGAGTCCAGCTTGATCTTGATCTCAAGAGCAGCTTGGTGGTTTGGAAGAACGGCGAACTCAGGGCGCGCGCGCAGGCCGTCTTTGCGATCTTTTCGGAACTCGGTTGGCCCTGGCTCCTGCTCGGCTTGCTGCGGATCGTGCCTCTGTCGATCTCGAATGCCGTATATGACTTGTATGCGCGCCACCGTTATCAAATCCTCGGCAAGGCCAAGGATCCTGACATCTGCGCCGTATTGCCGATCGAACAACGCAAATTGTTTCAAGAACGACCGGACACCAACCTTCCGATATTTCCGACGCGCACCGATGTTTTTCTGTCGGCCCAATGGCAGCAGCTTGTTCTGATCAACTTCGCCGTCCCCGCCGAGGCCTTGGATGAATACCTACCCGATGGCCTGGAACTGGATGACTGGCAGAGCGAACAACTTGTGTCGCTCGTGGGTTTTGCATTCACCGGTACCTCGGTCGCGGGGATGACCTTGCCCGTGTGCTGCGATTTTGAAGAGATCAATCTTCGGTTTTATGTAAAGCGGACCGTGATCGAAGCAGGCCAAAAAGTCGTGCGAAGGGGTGTCGTCTTCGTTCGAGAAATAGTGCCCTTCGCCCTCATTGCCAAGACGGCCAACTTTTTTTTCGGCGAGAGATACGCGCAATTCCCAACATGCCTCGAACGCACACTTGGCGACCGATCCATTCAAATGCAATACAGCTGGTCAGACGAGGGCAGGGCCAGCAGTCTATGGATGGAAGCGCGCGGCGAAGCTGAATCCTTGCAAGCCGGTAGCCTGTCGGAGTTCATCACGGAGCAATACTTCGGTTACGCCAAGCGCGGTCAAGACAACACAGTCGAATACGAGGTTGAACATCCTCGCTGGCGCGTGTGGACGGACGTGGAAGGTCGATTGCAAGGAGATGTCCTACGGTTCTATCCAGATTCTTTGACTCGCCACATGAAACAGGTTCATTCCGCGCTGATGGCCGAGGGCTCCGCGATCCGTGTGATGCGCGGTCGGTGCTGCACTTGACCATCGCCGTTCCGCCACGCGCCCAACCGTGACGCGTGCTCGCCGGATCACTCGCTCTTGCAGGCGCTAGGCGCGGCGGGTGGCGCCCGACCCGACGGCGGGCGTCTCTAGGGGGACGCCGGCCAGCAGTGACAGCTGATCGACGCGCGTTCGTGCTTCGGCCAACGTGAAGGCCACGTCGGTCGCCCCTTCTTCGATCAGCTTCTGGGCGGCGTCCTGCTGCGCGATGCCGGTGACGCCCGGGCGAATCACCAGAATTCTCAGTTCAGGCAAACGTGCCGCCAGACGTTTGCACAGGTGACGCACGTGCACGAGGCCACCGGGCGGCACCGAGGTGACACAGATCAGGTCGGGCGTGCTTTCCTCGGCGGCAGCAATGACCTCGGAGACGAGGGTGTCGGCGCTCAGCGATTGCACGTCGAACCGCGTGGTGTCGAAGAGCTGCCGCAACATCTCCCACACCAGTTCATCCGCTTCGTTGCGGGCCGGGACGCCCAGAATGCGACGCCGGGGCAAGGCCGCCGTATCGGCCAGGCGGTCCTTCTCGGCGGCGGCGGTGGCGGTGACCTGCGCGGCGGTCTGGTGCTCGACCAGCGTCAAGGTGGCGTGCATGAAGTAGACATGGTCGGCCTCGGCGATCACGTCGGTGCCGCGGTCGTGCTCGGCCATTACCAGCGCGGGAATGATCACCGCGTCCAGCATTTGCTCGCGCGACAGGGTGCGCAGCGCCTTCTCCAGGATCTCGCCGGCTTCGTCTTCGTCGCCGGCCAGCAGGCGCTGATAGAAAACCAGATCGGGATCCAGGGCCGGTTCGTCGCTCAGCAGCACGGACAGGAACTGCAGCCGGGGGACGTGTTTGCCGAGGACCACCAGGCAGACGGTCAGCGGCGTCGACAGCACCAATCCCGCCGCGCCCCACAGCCACGTCCAGACGATCGCCGACACCAGCATGGCCATCGAAGAGACTCCGGTCTTCTTGCCGATGACGACGGGTTCGACGGCGTAGGCCGCGATCACATCCAGGGCGACGAAGAGACCGAGCGTCGCGCCCGTCTGCCACCAACCCTCGAACAGAGCGAACGCCAACATGGTCGGCATGACCATCGCCAGCAGCGACCCGACGAAGGGGACGAAGCGCAGGATGGCCGCGACGAAACCCCACAGTGCAGGATAGGGAATACCGAACCCCCACAGTCCCAGGGCGATCACGATCCCGAAACCGGCGTTGATGGCCGACTGCAGGAGAAGGAATCGGCTGATTCGCTCGCCCGCCTCGTCCAGGGTGCGGGTCGTGAGGGTCACGTTTCGCCGGCCGGCCAGGCGGATAAAACGGTCGCGCAGATCCTCGCGCTGGATCAGCAGGAAGATCACCAACACCAGCACGATCAGCGCCTTGGCCAGCGGCTCGAACACCGGCAACACGGTGGCCTCCAGCCGCTCGAAGGCCGTGGACCCGGCCGGCACCAGTTTGACCGGGCGGGCGTCGCGGTTCTCGGCGACCTTCTCGTCCATCTCGAGGGCGACCTTGTCGACGGCCTTGGACAGGCCCGACAGGCCACTGCCGGAATCTCCGCGCAGGTCCTGCATCTTCTTGCGAATGGAATCGGAGTACTTGGTCATCTGCGCTGACAGGTCGACCAGCTGCGACTTCAGCAGGAAACCAAAGGCGCTGACCGATGCCAAAGTCACCAGCACCACCAGCGCGACAGCGAGGCCCCGGCCCAGCTTCCGTTCGACCATCTTGACGAGTGGACTGAGGGCGAACGCGATCACCATCGCCAGCACCAGCGGAATCAGCACCTCCTGCCCGCGCGCAAGGATCGCGATGAGCAGCACGACGGTCGCCAGCCAGTAAAACGCCGGCCGGTCTGGGCGAACAGATGCGAGGGGGGTTCTGGAAGGCATGCTTCTGTCTGCCAGGAGGTGTGTGCGTCCCCCGTCAGGCGCCGAGAGCTTACTCCCGATGGCGGCGGAAAGGGTCGGAGCATAAAGGCATCCCCGCCAGGCGTGTCAGACCCATTTAGAAATGGCCCCTGTTTCTCCCAAGTAGAGATGCCACCTTTGGTTTGGTGGACGGTACAGGCCGGTGTCAGACCCATGTCCGATAGCAGATATGCGTTAACTTTTCATTCGAGACCCCCCAGACGCCTGATCGTGGGCGCGCTGCGGCGGCACCAGGTGGGCGACGTACCTTCCGAGGCAAATTCTGGAATAAGTTTGTAGCCTAAACTGTTGTGTAGAATGTAAGCTTCAGTGTAAGAAGATACCGAATGGCGACCAACCGAAACTGTCGATACGTGGATTTGACCAAGCAACCGTTGGTGCTGGTTCTCTGCCAGGTTCGTTTCAGCCCGGTGCGGAAGATTGCCGATTACATACCCGCAATTCAGGAGGAGTTCCGGCGCCAAGGATTCCCGATCGAACGCGCTGGGAAGGTAAATCAACTCACCATAACGCCGTCTGGCGTTAACACTGTAGAACAAGAAAGTTGGGAGTATCGGAACAGGGACGAGCATTGGAGCGTGTTGGTCGTCCAGGACAGCGTCGTGTTGCAAACTACTGCTTACGAAAGGTTCGAGGGGTTTGCCGCAAAACTTGAAATGGCTGTCCGAACCGTTCTTGAAAAGACGGAGCAAAATCGGTTCGGTCTCGTTCAACGGGTCGGTCTCCGTTACATCGATCTTGTTCAACCCGGCGATGGCGAGGACTACCGTGTTTACCTGCGACCGGGTTTTCACGGCGTCGCGGATGAGGTCTTCACGCCCCAGTCGCATCGCCTACACGTTGAGAGCGTGGGCCGAACATCGGTTGGCGATATTGAGGGTACGATGATCGTTCGCATCGCGCAAAACGATCGAGGATTCGACCTCCCTCCCGATCTCGCAGGTGCTTCGCCCAAGCACACGTCACGGGCGCGTGAGGGTAGACTTGCCACGCTCGTCGACATGGATCACTTTATTGAGGGAAACTTTAATCCGGATGCTGCGTGGGTGATTGAACGCGCATACGAAATGCACGACCACCTGATTGAGACGTTTCACGAACATGTCGTGAGCGCGAAGGCGATTGAGGTTTGGCGATGACCTTCAGCGCGCCTCATTACCAATCAAGCGGGGGCTCTTCCCCCGCGAATTCAGAGGTCGAATGGAGTGTGTTGCGGATGCTCCGATCGGGCAGCGCTGGTGTGGTGGTGTTTGCCGCCGTTGGGTACGGTCCGTATCTGCCGCACGTTGGTACCAGTACCACAGTTTTTGACGATCGAGCTCAACCCGCGACTGAGCATGCAGCATCGGTATCACGCTCCGATCTGGTCTTGTCGGTCGCCGATCAAGCGCGTGAGGTTCTTGCTGCATTGTCGCTCAACAAAACCCAACTTGCCGTAGTTCTTGGCGTGTCGCGTCCGACGCTTTACGACTGGCTGGAAGGTAGGGATCCGAACGCATCCAACGCGCAGCGCTTAACGACGTTGTTGAGGTTACTGTCGAGGGGAGGTGTCACGAGTGCCGATCCCCTGATTCCACGGTTTTTGCGCCAATCTCTCAGCGATGGCACCCCATCTCTTTTCGATGTCCTGAGCGCTAGGGTGATTGATGAGGTGCGTTTTCTTGAGCTCGTACGTGAGGCCAAATCGCTCGGCGAACAAGCTGAAAACCGTCGGCTTCGGAGGGAAGAACAACTTCGGTCCATTGGGTTTGACGATCCTTCAGACGGCGAGCGGCGCGACCAGCTTGCTCGAAACATTGCGATGCGAGATTGGCCGAAAAGCTGAAGCGTGATGTCGATAATTTTCGATGCCGACGCGATCGAGAAACACGGATGGCGCCAAGGAGCGATCCTCGGTCCGGTGCTTGTCCGTGACGTCCATGCGCCTGCTGGTGTGGTGTTTTCGGAGACAGACTGGCTGATCGTTGTAAGCCACGATTGTGACGTCGTGAACGGCAGCATCGAAAAGGAGCCGACGGTAGAGGTGATCCGAGCCGAGGAAGTCGGCCTAAAGTCCGTGGATAAGCAGCAGGCATGGGGGAGGAACCCGCGGGTCTTACGCTTGGATGCCGTCGACGACCGTAACAACAATGTCGTCTTGCGTTTAAAGGTCCATGAGCGCTGGACGTTGCCCCGCGAATTGCTTTGTAACGAAGCTCCGGCACGTTTTCTCGACGATAAGGGGAGACGCCTGATCGCCGAGTGGTTGGCAAAGCGCTACATTCGGGCAGCGTTCCCAACCGCATTTGATGTTCGGTGGCGCTCGAGGATGCGCGATTGGGTGGATCTTCTTGAGAAGCACAGTCGGTGGATCCAGGGCGTTTACCTTAGGCTCAACATCTTGAAAGAACTTACGGCGGAGATTCCGTACAAAGTTCACCTCATCGTGGTAGCGCCCGCCTTGGTCAAGAAAGATTCTGATTGGCCGACAAAACTCGACGAACTTGATCGGGATGTCGAGAGATTCTGGACACAATTTAAGCCAGGCATCGAATGCGCAGGCGTTGATGTTCTTGGCACCGATCAGGTGACGCTCGCGGAAATCGAGCGGTACCAGCGCTTTGACGCTGATTGGGTGAGCTTTGCCGACGATTCACCAGCGACGCCGTTGGCAACCGAGATGACGGCGTGAGTATGAAAAATCGAGATAGGGTTTGAGCTTCTTTGCTGCTGGGTATGATGTCGATCGGGCCTATACGGATTGCCGGGACCGTTGCCATCGCGGTAAATGATGCCATCTCGATCGGCAGTAGCGGTGTAGCAGGTGCCGCCGTCTTTGCGGCGAATCACAAACATCAACGAATCACCCTCGCGCGCGATGCCGTTCCCGCTTCGCTGAAAAGTGGTTCCCGAGGAAAAACAGCGGCGAATCTGATTGCCTTGCTGCACCTGTTCGGTGCAGGTGTCGGTGGCGGGCGGCGCGCACGGTTGCGTCAAAGCAAGAATACATGGCGCGGCGCACACGGGGCCTGCGTCGGGGCTCGGCATTGGTGCGGCATCGACCATTCCGCCATCCGCCTTGCCGGGGGCACCAACGGTACTGCTGCCACCGATCGCGGAATTACCGCCTGTCGCGGCATCCTGGTCGTCGCGCGCCTGGGAGGGGTCGCTGTCATCGCAGCCGGAAAGGATACAGAGCAAAAATGCGGCCGCACACCTCGTGTGCGTTGAATTTTGATTCACGTTCCAATTCCCTTTCGCTTCTCTGTTCACGCGTCCGCCCGAGGATCAACATAAGGTCACTAACGCTTTTCAGACTCCTTTAAAGCTTCGATAAACGCATTTCGGGCGGCTTCCGTGGCTTTTTGTATTGCCTCTGGAACGCGGGTTATCGAATCGCCCGCATCATCGGCAATGCGCAGCAAACGTTTCCGTGTCACCGCCCCCGCACGAGGGGCCGTCAGGTACGCTGCCGCGGCTCCGCCCAACAACGCCAGCAAAAGTATGCCCGAAGTGAAAACCTCTGTACTCGATTCGTTCGTCTTGCATGGTGGCCTATTCCTCTTTTTCGTTGTCGTGTTTCGTCGCCATATGGGCCTTAAACGCTTGAAGGGCCGCCAACACGGCGGGAACCGCGGCCGCGCCGACGATCGACGCTGCGCTTGAGGGCTCG
>JAWXBF010000329.1:0-24301 GCA_034439895.1 Deltaproteobacteria bacterium
CTCCACGATTTGCCCTGTTAGCAATTGCCATTCTTCGAGCAGGCTGGCGTCGACGATTCGTACTGCGGTTTCAAGGTACACGATGAGATCATTCACAGACTCGTCGCGAAACTGCGCCGGAACGCCGCGCACCAAAGTGCGAACCACGCCCGATAAATAGCGCAGCAAAACGCCTTCGGAGCGGGCGATCTCCAGATCGCGCACCAGATCATTGAAGCCGATGTTGCGTTCACACAGTTCATACGCAATGCCCTTGGGGGCGATGTTGTCGTCGCCGACCCAGGGGTGTTTGTCCTCGAACGCGCCAAACGTTTCGTAGATGAAATCCCGGTTGGGCTTGGGCCACTCGACCTTTTCAAGCTCTTGCATGCGTTCTTCGTATTCCACGCCGCGGGCTTTCAGTTCATTGATGACAATGCCCTTTTCGCGATCTTGCTGTGCGATCAAGATGGGCCGCGGGTTTTCGACGATGGCCTCAACCAGTGACAACACATTCAGCGCGTTTTCTACCGGCGATGGCGGCAGGAGCTTTTCGAGCAGTGGCAAGGTCTCGACGACATACAGACCGAGGGTGTTGTCGAGAGAGAAGTCGCGCTGCAGATCTTCGTGCGCGGCTGGGTAAGGGTTGCGCGCCCTGTCGTCGCGGCGCAATTCGATAAGGTTCGAGCGCCGCAAGATGCGAAACTGTTGTGCTGCGATTCGTTTGAGGCGCCGCTGACTGCCGGGGGTTTCGTGGCTGCGCAGGATGAGCCCCAGCAGATGGCGGTATCCGCCGCCCCGGCGTGGATCCGTTCCGGTGGCTTGCAATGCGGCCAACAAGAGGCCGTGGTTGATGGCAAAGCGGGATTCGAGCGGCTCCGGGGTGCCGGCCTGCAAGCGTTCGAAGGTCCCGCGATCCCAGGCGACATAACCCTTGCCAGGTGGCGATTTTGGAACGAACTTTTTGCCCTTGGCTGCCGACTTTCGGTTTTCGACGACGTGCGCCGGGGCCTGCGCCACCACGAAGCCTTGATCATCGAAGCCGCGTCGCCCCGCTCGTCCGGCGATCTGATGGAACTCGCGCACGGGCAAGATCCCGTCCTTGACCCCGTCGAACTTGCAAAGCTGGGTGAAGAGCACCGATCGGATGGGGATGTTGACGCCCACACCAAGGGTGTCGGTGCCGCTCACCACCTTCAGCATTCCGGTCTGCGCCATGCGCTCGACGAGGCGTCGGTAGCGGGGCAGCAAGCCGCCGTGATGAATGCCGATGCCCACCTTCAAAAGCCGTTGCACTTCCTTGCCGTAGGGCGACGGAAACCGCTCTTTTTTCAGGGCTTCGAGGATGGCCTTTTTCTCCTCGCGGGTGCAGAGATCGATGCTGGTCAGGTTCTGTGCCTGCGCCGCACATTCGCGTTGCGTGAAGTTGACGAGGTAGATCGGGGCGCGGCCCAGGCGAACGAGTTCCGCGATGGTTTCTTGCAGCGACGACTCGCTGTAATCGAAATGCAGCGGCACCGGTCGGGTCATGCCGCTGACGAGCACGGTGCTGCGGCCAGAGAACGACTCCAACGCCCGCGTAACACGCGACATGTCACCGAGGGTGGCGGACATGAGGAGGAACTGCGTCTTCTGAAGCGTAATGAGGGGGATCTGCCAGGCGATGCCGCGCTCCTTGTCGGCGTAGTAGTGGAACTCGTCCATGACCACGGCACCGGGTTGGGTGGCGTTGCGCACGCACAGAGTCGACAGGACCTCGGCAGTGACGCATTGAATCGGGGCCCCCGGGTTGACGGCGGCATCGCCGGTCTGCAGTCCGACATTTTCGGGGCCGAGGGTCTGACACAGGTCGAAGAATTTTTCGTTGACGAGCGCCTTGACCGGGCAGGTGTAGAAGCCCTTTTGCCCGTGGCAAAGCGTCCGGTAGAGCAGCGCGGTCGCCACGAGCGATTTGCCCGACCCGGTGGGGGTGGACAGGACAACGTGCCGATCATCGAGCAAGGCCATCACGGCCTCTTCCTGTGCCTCGTAGAGGGTGAGTTTGCGCGCGCCCACCCAGGTGACGAAAGCGTCCAGGATGGACCCGTCGTCGGATCCGGTGCGGGGCAGGGCGGCGGCGCTCATCGTCGCCCTAGACCTTGACCCGCCTGGCCGGGATCGGCAATGGGTGGCTGCCGCCTCGGGTGTGTCTCGGTGTCCCAACTCCGTTTCGGAACACGATGCATTTCAATTTCCAGCATGCCGGGGTAAAAATGTCAGCTCCCATGATCCGGCGCGCATCGTTACCCGCCGCAGTTCGCCCGGCCGTGGTCGGGCTGATTGCAACATCCACCCTCATTTTCGCCGCGTGCGACGAAAAGTACCACGACGAGGCCTTTGGCGTGTTGGAACTCGAAATGGGCGGTGAGGGACGCGCTCGAACCGCTTCGATCCCGACATCGATTGATCCGCAAAAGGGCTGGGAGAAGGATCAACAGGCCGAGTACTACGATTTCGGACCGGTTGCGACCTTCGTGTCGGGAGAAACGGGCTTTCCCACTGCAGCGCGCGTGAACGCGATGTATTTTTTCTTCACGAAGGATGGCCGACCGTTGATGGCGCCTCCGTTGCGGGAAAAGCGCGACGGGACGGATCACATTCGCGGTGGTCATGACGTTCGGAACATCAACCCGAAGGATTTTTGTGCGGTGGGAGGTGCCGATCCGGTGGGATGTACCGCACTCAACACCGAGGCGCGCAAGCGGCCTTATGCGGATCGTTTTCGGGAATTTGTTTCCGATCCGCTTCGCGATGGGTCCCGCGACTATCAGCGCCCTCTCGTCGATGTGACACCATCTGACAATGGGGCCGCTCTGTACACCGGCCTGTGGGAAGTCATGGCAGTCTTCGTACCCAATGACTACGATCCGGATGCGGTCAAACACAAAAAGACGCTGGATCGGGCCGTGGCAGCGGGCGATTTCAAGCTGGAATCGACCAACCGGGTCATCAACTGCCCGTTGCTCGATGAACGCACCGACGTACCGCCAGGTGTGACCGATCGGGCGACCTTCCATCCGTTGATGGAGGTTTGGTACCGGCGCAAGTTGTCGTTTTGTTATCTCGCCAACGGTTGGCAGACGCTTGGCGGCGACAAGGGCAATCGCTACACGGCGAGCGAGGTGAAAACGATGGGTATCAACACCTTCGACATCTCAAGAACGTCAGTGGGTTCGGGAAAAGCGGAAAAGCAAATTCTCGTGGTGCCGGTCGGGAAGGCGTACGTTCCGAACGTCTTTTTCTCGAACAACCAAAACGGATTCTCCGAGACCCGCATCGGCAATCAGGTCCTGGCTACCGGTCGACCCGGCGAACCGGGGTACACACCCATTCGCTGGATGTGGGATGTGATCGTGCAGGGTGAATTTGTGCGCGACGCTTTCCGGGACGAAAGTGAACTCGACGCCGATCAGCTATTTCCGCGCAGCCCGGTTGTTGTGCACAACCTGGCGACACGCGGTGTTGCGGTTCCTTGCTCGCTGCCAAGCTTGCTACAGACTGTTCGTGGCCGAGAGGTTGAACAGTGTGGCGTGAAAAAGACTGATCCGCAGGGAGGATTGCAGGGAATCATCGACGCTTCCGGCGATCCGGCCTGCGCGAAGCTGGGGCTCGAATGCAACAAGGACACCTGTTTCTGCGATAACCCACCCGTTCTATTCGGCCAGCGCTGTGGCTTTTCAGTTGCCCGTTGCAGCGAGGAAAAAGACGAGATATCCGAAAAGGGTTACACCTGCTTTCCGTCGCGGCTTGGGTTTTGCTACGTCGGATGCGATCCGCGCGAAAAAAACACCCTCGCCAAGCAGAACGAAGGCCGCGAACCGCAGGACTTTGTCGACTCACGCTGTGGCTCGCGCGCTGGTTACAGTTGTTTCTCGGTGGGTGCGCGCGGAATCTGTCTCAAGTTCTGCGACGAAAATGTTCTCGATACGGAAACCTACAAACAATGCAAGGCCAACGCGGAAGTGACCAATCCGCGAACGAACCTGTTGGAAACGATCGATTTGGGGCAGGGACAGATGTGCCAGAACTTCGGTGTGCAGATCTGCGCATGGCCCGATGACTTTGCGGGGGTGCAATGAAAACGCGTTTCGGCATTCAACCTGTCTTGCGAAAGCTGGCGATCCTTGTGGCGTTGGTCGGTGTGGTTGTCTTGTCCACCGAAACGGCGCACGCGCAATCCACCGGCATGTTGCGCGGCGTGGTGTTTGATCAAACCGGCAATCCGTTGAAAGGGATCCGGATCGGGCTTGCCTCGCCCACGCAGATTGGTGGCGAGCGGATTGCCTACTCCGACGATCAGGGCCAGTTTCGCTTCCTCCAGCTAGCACCCGGCGCGTTCACCCTGTCGGCCCGAACACCGGGGATGAAGGCTTATACGCAGTCGGGCATTCGGATCTCCCAGAATCAGAGCTTTGACATCGACGTAATCCTTGAAGTCGACACGGGGGCAGTCGAGGAGTTTGTCGTCGTACAAAAAGCGCCGGTCATCGACACCTCGCGCGCCACCGTCGGTGAGACGTTTGACAAGGACTTTCTGGACTCGGTGCCGCTGACGAGCCGCGATTATCAAGGGGTGGCAACCCTGACGGCGGGTGTCGTTGATTCAACGGGAACGGGCAATCCCTCGATCATGGGTGGGTCGTACTTCAACAACAGCTACAACGTCGACGGTTTCGATACGACCGATCCGGTGACGCACACCTTTGGTACCAACTTCAGCTACGACGCGATCGCATCCGAGCAGGTGGAGACCGCAGCTTTCGGTGTTGAAAACTCGAACACCACGGGCGGCGTCATCAACGTGGTGACGAAGTCGGGCTCGAACCGCCTCGAGGTGGATTCTCGCGTGCAATACAGCGACGAAAATCTGCGTTTGTTTATCGACAATCGGGACCGAAACACGCAACGTTCTGCGCGGCTGTCGTTGAACATCGGTGGCCCTGTCATCAAGGACAGGGTTTGGTTCTTCGTTTCGGGGTCGCTCGAGAACAACACCCTTGCGATACCGTCCGATCCGACCGGACAGCTTCCCAATCACACGCCGTTTTCGGTGTTGGCCTTTGATGGTTTCATCAAACTGACGTGGCAGCTGAACCCGCGCAACAAATTGGAGGTCAAATCATTCATCTCGGTCGCTGACTTTCAGAACACGATCCAGAGCCCCCTGGTCGAGAACGAGGCCGAAGAACGGCAGTTTCAGCGGACCACATTCAACAGCCTGCAGTGGCACGGCATTCTCACCGACAACCTGTTGATGAATGTCGGCAGCGGCTTTCTCGAAGAGCGGATTGAGGCCGGACCGATGTCGTGTTTGTTCGATGAGGATTGTCTCAATGTTCCGGCTGAATTCGATGTGCTCACCGGGATCAGTCGGCGCAATGCCAATCGTCAGTCGGTCGAGAATCGACGTCGTTTGCAAACCTTTTCGGTTTTGACCTGGATCAAGGATTCGAAAATTACCGGGAATCACCAGATCAAACTTGGTGGCCGTTTTGACTACGTTTCCAATCCGCTCGCCGAAACCTACAGCGGCGATCAGCTTCTGTTCAAGTTTGGCTCCGAGCCATTCGCACAGCGCGAGTATTGCGTGAATGATCCGAGAGAGCGCGACGGGACTTGCATCGCGGGTTGGCTGCGTTCCGATGTGAGTGCGACGAATCAACTGTACTACCTTGTCGATCAATGGAGACCGACACGGTACGTGACGATTTCACCGCAAATTGGATTGCACCGAGGCATCAGCAACGACAATCAAGGTCGCATCGTCACCGATTTCCTGACCCTGACACCGCAAATCCAGGTTGCATGGGATGCGACGCACGATGGACGGACGAAGCTGTCGGCGGCCTACGGACAGCTCGTGGATACGGGCTTTTTGGCGCTGGCCCGCTTTTCCGGTCGACGCATTTTCAGCCAGACGTGTTTCTGGGACGAAAGCGTCCAGGGGTACGTGGGCAACTGCCGCGTGTCGGGCGGAGACGACGCCACGACGATTGGTTTGCCCTGTGGTCCGACGGGAATTAGGGCGGACGGAACTTCCTGTAGTACGAAATTGAACCCGCCCCGCACGCACGAGTTTGTTTTGAACGGCGAGCGCGAGGTTGCGACGGGATGGGTACTCGGTCTGACGGGCATTTACCGCCGCATGGATCACCAGTGGGACGACCTTGAAACGAACGCCATCTGGAATCAGGGCGGGACCGCCATCCGCACCGATGGCGGCTGGCGAAACGGACGCAGCCAGTTTATCTACGATCTTGAAACGCCGGACTCGTCGCGCCGGCGATTGTTGAGCATGAGTACGATCCTTCGCAAACGCGAAGGTCGGCTGAAACTCAACGGTTCGTATACCTGGCGGCGATTCGAGGGAACCAGCAATAATTCCTTTACTTCTGGCTACCTGGATACGCCGGGACAAGAAGCCTATTTCTACGGGCCTCTGACCGAAGACATTCGCCACAACCTGAAGATACAGGGCAGCTATCAGGTGACCTCGTGGTTCTCGGCCGGAACGATCTACGAATTCGTCACCGGTGGTCCGTACAACCATTACTTCTTCAACAACGAGTATCAGTCCTTCTCGAACTTTCGCTCGCGCCGCGGTCAGGATTGGAACGGTACGGTGAATCCCGACGACGATCGGTCCTTGCGCATGCCCGACATCACGCTGTTCAATCTACAGGCGATGTTTGATCTCAAGCCCTTGATTGGACACCGTGTTCAGATCTCGGCTGACATCCTCAACGTTTTGGCGCTGCGCACCACCACGGCGGTAGTTCAATCCGACGGGCAATTCTTCGAGTATCCAATCTCTCGCTTGCCACCTTTTGCAGCGCGCATTGGCCTACGGTACCAGTATTAGGCGCGTCAGTCGCTTGCGACCCGCCGCCGCGCAGCACCCACATGTACCGCGATACGAATACAGTGCGTCGATTACCTCGGCGCAGGTTTTTCGCAGCGACGATTTGCCACACCTCGTTTCTTTATTAACGGGACGAGATCGCGCTATGATCCTTGTATGATCATCGATCGGCGCAAGGTTTTGGCGCTGGTTGCCGGTGCGGCACCCCTTGGATGGATGCGTCCTGCGGTCGCCGGAGATGGCGTCATCGAGCTCATCACCGTCGTCAAGTACGGAGAGAACTACAAGCTTAGAATCCATGCCGCCGTGTTGCTGGCCAAAACGGCCACCGCCCAGAACGATCCGCGTGCAATTCCGGCGCTTGCGTTTGCGGCTTCGCGCGATGCCGAGGAAACCGTACGCGTTTTGGCGGTGCAATTGCTTGCCCGGAACCCCGGGGGTGATCCCAAGGCGGAAATTGCGCGGATTGCGATTTCCAATCGTCTTGCGGATGACTCGGCGCGGGTTCGGCAGTCTGCCACCGAAGCGCTTCGAGAACTGAAGGCTCACCTGGCGGCCGTTGCACAGGCGATCGCGCCATCGTCCAACAGCCGTTCGGTAACACGAACTAGAATCGCTGTCGGTCGCATGGGTGGTCATGTGCCGGATCCGGTTCGCGACTACATGCGCAAGGAATTATTGCAGAGCTTGCGTGGGGTTCGTGTTACGAAATCCGCTGTTGATGTGGCCGACGTGTCCGAGGGCGGTGAGTTTACTTATATCGTGGACGGCACGATCAAGCGCCTGAGCGTTTTACCCCGCAGTGGCGAGATCGAGGCCGATTGCGCCGTCGATCTGTTACTCAGCAAACCTCCGCGCGGCATCTTGATGGTTGCGTCCGGTGAGGCGCTGGTGCAAAGGCCCAAGTTTCACGGTCAGGGTGGCCTGCGGACCCAATTGGTGCAGGAAGCCGTTGCGCACGCGGTCCGGACGGCGCAAGAAAACCTACAGACGTTCCTCGCACAGGGCTAGCGTTACTGCACGTCGCTGCGAATACACATCGCCGGATGTCAGACGATGAACGGGCTCGCCTTATAGCGCGTAGCCGCCGTTCTCCAGCATGTGTTTCGCGATCCGCCGACGCAGCGAGAAGGTGTTCACGCGGTCAAGCGAATAGTAGTGGTTGATGTCGGAAATACCCCTGTCGAAAGCCGCATCTTCGGACATCCACATCAACATCTCGCGCAGGCGATCGAACACAACCTCGTGGGTATGTGATACGTATAGCTGCGTGATGGCGATGGGTATCGCGGACTTCTCCTCGCCCTGGCTGGCGATGAACTGTAGGGTGCGTGTGATGGTGGAATCCATCGCATAGAGATCGATGAGACAATCCGCCAGCACGCCCAGCAACTCCTGCTTGTCCGAGATCTTTTGCATGTATTTCTGCACTCCGAGCGAGGCCCCGTAGGCCACGGCACGCTTGGCGAAATCACACTTCTGTCGTTCTCGACCGAGCGGCCCAGCGGGCACGGTTCGATCAATCTTCGACGGATCGGCCAGTTCTTTCTGGATTTTTCCGATGAGGCCCATCAATCCCAGCTTGCCCTGCATCGTGCGCTTTAACAGCGTCCCGGGCACAAGCAGCCGGTTGATCTCGTTGGTGCCCTCAAAGATGCGGTTGATGCGCGCGTCCCGGCTGATGCGCTCGATCGGGTAGTCGGTGATGTAACCCGCGCCGCCAAAAATCTGCAGCGTCTCATCCGCACAGAAGTGCAGCATTTCAGAGCCAAAGACCTTGATGATCGAGGCTTCTATCGAGTGTTCCTCGATGGCTTCGAGTTCCTTGGATTGCGCGTCGGCCGCAGTGGGATCGATCGTGGCGCAACGGGCATCGAGCAATCCGGCGGTCCGGAAGGCAATCGACTCCGTGACATAGGTCAACTCGGCCATGCTGCCGATTTTTTTGCGAATGAGATCGAATTCGGCGATGGGCTTGCCAAATTGTTTGCGTTCGTTGGCATATTTTACGCCGAGTTCCAGGCAGTATTTGGCACCACCCAGTGAACCGACGCCGAGTTTGAATCGACCGAGGTTCAAGATGTTAAACGCGATCTTGTGGCCGCGGCCCACTTCGCCGAGCACGTTCTCGACCGGAACCTTGCAGTCTTCGAGAATCAACGGACAGGTCGAGCTGCCGCGGATGCCCAGCTTGTGTTCTTCCGGTCCAACGCCGAGACCGGCCGTGTTTCGTTCAACGATGAAGCCGGTGAACTGCGGGTTCTTGCCATCGCTGCCCACCACCTGGGCGAAGATCGTGAAGACGTCTGCGAAGCCAGCATTCGTGATGTATTGCTTGGTGCCGTTCAACACGTAGTGTTTGCCGTCGGCAGACAACACGGCCTTTGTCGAAGCCGCGAGTGCATCCGAGCCCGAGCCCGGCTCGGTAAGCGCATAGGCTGCCATCTTTTCGCCCGACGCGAGCGACGGCAGATATTTTTTTCGTTGTTCGTCGTTACCGAAAAGGACGATGGGCATGGTGCCGATGCCGATATGTGCACCAAAGCTGACTGCGAACGATCCCTGTCGACTGGCGGCCTCGAAGATGAGGCTGCTGCTGGTCTTGTCACCGCCAAGGCCACCGTAGGCTTCGGGAACGTCATGCCCGAGCAAGCCGACCTCGGCGGCCTTTTCGAGGATGCCACGCATGACGCCCGGCTTTTTCTCCTCGATCTCGGGGATGCGCGACTCGACCTCGCGGCGGACAAAGTCTTCCGCGGTGGTTCGCATCATGGTTTGCTCTTCGGTCAAGAGCTCGGGCGTCAATATCCTCGCTGTGCCCGTGGCCTCCAACAAGAATCCGCCACCGGGGGACAACGTCAAGGACGACAAGAGTTCACTCGGTCCAGCCATGGTTCAATCCTACAGGAATTGGATGCTGCTGACGAAGATCTGATACAAAGAATCATGGCTTCGTTTCCCACTGGTTTTTCCTGCTCCAGTGTCGTCCCACGTTTGCGCGCAATCCTACAAAGGACGTCATGAGTCGTCCCACCCAGCCCAAACGACGTTCCGACCGGCCCAAGCTGGCGATCGTGTTTTCTGGCGGTGGTGCCCGCGGTGCTTACGAGGCCGGGGTTATCAAATACCTTCGCGAAGACCTCGCCGGGGATCTGGGTGGGCACATCGGCATCGATATCGTGTGTGGAACCTCCGTGGGTGCCCTGCACGCCTGTTTTCTGGCCTCCATGGCCGACAATCCCGGACAGCAGGGCAAGCTGGCCGTACAGCGCTGGGAAGAGCTGGTCCTCGAAGAAATCGTTTCGTTTGGCCTCAAAGATTTTTTGCGTTTGCCGCGTTTGTTGCTGGGTCGAGCCCAGGTCGAGGAGATGGAAGCGGGCGAGCGACGGCTCCCCGGCGTGATACAGACGCGCAACCTTGAAAAGCTTGTGCGACGAATGATGCCCTGGACTGGCATTCGTCGAAATCTCGAGGCCGGTCATCTCGAATCGTTGGCTGTATCGGCAACCGACATTGCTTCGGGGAAAACGGTTGTGTTTATCGATAGCGAAAAACCCGTGCCGCCTTGGAGCGCGGACCCCCACGTTCGTGCGTTGCCGGTTCGCATCGGTCCGCGGCAGTGTCTTGCCTCTGCGGCAATTCCCCTGTTGTTCCCGGCCGTCGAGGTGAACGAGCGTTTTTATTGCGACGGAGGCCTACGTCAGAACACGCCGCTTTCGCCCGCGCTCCGTCTCGGTGCCGACAAGGTATTGGTGATAGCGCTCATGAACGAGAAAGAGCGCTCGGTTCCGATCGATATCGTGGGCCCAACGACTTCGCCCGGAGCGGCCTTTCTCGTTGGAAAGATTCTGAACGCCTTCTTGCTCGATCATCTCGACTACGATTTGCATCGAATGCGGCGGCTCAACGATTTGATGCGCGCCATCGACGAGCTTGGCGATGAAAAACTCAAGCAACGGGTTCGCGAACTCACAACGGGCGGTCGCGGATCTCCGTACAAGATTGTCGAAGAGAAGGTGCTCGCGCCTTCGGTTGATCTGGGCAAGCTGGCTGGCGAATTCGCGCGTGCGGGTCGGTTCAAGGGTTCGGGTGGCGGTACCGGTATCCGCCTCTTGCGACGGCTCGCAACCGACGCGGGCGGTGAGGCCGATTTGCTGTCGTACATTATGTTCGATGGCAATTTCGCATCCGAGCTCGCTCAGATCGGATACGAGGACACCCGGCGGCGTCACGATGAACTCTGTCGGTTTTTAACGGATTGCGTCGACAGGGAATAGTCTACTTCACCACCGTGAGCCGCGGCTTTGTGTGACGTCGGGGCGGGGACGTCGGCTCATCGGGCGCCGGAACAGCTTGCTCCACCGATACGGCGGCGGGACTTTCCGGAACGAGGCTAAGATGGCGTTTGCGTTCCGGTGGTGCCGCTACCTGCGCGGGCGTGGCCTGGGTCGCCTTGGCCAAGCCACCAGCCTTTCGGCGGCGCGAAGGTGCTTTTTGGAGAAGCTTGTCCTCCGCAGCTTCGGCCGTGAGGGTCGCCCGCATCTCCGGAGGGACGTCTTCTGCAAACAATATCCCGGGTTTACCGGAGTCTGTCGGCATGATGACGTAAACCGCTGGCCACGGCACAAAGGTGTTGTGCGGCGTTCGGTTGAAGGAAAGTGTCGCGCGAATACCCTCGCCCGTGATCTCGAGATCGGCGATCGGGACGGGCATGTTAAGCCCGTATTGTAGGATCAAACGCGGCTCTACCCGCAGGTGCTCCGGCAACTCGACCCCGCTCGATCGGGCATCCAAACAGATGGAAACCCAGCCTTCCCCGAGCAGGTTGAGGAAGGTCTCTCGCTTGTCGAGCTGACCCATTCGACTCCCTTCATACCCCTGTTGTTGTGAGATGTCAGCAGTCGACGGCGTCTCCGCCACTGCTTTCCTTTCCAATTTCCTTTCCATCCCTGGTGCATTTTTCGCAAGGTCCCTCACATTTGTTCCCAGGATCGGATAATCTCCCAGGTCCCAATGACCCGGGCGCGCTTTTCCTCAACAACTCCGGCAGCGGTACCAGCGTCTCCTCCCCGAGCCATGTCGGGCTGGCGTGCACGCCTGGCCCGCGATCCGATTCCCAACCTTCTCCGTGAAGGAACGCCGGCCATCGTGACCCGGGTGCGTCGAGATCTCATCGACGACAGCGAGGCCCCCGCCGTCGAGGAGCTGTGGAACGATCCCGAAGTGCTTCTGATGACCAAGCAACTCGGCAAGACCGGTGCGATGGTGCCAGACGAGTTCGACAAGGAACTCGGGAATGCGAAGTTCGCCTCGGTTTTGGCCACCATTCGGTTCATCGATCGCCTTTGCGACATCGGTCTTGTGATTTCCCCCGAGGGTGCAGGCAAGCCAACTGTATTGCACAAGGCCTGTGAGTTCGTGCTCAAAAGTGCGACCGAAGATGGCGGCATTGCCGATCTCATCCTTGGCGAAACACCAGCGGTGCGGGGAAAAACGGTGGCGTTGCATTTTCAGGGATGGGCGCTGTCGGCTCTTTGTCGTGCGGGGTACGACGACGATGCACGGGTGCAAAAGGGTTTTGACTTCTTGTTGGCGCACCGACAACACGACGGTGGCTGGGCCTGGCGTGGGGTTCGCACCGAATCCGCTGCCCGGCCGTCTAGCCACCTCATCACGGGGATGGTGTTGCGAGCCTTTGCCTCGTCGAAGATCCGCCGCGTCTCGCGCGAGCCCCGTCGGGCAGCCGAGTTAATCGCAACACGCTTCCTGCAACCCGATCGTTACGATGACCGGAAAGCTGCTTCTCACTGGGAAGATATCGCCGAGCCGCGTTTCTGGGTGGATGTGTTGGGCGCCCTTGATTCCGTGACCGCGATTGGTCTTGGCAAGGAAAACTCGGGTGTGCGCACCGCCGAGGCGTACGTGCGAGGCCGCCAGGCCGAAGACGGATTCTGGTACCCCGGTCCGCCGGACAAAGGCGCCAAAGCGGCCGCATCGGAGCGAGACAAGCTGGCCGCGCTATGGTTGACCTTGCGCGTGCTGTTGACCCTGCGACGGATCAACTAGCGGCCGTCAGCGTGCGACGAATTCGTCAGCTAGCCGCGACGGATCTCCGACCCCTTGAAGCGAATGCCGATTCGAAAAACCCGTTTGGTTCGGCACTGAATTTTGCCGGAACTGAGATCGATGGACTCGGGAATTTCGATGTGATGCACATCCACAACAGCGTGGAATCCACGTTCGGAGAAGACATCGATGAGCATGGCGATCGCGTCGGGTTCGTGGAGTACGGCATCTTCCAGGTTGATGTTGGCGTACCCCGAAATGGCGTGGCGTACGACGACGGGCATGATCGTGCTTTCGATCAACGCAACCACACTGACGAACACCTCGTCCTGGTTGAGCGCATATGAATCGAGGCGCTTGACCAACTCTTGTCTTGCGTGAACGATGATTTCACTTGCAAGCGGAATGGATCGAAGCTGGGTGAAGGTAAACGGATCCAGCTCGAGCGAACTTTGATAGCGAAACTCCTTCGCGATTTTTTCTTCGACTTCGGCGATGGAGGCCTGGGCATTGATGAGGTGGTAGTGAAAGTGATCTTTCAACGATACCAGCGCATCCCAGGTTTTTTCCTTGAAGACCCGATAGCGGCGGGCCGCCAGGACTTCGTTGAAGTCGGTGGCGCGCTCCTCCAGCAGTTCGCCGCGCCCCGTGATACGTACATTTTCGTTGTGCGTCTTTGCGAGACGCCCACGCTTTAATTGGCGCGCGATGCTCTCGTGTTCGTCGACGAACAGCACGACGATGTGAATCGTGGGCTTGCGGAAATGTGTGGCGAATGCGGTACCGTGAAATTCACGCCAGAGTTGCGTCATTTCCTCGTGGAGCATCTTGAGGAATTCAACCTGCACCTTCGTGCGTGGGAACCCGTCGAGAATGGCGCCATCGCGGTACTCGGGTTTGTGCAGCTCGCGCAAGAGTACCGTCAGCACCTCTCGATCGCCGATCATGTGACCCGCGTCCTTGAGTGTCTTCATTTTAGGCGTATCGAGCAATTCGCTCATCACGATGGGGGGACGGGTTAGACCGCGCGCCTTCGAGATGAAATCGGTGTTGGTTCCTTTGCCAGCACCGGGGGCTCCACCGAGCAGAATGAGTTCCTTCGGAAACCGCAGCGCCTCGCGTCCCCGGGCGTTCAGTTCAGCCCAGAGCGTATCGAAGATGATCCTCGCGTCTTTGATCTGGAGATCGTCGTTGCGTCCGGGAATCGACGTGGTTGCGGGGGGCTCCGTGGCCATGATCTCGGTTTACCACACCACGGACCGGGGCGGATCGAAACCCTGGTCGGCCAGAGGTGCTACATCTCGGGAATGACCAACAACGATGTCCTTCGTAGCGTCCGGTATTTGTTGAACGTCAATGACGCAAAGCTCGGGGAAATTTTTCGACTTGGCGATGTAGAGGTCGGTTCGTCGGATCTGGTTGCCTATTTGAAGAAGGACGACGAGGAGGGCTATCGCGTGTGCAGCCACGACCTGATGGCGCGCTTTCTCAATGGCCTTGTGATCTACAAGCGCGGCAAGGACGACACCCGTCCGCAGCAGCCCATCGAGGTCCCCGTCACGAACAACACCGTTTTGAAGCGGTTGCGGATCGCGTTTGAACTGAAAGACAGCGACATCCTGAGTCTCATTGAAAAATCGGGATTGAAGGCCACCAAATCAGAATTGGGTGCGTTCTTTCGTCGCCCAGAACATCGAAATTATCGCGAGTGTGGCGATCAGTTTCTGCGCTATCTGCTGAAAGGCCTCAGCTCAATGTCCTCAATTCGCGGATAGTTTCAGTCCATCAAAGGCGGTGTTGCAGGCAAAGTCAGCATCCGCAGCACGCTGGCATTGCAGTTCGAAGCGCCGCGAGTCCGCATGGACGAAGATCAAGATCAGGAGGGGCGCGTTGCGGCCGCCTTGCCGACCGATCAACCGTACGGCATCGTGGCCGTCCAGCGTCGTGGCTTCGAGCGAGTCGACCGAGATCTTTTGTTCGAGTGATTTCTTTCGGGCCACCTGTTCAAGTGAGGCGCGGTTTTGCGGGTTCGACTCGGCGTTTCCACCGGTTTCGACAACCAGCAACAAGGCATTGGCGAGTTTGTCGTGTCGTGCGCAGAGGGCCGAGCCGCCTTCAAATTGCGCAAGTGCGGGAAGCGCCTTGACGGGATCCCTCATCGTCCACATTGGCGGAAGTATCCACCGGAAACGGTATTGCGCGTTCGTGATGGTGGTGTTTTTCTCGCGCGCCGCGCTTGGCGCCTTGTCCGTGTGGTCGTCTCTTTCAATCGCGAGATCGGGAAATCCGAGTTCGTCTTTGGGAGTGGCAGCGCAGCCAAACGCAATACCAGACAACGCCAGGGCGACGAGACAATGAACCCTTGCCATGGCCCGTTACCCTATCGGAAATTCCGGGCAGGGCAACCGCTTGAGACAGTGGATATGGGTCAACGCACATGGTAGCTAACCTTGAGGAAGTTGATGCGGGTATTGATTCTAGCGGACGTTTGTAACCCCGAATGGCCGTCGCTGCCGATCGTTGGATACAAATATGCGAAGGCAATTGCGGAGCAGGCCGACGTTCACGTTGTCACGCAGATTCGCAATCGGCCGAATATCGAAAAAGTAGGGCTCGGTAAAGCCCGTGTTACCTACCTCGACACCGAAGCCGTTGCCGCACCGATCCACCGTGCGGCGCACGTGTTGCGTCGAGGTGATGCGACGGGGTGGACCATTCAGATGGCGATGGACTATCCCACCTACGTGGCGTTTGAATTGTATGCGTGGTGGCACTTCCGCAAGGAGCTCAAAGCCGGTGCCTACGATCTGGTTCATCGAATCACACCCATGTCTCCGACCTTGCCAAGCGCGATGGCGCGGCTCTGTCCGGTCCCGTTTGTACTTGGTCCCCTGAACGGAAACCTTCCCTGGCCGGATGCATTCCGCGAAGAGAAATCGCGCGAACGTGAATGGCTCAGCAATCTGCGCAATGCCTACAAGCTGCTGCCATTTTACCAGACCACCTATTCGAAACCGCGGGCCATTCTCGCCGCCTTTCGGCATACCATGGCGGACCTACCTCGGTCTGCGCGCGATCGTGCAATCGATTTTCCCGAGGTTGGCATCGATCCGGAACTGTTCAGCAAGCCCGATCGTCCGTCCCGCGACCGGTTAACAGTTCTTTACGCAGGCCGTCTCGTGCCATACAAGTTGCCGGACGTTCCGGTGCGAGCGTTTGCTGCAAGCCCCTTGCTTCGCAAACATCGCCTGGTGGTGCTGGGCGACGGACCCGAACGGGAAATGATCGAACGGGTAGTCCGTGAAGAAAAGTTGGGAGAGGCCGTCGAAGTACTTGGGCGCAAGTCACAATCGGAAGTGGCAACCTGGATGCGAACGGCCGATATCTTTGCCTTTCCTTCCATTCGCGAACTGGGTGCGGGCGTGGTGGTGGAAGCCATGGCGTGTGGCATGGCGAACGTCGTGGTGGATTATGGGGCACCGGGAGAGCTTGTCGGACCTGAACGTGGCGTGAAGTTGCCGCTTGGAAACAAAACGCAGCTCATCGATTCAATGCGTGTTGCGCTTGAAGCGTTGGTCAGTGATCCCGCGAACGTCAAGCGGTTGGGCGACAACGCCCACGCGCATGCGATGGCGCACTATCCGTGGAGGGTCAAGGCGGACAAGACGATGGACGTCTATCGATGGGTGCTTGGTCAGCGCAACGACAAGCCCACGATGTCGTGGTAGCTCCGTTGCTGGCACCGCAGATCCTAACCGGTCAGAACCCACAACCCCCAGCGGGCCGGCGGAAGCCGCGTTGTTTTCGCGATTGTGATACGTTTTTCCGATAGCAGGTCGATTGCCTCGTTGCCTGCAAACAGATTCTCGCGAAAACGCAGTCGGAATTCGGTGTCGGCTGGCCCCATCACAAAGACGACGGACTTGCCGTTTGAAAGACCTGATCGAACGATGAGTTTCGATGCGCGCGAGGCCACGGGGGATTCGATCTCCGCGTCACCCTGTACACCGGCGCTGTTGGCCACGTACGCCACGAAATCCTCGAACGACTGGGTCCACTTGTCGTGCTGCGCGTCTCCCGGGTAACTGCCGACATGAAGCACACGTCCCTTGCCGACCTTGATGTCGACGACAAGACCCCCGTCGTTGTGTTCACTCCATACCGTGGCGGAGCCCGGTGACAAAGCCTGCATGTCGATGGGAGCGAGCCACTGCGTGGTGGAAAGTGAAAAGGATTTTCCGCCCGTCTTGGCGGTCAACGTATCGGCCAACAGTGCCCTGCGCCCGATTTCGCGAATTCCAAACCGTTTGGCAAGGAAGCGTTCCCCGGGTGGACGGTAGAAGCCCTGCCGGTTGAACGCACCACATTCAGCCTCGACGACCAGCGTGCCTCCACTTTCGACGAATTGGGCAAGCGCGTTTTCCACTTTTTCGTCGGTGACGAGCCCGCGAGGCATAAACAGAATGGCCAGTCCGGACAGATCGAGATGATCCTCCTCCACCGTGCGCCACGGAATCGACGATCGCGTCAATGCCCTCGTGTAGTATTCAAGGCCACGACGAGGGGCATAACCATTGCCCATTTGGCTGAAGTGCAGGTAGTAGCTTTGCGGTGAGAAAAATACCCCTACTTTCGGTGTTACTGGCTCGTAAGCTTTGATGAGACTCTTGTTCTTCTCAAGTAGCGAAGCGGTGATACGCATTGCCGCAAGGCGGGCGTCCGCGTGGCCATCGTTGCCAGTCAACCCGTAACCTGAAGATTCTCCGCCGAAGATTTCGTCACGCCAACACCAGAACAGGAGCGTGTCGATGCCACCCGCAATGGCACCCCAGATCCATTTCTGCTGGTCGGCGGGCAGCACCGGATTGTGCGGTTCAACCCCCTGTGAAGCACGCCCACCCTGAACCTCGGAAAACCATGCCTTTTTGTCTCGTGCAGCCGAATGCACATGAACCGTGAAGTTTGCGAATCCGGCATCATCCATTTGCCACCAGGTCGGAAATACCGACGAGCCCACCCCATCCACCACGTCGGCGAATGCGAAGTCGTTGCCGCGATCAAGCGGATAGCCGAAGTTGGCAGCGTTTCCAGATTGGAGTTCGCAGGGCGATGGCCCGTGCAAGGTTGCGGGATGTTCGGGATCGATGGCTTTGATCCATTCGTAGCGATTCCGAGCATGTTGATTTGAACGCTCGGTGATGAAGTGGGTCCACGCCATCATTTCCGTGTACGTCCGCTTCGGGAGTATCCCCGGCAAAACCTCGTCCCAGGTGCCGTATCGCCGCTTCCAGCTTTCGTTGAGTCCCTTGAGTCCACCGTAACGTTTGTCGAGCCAGCTTCGGAAGTTGCGCAGCGTGTGCGGGCAGAAACAGACGAACTTCTCGGCCTGAACATTCCACCGCGTTTCGTTCCAGATGTCCCACGCCCGCAGGTGGGGCGCGTGCCTGTAGCGTGACACGACAGCGCCGATGAACTTGCGCATCCGATCCCAGATGCCAGGGTGATCGAAACAACCGCCCGGCGTCAAACCGTAGTGCGATTCGGCCCGGTTGGAGGAGATGACCTTGGCCCCCGTGTGATCGATCATCTCGCTGCCCGGAACGACGCGGTGAATCCACGGGGGATGCACCTCTGCAATCGTACTGATGATAAGCCCGAGATCGTTTTTGGCGACCAGCTCGACCAGACGATCGTAGTCGTCGAAGTTAAACTTGCCCGGCTGCGATTCAATCCAGCCCCACATGAACCAGAGTTGGACCGTGTTGAGCCCCGCATCTTTCATGCGCGCGATATCGGATTCCCAGTGCTGTTGTTCTGGAAAAGGTGCCCGGTAGTATTGCACGCCAAGCGTAAAGGCCGGATCGTCTGGCTTTTTCAGATGGGCGAAGCGGGATGACTTTGCTGCCTGCGCGGATCGGATCCAGGGATCTCCTGTGGCCGACAAGACGCCCAGTCCCGGAATCAGCGTGTTTTTAAGAAGTTCGCGTCGTTTCATTCGTCACACCGTGGTGGATTCATAACAGCAGATCGGAAATTACACCCGGCTGAAGCGTCGGATCGCCAAAGTTTTCTATGGGTGCTCCTTCCGTGCCGCGAACGCCCACCGCCGTTAACACGGTGTTCCACAATCGGTTGTTTTTGACTCCGCCGAGATCCACGAATCGACCGGTCTTGAGTGATCCGCCGGCGCGGCCGACAATCACGATTGGTATGTTACGCAGGTCATGGTTTCCGTTGCCAACCTGGTTGGTCCAAAGCGAAACGCATTGATCGAGTAACTTGCCGCCGGGCACATCGATGGCCGCCAGGCGATCGTTCAAATAGCCAAAGTATCCGAGGGCGCGCCGGTCGATGTCAGCATGCAACTCAATCGCATTTGGAATCGGTGGACCTGAACCTCCGTCCGACAAGACCCGGTGCGAGATCATGTGGAAGCTGGGCAGAGTGGTCCCGTTAACCGTGTATTTGATGCCGTCATTGTTGTCGCCAATTTTCAAAGTCGCGACCCGCGTATAGTCAGAGGCGAACGCAAGCGCGATCACATCCATGTGCAAACGCACAGTTTCTTCGCGGTCTTCGTCGCTGTGATAGGCAGCTCGACCGGCGGAGCCCTGAACCTCAAGCTTCTTCATGCGATCCACCGTCGCCACGGGAAGTTCTCCCGTCAGCTTGATTTCAAGATCTCGTACGTTCTGCAGATGTTGTTCCAGGCGTTTTTTATCGTCGGTTCCCACCCGCGCTTCTGTCATCAACGCGCGCAGTTGCTTTCGAACGAGATCATTGACGCTGAGTTTTCGAGCCGCGATCTTTTGCGCAAGAACACTGTCGGTGCTGCCAAGGCCGGCCATGCGGGTATATGCGGCAAAAGGACTGGATTCCGGGCTGTTGGGTTGTAAAGCAGCCTTGTACGAAACGTACCCCGGATTGCCGTACCCTTTGCCTCCGCCATCGTTGAAACCAGCGTGCAACGTCAAGGGGCCTCGCCCCACCGGATTGAGTGCCGTTGCGATTCGGTTGTCGACCGATTCTCCTTTGGCGAGACTGGATGCTGCACCATCCGTGTCACCGGTTCCGGGTTGGGCCGTCAGACACTGGTTGTCACCCGAGGTGTGCGCGCAGGCCCCACCTCCGGGGAACGGAAGGTTGACGCCGCGAACGATCAACGTGCGTTCCGCAAAGCGCGAAAGCGTGGCGGTGGCGCGACCGGCTTCCTCTGCAAGCATTCCCGCCCTCGTGAGGGTACCGGTTGTCCCCGGCCAGAACCGTTCAGGCTCAGATCCCAGATTCTGTACTACGCCATTGCAACCGACCACGAACACCGAATACACAGGATTTGCAGCACGGGCCGAACTGGCTGAAAAAGCTTCAAGCCACGGCAGACCGACGGTGGCTCCTCCGATACCACGAAGCACACGCCGCCGATTGCTTTGAAAGGTCGACTTTTTCATGGTGCCCTCGTTGCAAACGCGTTGCTTCCCACGATCCCCGCCACCAGATCCACTAACCCCAATCCCGCAACCGATTGTTGCGCCTTTGCATCCAAAAACGCGAGGTCGGCGTCGTCGATCCGTCGTCCCCAGAGATAGGAAAACCACTGCGATGCATAACAAGCGTGTGCTTCTTGCGATCCGGCGAGGCGCTCGGAAAATTCGCGGGCATTCTGGAAAGTTTGTTCTCCGTCTCCGAAATCATACGTGCCCGAGGCGTCTACCTCTTTGCCGTTGTCGGTGCTACGAAACTTTCCCATCGCATCGTATTCCTCCAGCGCAAAACCAAGCGGGTTGATGATGGTCGCATGGCAAGATGCCCCACACGTGCCCGGACCCGTGTGGTTGTGCACGCGCTCCCGATTGGTGGTCCCTCCCGAGGTGGGAACGGGCGTCACGTTATCGGCCGGTGGTGGCAATGTTCGGCAAAGGATGGCACGTGAAATGAACACGCCACGGTGGATCGGGTCGGGATTGCGCGCATCGGCGTAGGTCGCGAGGATGCCGAGACGCGTGAGAAGGCCTGCACGTTCGTTGCTGTCGAGCATGTTTTCACTGGGCGTGTCGGAGAAGGATCCAGCGACGCCATAAAGTGCGGCGGTTCGGCGATCCAGCCAGACCTTTCGCGACAACAAGATCTCCGAAAGACCACCGCCATCGGCGACAACACCATCAAGGAATGCGAGGGTTTCTCGTTGCAGCAGACCCGGCAGTGCTACGTCAAACTCGGGAAACACGGTGTTGTCCTTGCGAATGCCGTCAAAAGCGGACAGCGCATAAAGCTGGTGATGCACGTGTTCCACCAGTCGACGCGATGCGGGGGTCGCAAGAAGGCGCGACGCCTGCGACAACAAGGTCGCTTGATCGCTCAAGGTACCGTCGGCTGCTGCGGTCATCAACATGGCGTCGGGCATCGTCCCGGTGAGGGCGTATGACAGTCGACTGGCAAGCTCGTGGGGAGACAGTCGAGAACCCGCCTGTCCAAGCTCTGGTCGATATAGAAACAACGGCGATTGCAGCGCCAGGGTGACCATCAATCTGACGCCATCGTTGAACGCGTTGCCCGAGCCAAAAAGAGACGCGCCTTTGTCGAAGAGCGAGCCGAGGTCATTCTGTTCGTCAGTCGAGAGCGGACGTCGGTAGGCCCGTGCGCCGAATTGTTGGATGAAGGTGTCTCGATCGCCAGGTTTGTTACCGTTTTTCGACACCATCCGTGCCAGCGCAGTTGCATCACTGGCTACCCATTCGGCGATCGCTTCAGCGGCGCGCTCGTAGTCGCCCCGCAGGTCACCGTCGATGGATAGCGACTGGTTGTCGTTCTGGTTGTCAAAGCCCGAAACCGCATCCCGCTTGAGCATGCGAGCGATGGATGTGATACGAGTCCGGTCCTCGTTGCCGATCAGGTCGGCGACGGTATTTTCCCATTCGAAATGCGTGAGTCGCGGGAAGCGTGTTGTGGCGATGGCAGCAGGCTCGGGGAGTTCTTTCGCCGCGTTGCCCCATTGGGGGGAACCTCCTGCCGAACCTCCCTGTCCACCTGGGCTTGTGTCATTGCCGGGACGGCGGATTTCGTCGCCAACCGTGCCCGAGCAAGCGCAACTGGCGACGCTGACGATCGCAAACGCAATACGATATGTGAAGCCGGGCCGAAAAACTGCCATCCGCTTCGACATCCCCACCACGCTAGTGTTCGCGGTCAACGAAGGGAACTGAATTCGAGCCGTCAGCCACGTGTGACAGGCGGATTCATGACCGCCGAGTCGCAGCCTTGACCCTACTCCTTCGACGGAGCTGCTTTTTTCTTTGGGGCGGCCTTCTCGGCTTCGGCAGAGGATGCCGAGCGCAGCGCGTTGACTTCGGCTTCTGCAGCAGCGGCCCGAGATTCGAGAATCGAGATTTGATCCTCAAGATTCTGAATCGTATTGCGCATGGCAGAGAGCTCTTGCTGGCTCGCAAGGCCAAGTGCGCTGCCCGCGATCCTTCCGGCCTCGTCGAGCTTCTCCTTGACGGTTCCACCAACCGACATCGCCTTCATCGCGGCGTCCATGACCTTTGGATTGGTCACCATGCGCGTCACGCGCGGATCGGAGGCGACCTTCATTGCCTGGCCAATCACCATGTCTTTTACGCTGTTGAGGAGCGACATGAGAGGGTTTTGACATGGGCCCCGGGCCGGGTCAACGAGACCACCCGGGAGAATCCACGGCGTTTCCCGGCGGGTCCTCGAACCCCCGGCTATACTTGCCACCAATGTCCAGCGCGCCCACCCACAACGACCGATTGGCTCCAGCCAGTTTGTCGGATCGGCAAGGGCGAAAAATCGAGTACTTGCGGGTCTCGGTGACCGATCGATGCAACTACCGGTGCACCTACTGCATGCCCGAAAGCGGCATCGAGCACGCCCCGCGCGAGGACATTTTGAGCTTCGAGGAATTGGAGCAACTGGCCACGTGTTTCGCTCGCCTTGGGGTCAAACACCTGCGGATCACCGGTGGCGAGCCCACCGTGAGGCGGGATCTTGTGCCGTTGGTCGAGCGCCTGCGTGGGATCCCCGGGATTGAGACGCTGGCACTCAGCACCAATGGCGAGCGCCTCGACGCGTTTTCCGTGCCGCTCTGGAACGCGGGGCTGCGACGCCTGAACGTCAGCCTCGACTCGCTGCGAGCCGACCGCTTTTTGAGAATCACCCGCCGCGGTGATCTCGCCCGTGTTCTTGCAGGATTGCAGGTCGCCCGTGCGGCAGGTTTCGCCCAGATCAAGTTGAACACCGTGGCCATCAAGGGGTTCAACGACGATGAGGTGGGTGATCTGTGTGATTACGCGTTCGCGAACGGATTCGTACCACGGTTTATCGAGGTGATGCCGATGGCGGCGGGCGATCTCTTTGTTCCCGGTCAGCTCCTGTCGGCGGCCGAGATCCGCGAACGGATCGCAGACCACTTTGGCACGTCGGTGACCTCCGATCCGGAAGGCCGCCGCGCAACCGGTGGGTTGGGGCCTGCGCGCTATTTTCAGGTGCAGGTCGCAGGACAAACGCGTCGATTCGGCGTCATTTCCCCCATGACGGAACACTTTTGCGATGACTGCAACCGCGTGCGGCTATCGTCCGCGGGTCATTTGCATAGCTGCCTGGCCTACGACGACGCCCTGGATCTGCGCGCGATCTTGCGCACCGGTGGCCCGGAGCAGGTGGTGGAGGCGATTCTGCACGCGGTGTCCGAAAAGCGAGACGGACATGTTTTCCAGGTCTCTGGCCTTGGCGGCCCAAGAAAAGCCATGATCGCGATTGGTGGCTAGCCTTCTCCCGCTCTCGAGCGTTCGGGATGCGAATGTTCCCTTCGCTGCGCTACACTGCGGTCATGCGTACCACCGCCGATCTTCGTCGTACCGTTAGCCGTCTTCGCAAGGACTTTGAGGGGCGGCTTGCCGAACTCGTCGACATCCCATCGGTTAGCGTCGAGCCGGAACGCAAGGCAGATGTGCTTCGTTGTGCCGACATGGCGGCCGGCTTTTTACGCGACGTGGGCGGTACGGTGCAGATCGCGCCGACGAAGGGATATCCGATGGTGGTGGGCAAACTGGGCGCGGACCCTTCGTTGCCGACCGTCTCGATCTACAACCACCTGGATGTTCAGCCAGCCGATCCGTCGGAATGGAAAACATCACCCTTCAAGTTCAGTCGCAAGGGTGAACGTTATTTCGGCCGTGGCACAACCGATGACAAAGGCCCGGCGCTTGCGGCCCTGTTGGGAGCACGCCTCGCCATACAAGACGGTGCGCCCATCAATATTCAGTTCCTCTGGGAAAACGAAGAGGAGATCGGGAGCCCGAATTTTGAGCAAGGGCTGTCCGTTCTTGCGCGTGGCAA
>JAWXBF010000330.1:0-11660 GCA_034439895.1 Deltaproteobacteria bacterium
AAATTGCGAGAGAGAGTGTGTGGGCGTAGAGACGACCGGGCCGGCGGGTGTCAATCTTGTAGCCGCGGCGCTTGACTTCAGCCGCGATCTCAATTGCGCGGTCGTAGGCTTCGGGTGCGAAACTGCCGTGGGCGCGCGCAATTTCGTCCTCAAAGCGTCGTCCGAGGGTGAACTCGGCGGCGCGAAGCAACTCTTCGGGAAGCTCAAGACCCGCTTCCTGCAACATTTCCAGCAGGCGCTGGTTGCTCTCGAACATATTAACAACTTGATCGGAGAAACGCGAGACCAGGTTGCCGTAGATGGCCTGTGAAACCCGTGAGTGGCCGTCGTGCAACAAGCCGTCCAGGCCGTATTCGTCGTGGCCAAACGCCTCGTCCGCAATGCGCAGGAGCTGCGGCATGGTTCCCGTTCGGAATTTGTCCCATAGCCGCTCGGACCCCGCGTCGAACGCAACGTCCGTTGTCATGGGACCGCAGGCACAGTAAAAATCGACACCGCCCATGTGCAGGGCCGCCACGGCAAACGACTGCCTGTGCAAGGTCGCCACATGTTCAAGCGCAACCTGCGCCGTGAACAACCCCAGCCGCCCATGGCGTTGTCGTCTGACCTTGCTGTAAGTGAAACGATAACCAGCCTCGACGCCACTCGAGCCTGCCTGCGTGGTCGGATCGGGAAGGTGGGGCGTGCCCTCGACGAGGCCCATGATGCCAAGGTGCGCTGCAACCCGCTTCGATTGCACCCGGCAAACTTCAGCTTCTTTCAGGAAGATGTCCGCGCCGGTACCGTGCTCGGGCCTGTTGCTACGAGCCTTGGCGAGCTCCGCAATAAACGCATCACGCGGAACGGGATACCCAAGCTGCTGCATGAGCTCCATCACGCGGGTCGCGTAGCGCATTACCTGGATCGTTTCTATTCCCGCGATGTCCGAGAAGAACCACGCACAGCTCGTGTACATGAGGAGCGCGTTTCGCTGTAACTCAAGCAACGTCAGGGCGCGGTGGCGCTTTTCTTCGTCCCACGAGCCCTTTCCGTATTTATCCAGCCATTCTCGTTGGGATCGGCTCGGATCGATGATGAGATGCACGTAAGCATCGCGAGCGGCCCACGGATCCGAAAACAGTTCGGCGCCGTCCTTCTCGAAGCGCGACACATTTGCATCACGGAGGATATCGAATGCGGCTCGCAACGGTCCGCGCCAGGACTGGTTCCAACCTTCAAGTGCGCCCGTATGACAGCCGCAATCGCGAATCCATCGCCCAACACCGTGCGCGCAGCTCCACGCGGTGCCTTCACCGTCAGGCCCGGCCTTGATCTCGGCCTCCCAGGTGGGCGGATGTTGATCGAGGTAGGTCGCGTAGTTGGTCAGCGTAAAGCCGTTTTGCTGCGCTTCGGCCTTGACCGTATGGGCAAGCGAGAGATCACCGAAACGGGTGTGGTGACCGTAACTTTCGCCGTCGGTCGCAACATGCACAAGGCGATCGGGGCCAGAGCCCCCTTGTTTCAAGCGAAACACGAAGGACTGGCTGGATGCGAGCACCCCTTCGAACGCCAGCGAGCGCGACATCGGCCCATCGTAGAAGAACAGATCAATATGCCGCCGCGATCCATCTTTGTGAAAGTAGCGATAGGCGCGGGTGGGATCCACGTTGCCATCACCCGTGTTTTGCCACTCTCCGTGCGCCATCGGGCGAACGCGCTCGCATTGATGCGGCGACAGGATGAGGTAACGCATGCCCTCATCGATCAACGTGCCGAGGGTGTCATCGTTGCAGGCCGTCTCCGACAGCCACATCGACTCGGGCTTGCGGCAGAAGCGATGCTCGAAGTCCGCGATGCCCCAGCGCACCTGCGTGACGCGATCGCGGGGATTGCAAAGCGGAAGAATCGCATGACCGAAGGCTTGCGAAATCGCGTTGCCGTGTCCGAGCCGCGCAAGGCTGTCCCGATCGGCTTCGAGGATGCGGAGATAGGTCTCCGGATCCGCCTTTTCCATCCAGGACAACAACGTTGGTCCGAAGTTGAAATTGATGTAGGCGTAGTTGTTGACGATCTGATCGACGCGACCGTATTCACCATAGATGCGTGCGTAGGCATTGGGCCGGTAACACTCGCGATGGATGCGGGTGTTCCAGTCGTGGTCCGGATGCGCAGAAGGCTGCCGTTCCAGGACGTCGGTCCACGGGTTTTCGCGCGGCGGTTGGTAGAAATGACCGTGAATGACAAGAGAGGTCATCTGCAAGCAAGCTACTGACGCGCTGCCCATGCTGTCAAGGAAAGTAAGCAAGCTTGCAACGATCGTACGCGGTGAAAACGTGCCAAAATGCGGATACATGTCGGACACGAAACCACTCACCGGTAAAAAGGCGATTGTCACAGGGGCCAGCTCCGGCATCGGCCGCGGCATCGCCGTCGCTCTCGGCCAGGCCGGAGCCGACGTGGCGATTCACCATTTCGGCGATCTTGGTGGGGCCGAGAAGACCGCCGCTACCATCGCAGAGTTTGGTGGCAAAACAACAATCGTCGATGGCGATCTCCGGGTGGTTTCCCAGATCGAAACCTTCGTAAAACGGGCCATTGCCGATCTCGGCGGTTTGAATGTTTTGATCAACAACGCCGGAATCACGGGTTGGAATGCAGCGCTAGATGTGGACGAAGCACTGTGGGACACGGTCATCGACACAAACTTGAAGGGCACCTTCTTTTGCGCGATCGCAGCCGCCGGTCATATGCAAACGAACGGTGGCGGATCGATTGTGAACATCTCGAGCGTGCTGTCCCACTCGGCCATGCGCAACTTGACCATCTACGCGGCGAGCAAGGCGGGCATCAATCAGATGACGCGACAACTCGCACTCGAACTGGGGCCCCTTGGGATCCGGGTCAACGCGATCGCCCCCGGACCGGTGGTCGTGGATCGAACCCTGGCCGACGATCCCGACTACGAAAAAAACTGGGGCGACATGACCCTCGTGGGGCGGGCGGGAAGGCCTGCCGACGTGGGCGCGATGGCGGTTTTTCTGAACTCGGCTGCGGCCGACTGGGTATCGGGACAGATCCTGACGCTCGACGGTGGACTCACGGTGGCCGCACGGGTACCCGAAACGTCGATGGACCTCGGCCTAAAGCGCAACCGCTAGCCCCTTGCGCTCGGTTGGCTCGTCGAGGCGTTGCAATTCCACAACCGTCTCAACGTGGTACGTTTGTGGAAACAGATCAATCGCCTGGACCCTGGTAATCCGGTAGCCGTAAGGCTCCATCTCCTTGAGATCGCGCGCCAGTGTCGTGGGATTGCAGGAAACGTAAACCACCCTGGGCGCCTGGGTTCGGGCGATCCGCCGCATCACCTTGCCACCGGCACCGCTGCGCGGTGGATCCAGCACGACCACCGACGGGACGCCGTGCTTTTCAATGGCGGCGGGAACCGTATGACGGGCATCCCCTGCATAGAAAAAGGCGTTTTCGATCTGGTTCTGACCCGCGTTGACCCTGGCCGCGGAAATCGAGGCCTCGACCAGCTCCACACCCATCGCCAGCCGCGCTCGACGGGCGAGTGCCAGTGTGAAAAAACCAACGCCACAGAAGACGTCGAGCACAATCCCATCGCTGCCGCCGGCGGGCAGATCCGCAAAGGCACACACCGTGTCCAACATCCGCGCCGCCTGATTCGTGTTGGTCTGGAAGAAGGTCTGAAGGCCCACCCGAAACTCCAGCCCCGAAACGCGTTCCACGATCGCGTCTTCGCCCCAAAGCGCGGAAGCGGACTCGATGGGCGAGCCGTCGTTGACGCCGTCGCGAATGCCACGGACGATGGACACGATACCCGGATCGAGCGCACGCAATTGCTCGACAAAGTCGGCGCTGGCGGAAAAATCACCCGACGTCGTGACAAGGCCAACCATGGTCTGACCCGTCCCCGTTCCGTGTCGGACAATGAGTTCCCGCAAAAAGCCCTGGCTACTCGAGGGATCCCAGAGCGGCAAGCCGGATTTTTCGGCAAACGTGCGCACACAGGCAACGATGCGCATCGCGAGTTCGGATTGCAGCTGGCAGGCAGTCACCGGGATCACGTCGCTCCATCGACCTTTGGGGTGAAAGCCCAACCCGTCGCGCGCATTGAACGCGAACTCCATTTTGTTGCGGTAATAAAACGGATCGTCGGCGGTTATGATCGGCAGAAAGTTTAGATCTCGATAGCCACCGATGCGTTCCAGACTGTCGCGAACCATCGTCTCCTTGGCGGAACGTTGGGTCGCATCATCCAAATGCTGCCAGGAGCATCCCCCACAACCTTCTGCGAAATGTGGACACGGCGTCTCGCGTCGGCCGGGACCCGGCTGTTCAATCGCGATGACCTCGGCCTCGGCGTGACGCCTTTTTACCGTGTGCAAACGCACGAGGGCCGTATCGCCGGGCGCGGTCCGGGGGACAAAAACCGCCATGCCCCCACCTTCGGAGGGCTCACCGGGGAGGCGACCCACCCCTTCGCCGCCATAGGCGAGTCGGTCAATCACAACCCGATGTTCTTCTTTCAGGCGCTGTCGGGTCACGCGATCACGCAATCCGGGGCTGTGCCCCGTGGGATAATCGATTCTTCAGGCAAGACGGGCCCATCAGCGGCTAATCTAGCAGGCGAAGGGATGAAGCTGTGACGGACACTCGGGCATTTTTCGAGCGGGCGCGGCAGGAGGCCGATCGCTACGGGCCCGACGATTGGGTATTTGCCCGCGAGTTGCTGCAAAACGCACGGGATGCGGGCGCGACCAGGGTTGGGTTTGAAACGGAAGAACGTGAAGGGAAAACCCTCCTTCGTTGTCGCGACGACGGCAGCGGCATGACCCTCGAACATGCGCGCCGATATTTGTTTTCGCTTTACACTTCTAGCAAGGACGGTCAACCCAAGCAGGCCGGCCGATTCGGCGTCGGGTTCTGGTCCGTGCTGCGATTCTCCCCAAATCGCATCACAATACGAAGTCGAACCCACTCAGATGCGGGATTCGGAATATGTCTCGACCTTGATCGCAATGTGGCCCTCCCCGCCTCTCCACTCGAACAAGTTGGAACCGAAATCGTGCTTGAGCGCGACGGAAGCCCAGATGGGCAGCTCGAACGGCGGACCACGGACGCAGTGAAACAGAACGGACGTTTTCTCCGAACGCTTGACCGACAACCGCTCTATATTCTCGTCAACGGTCGTGCGGTCAACGGGCACTTCGCATTGCCGGCACCTTCAGTCACATTCGAAGGCAAGGGTTACCGTGGGGTGGTGGGCCTTGGTGCCGCACCCAGGGTCGAGTTGTTCTCGCGCGGGCTCAGGGTTCGCACGGCGGCAGCGCTTGATAACCTGCTTTCAACCTCACATCAAACCAATCGCACCCGTGTCGTCTTCCCTGAAATGCCGGGGGGATTGGCGCCCCAGGCGATCCTCGATTCCGAGGATATCGAACTGCTTCTCGATCGCTCGGAGGCGAGGGAGCAAAAGAGCCTCATTGGACTCGTGAAAACGGCCGAGCGTCACCTCGCGCAGCTGGTCGAGCGTCAACTCACGCTGTTGCACCCTGAACCGTGGTGGCAACGATTCCGCAGCATCACGGGGACTGGATTGCGAAAAGGCGCACCGGTCATGACCCTTGCCGTCGTGGTGGTGGCGGCGTTCATGTTGGCGCAAAGGCTAACCGCCAGTGAGAACACGGCAACGTTCCGTAGCACTCCGACGGCTGCAAGCAGCGAGTATGCGTACCGTGACCTCGCCCGTCACTATCACGGACCCCGCGTTGATCGCCTGGGGTCACCAGAAGATGAACGCATTTCGCTGGCTCTGCATTATCAGCCGGGGGAAACACTCCGCCACTTTGCAGCCTTGCGATTTGATCGATTTGAATCCGATGGAAATCCCATCAAGCCGGTAAGCTCGACCTTGCCGTCGGCGTTCCCGGTGGAAAAAAAATGTGAACACGACTGCCTCCACATTGCGCTGCAGCTCGCGGCTGAACCGGGTCCATTGCGGCTGCCGCTGGCAATCAACCATACGCTTGTCGGCCCGGTGGAAATCGACGGCAAGGCGCATTCTGTATTTCAAACGGCAGAGGGACTCCCGGCGCTGTGGCTCAAAAAGCCGACACGCGGAACGCTAACCTATCGTTCGACGCTGGTACAAACGCCCCGCGACAACAGCCGACCATCGAGCGTTCAAGGCATCCCGACAAATGTGCTGCGCATCGTCGCGCGTTCGAGACGCCTCCCCCCCGCAGAACGCGTGGCATTGCTCGTGGGTGCCGTACAGCATCACATTCGCTACGATCGTTCGAGTGCAATCGCAACCCGGCATCTTGACGCGCAAGCCGGCGGCACGGGCTTTCTCGAGCGAACCTTTGCCATTGGCGCCGGCGACTGCGACGTACAAAACGCTGTCCTCGCCGTGTTGTTGCAAAAAGCGGGGCTGCGCTCGCGGTTGTCGGCGGGGTACGTCGGAATCGCTGGACAGGCGGCCCCGCTTGCGCACGCATGGGCCGAGTCTCTGTTCCCCGATGGAAAGTGGCGTGTTGCGGATGCAAGTCTGCGGTCCGTGGCAACTCCGACGGCACGAGGTGCCTCCCGCGGAACAGGCGAGGCCGAAAAGGCGGACGTTGAAACCGAAATGGCCGCGCCAATTGCAGCGGACCGCGTCGTCACCATCCCCACACCATCCACTGCCGCCGAGGCTCGTCGACTCCCCGTCGTTCCATTGGCGCTCGGAATCGTGGTGCTGACGGGCACCGCAATGGCCTGGCGACTGCGACCGCGACGCGCGCCCCAGTTTGCGCTCGATTCCGACAGCAACCTACCCGCGCTCATCGCCGCGGCCCTGGCCGAACCACACCTTTTCCGGCGGTTCGAGGGGCTTTTTCACCACCATCTTGTGCCCACCATCGGCGGGCCGGACCTTTCCATCGACGAGGCGAGGCAGCTCGCAAGTCAAAGTCGGCTGTATTGCGCAACCGCAGACAATGCGTTCATGGATCAGAAAGGACACACCCGTCACCGCGTGGTCGATGCGGATGACGCGATCGGCGCCCGCGTTGCCAGGCATCTGGGTGCCATCGATCTCGACGGTTGGCAAAGCATCCTTGCCAACTTCGTGTCGCATCCCCTTTTGTCACGGGTCGAAGAACTGTTTGCCGACCAAAACGTGCCGATCCGGCTTGGCATCGCCGACAGTGCGTCCACTCCAGAGATCACCTTCATAAACGGCATCGCAAAGTTACCAGCGCTCAAAGGCAACCAATCGCATCACGCAATGCTCGTCGCACTCGACGCGCGTTCGAGTTGGGTCCCGCTATTGCAAAGTCAGTTCCATCTGTTTCCGGATACAACGGTCTTTACGCTGGTGGATCGTATTTTGGCGGTGCTCGGACTACCCAGGACGGTGGCATCGACATTGCTGGCGACAAGCGCGCACCAGGCCGTCATCGGCGCGGAACCGGTTCAACAGGAGGGCCGTTCATGAAGCAGGCAGACGAACAGATTCCCATTGCGCTTTCGCTGTTGCTCCGCATCGATGTGAGCGCCGAACAACGAAAACTGGGAAGATACACGCTGCAGGGCCCATGGGCTCTGCCATCGGAGCTTGTGCGGATGCGATTCGGCACTGGCGTTCGAGAGGTTTCGATTCGGTTCAAGCGCCATGGCTTCGAGCTGACCGACAACGGGTCTCCGCTTGACGATGCAACCCTAGCTTCGCTGCGACTGCTACGCGATCCGAACGCCAAAGACGATCTGCGCCACGCGGCCCTGCTGGAACTGGAACAGCGAGACCATCGGGCTCTGATTTCGCTTGCGACCCTGGACAACGTCCAGTTCGAGATACCCACGGGCACCGCGCATCGCTTCGTTTTGCGAGTGTCGAGTCCGGAGCTCGACGAACGTGCCCGTCGCTTCACGGGCTTTGCCCTGCGCTTCGCCTCGTTGACGAATCGGATCGTCACGATTGACGGCAAGAACACCTCGGACAATCTCGAAAATCTGCTCGTCTCACGACGACTGTGTGCCCCTCTTGTGGGCGCGATTGGTCTTCCGGCGGTCGGGCGGGATGGCCAGCTCTGGCTGTTGCAGCATGGTGTCCTGTCGACCCATCAATCGTTCACGACGGCGTCCGCATTTCACTGCGCGCTGGAAATATCGGGCAACGCCAGCGCCGCGGTCCTCCGATCAACCGCAGAGCGCATGCTGCCCCGGTTGGCAGAGCAGTTTCAATCGATGCTGCTCTCGGTCGCCGCCCGCGATGATCTGCCTGAAGTTTCCCGATCGGCGCTAGCGACTTCGTTGCTTGAGATCGCCCGCGACGCGCCCCCTGCCATCAAAAACGAGATCAGCGCACTCCCGTTGTTTCGTCGCATTGATGTCGAAGGCAAAACCATTCGCCGCTACCGGGTATCGCTCGGTGCGATGGTTGACGAGGCGGTGCGCCAGGGCGGACGACTCACCGCAATCGACGTTGGGTCGCCTCTGCCCCGCACGGCAGACGGTATCGTATCCGTGTTGGTGCTCGGACGTGCAGAACGCGCGTTGCTTGTCGAAGCCTTCGCGTTGCAATTCGTACCACCCACAATGCCCTCCAAAGAAAGTCCGTTCCCGTTTCGATGGCGCGACGGCCTCGGGAGGTTGACGACCTGGCTTGGCGCAATTGTAACACGTTCGATACCAGTGGCGCCCGAGACCCTGGCGCAAGACGAGATCCGATTCCTTGAAGGATTGTCCCGCATCCTTGGAACCAGCGCGGCCGAACTTTCACTACACGAAGGCAACGGCACGGTGCGATTGCGCGCCGATCACCCTCGACCACGCGTCGGCGAAACGGCACACCTTCCGAAAGAAAACGCGCTATTGCGGGCATCGATCGCGCGGATAAGCCGAGATGGGGACCACTGGCGTTACCCGGTCGCACTGGCCCTCGCGAACGGCCGGCTTCACCGAGGCGGACGCTCTGCCAAAGCCCGTCGCGACTGGCATCAGGCCACGGGTGCGACACTCGACGCACCCTCCGCAAAAGAACACTGAATTGACCCGGCCTGTTCCGGTGCATACTGGCATTCATGAATGCCGAACGCATCGACGCCCATCAACATTTTTGGCGATACGGTCCGGACTACGCATGGATCGGCGATCGGATGTCCGTGTTAAGGCGAGATTTCGTACCGGACGATCTGGCGCCACTCTTGCGTGGCTCGGGCTTGAGCGGTTCGGTGGCGGTGCAAGCCCGGCAGTCGATGACAGAGACACAAGACTTGCTCGCGTTCGCCAAACAACATGCTGCCGTTCGGGGCGTAGTCGGGTGGATCGATCTGTGCTCGATCGAAGCGGAACGGCAACTGGACTCGCTATCTGACGAGGCGGCGCTGGTTGGTATTCGCCACGTGGTTCAGGACGAGCCGGACGATCGTTTCCTGTTGCGAGAGGATTTTCAGCGCGGCGTGGATCTGCTCGAGGCGCGCAACCTGGCATACGACATTCTCATCTACCCGCGACAGTTGCCGGCGGCCATTGAATTCGTACGACGTTTTCCCAACCATCGATTGGTTCTGGATCACATGGCCAAGCCCGACATCGCGGGCGGAGCGCTCGAGCCATGGGCCAAACAGATTCGCGTCCTCGCCCGCGCCGAGAATGTCTTTTGCAAAGTTTCGGGTCTTGTCACGGAAGCGAACTGGTCGAGCTGGAAGCCTGGCGATTTTTCGCCCTATCTTGAGGTGGTGCTCGAAGCATTTGGACCCCGGAGACTGATGGTCGGCTCGGACTGGCCGGTTTGCACCCTGGCGGCGAGTTACGGGCAAGTCATGGGCATCGCAGCGTCGTTTTTTGCGCCCCTAAGTTCCGAAGAGAAATCCGCTGTTTTTGGCGGAAACGCCGCCGGATTCTATCGATTGCCGAAGCCAACTTGCCATCCGTGAGGGCTTCAATCCAACCGCCCGAACGATTGGACCACTTGCGCCACAATGCCAGAAGCCTCTACGATGGAAGTCGATGCTCACGTTTAGCGAGAACGGCGAGACGGCTGACCAGCAATTGCGGGCCGTCATCTTTTACCTCACAACCTTTGGGTACATCGACGGGGATTTCGACGCGGCGGAAAAAAGTTACATTCGCGGATTCATCGAAAAATTGGTTGCCCATAGGGTGGAGGGTTCCATCCCGGCCGAGCAGATGGAATTGCGTCGCGAGCTGACGGAAAAGTATTCAAAACATTTCTGGGAGGTGTTTGAGGGCATCGACCTGCAGGTCAAAGAACTCTTCACCGAGGCGGTCGCAGAGGGCGAAGCGCAGGACACCTTTGTCCACTCGAAACTGAAACTCCGCTGTTTCGAGATCTTCAAAGGCTTCGACAGCAAGAATCAAGAAGCGCTCATGGCAACCGTTGACGATCTCGTCAATGCCGATGGACACGTCCACCCCGCAGAAGCCAAGTTCCGCGGCGAGCTTGCCGATCTTTTGCAGCAAGATCTTGGCATCGAACTCCTGGATGATCCCGGAACTCGACCACCGGTGAGTGTCGGGCAAGCAGCGACCTTGGTGCCGGTCACCGACAACCACCCCTTTTTCGATCAGTTTGAACGGCACTACACTGCCAATCCGGAAAGCCTGACGAAACAAGTCGAAGCCGACCGCGCACAGATGGATCAAGTGATCGGGATCCTCGACGCGCAACGCGCGCAAGGCGCAGGACGGCTGGCCGGAAAGAAATCCGTTGCCGAGTTGGCCGGTCAACCGAACTTTCTCGATGGCCATGTGCATGTGATGGCGCCGAAACCAGGCGAGGCTCACGAACTCATCGTCATCGGGGATTTACACGGCTGCTACAGCTGCTTGAAAGCAGGTCTCATGCAGTCCGACTTCTTCTCCAAGGTCAACCGTTGGAAGACCGCACCGGCGGACCATCCGCGACCCCACCTGGTGTTGCTTGGCGACTACATCGACCGGGGGATGTTCAGCTACCACGGCGTGCTGCGTTCTGCGATGGAGGTATTTTCGCGCGCACCCGACCACGTCTGCCTGCTGCGCGGCAACCATGAGTACTACATTGAGCATCAGGGGAAAGTTTATGGCGCCGTTCGCCCGAGCGAGGCCATGGATACGCTGCGGCCTCACCTGTCGATGGAGGTCTTCCACCACTACATGCGCTTTTTCGATGCGCTTCCAAACATCCTACTGTTTGATCGCACGCTTTTTGTCCACGGCGGGATACCCCGCGATCTCACGATGAAGGAAAAGTACCGCGATCTGTCGAGCCTCAACGACTGGGATCTGCGTTTCCAGATGATGTGGAGCGATCCCAGCAGTGCCGACGTCATTCCAGCCAGCCTGCAGGAGCAATCTGCTCGATTCTCCTTTGGTCGATTGCAGTGTCAATCCTTCTTACAACGCCTGGGATGTCATACCCTTGTCAGGGGCCATGAAAAGATCAACGAAGGATTCCGCCGCATCTACGACGACGAAAACCAGCTTTTGATCTCGCTCTTTTCTTCCGGTGGTTCCGACAACAACGACCTTCCACCCGACAGCAGCTATCGCTCGGTGACACCCATGGCGATGACCATCTTGTGGAAAGACGGTCAAAGCCAGATCACACCCTGGGCGCTCGACTACCGCCTGTTCAACGATCCATCGCGCAACAAGTTCTACCGGTCGAA
>JAWXBF010000331.1:0-15875 GCA_034439895.1 Deltaproteobacteria bacterium
AAGGGACCCAGAACAGCCAGAACACCATGCGGACGGTGTCGTAGCACCTGTCGGCTGTCGCCCAACGTCGACGTCCGTTCGCCGGTTCGCTCGTGGTAGGCCGCCATCGAGATCTCAACCTTGCGCACCATCGAGCTGACCTCGGCGTCGGCTTCCCAGCGCGGTTTCCCGACGTCAAGGCCGATGGCTTTGATCAGGGCCGGACGTGCAGATTCGAGGGCGTCGGCATAGCCACGCAAGATTGAAAAGCGAACGTCCGATGGAAACTCCGACCAACGCTCAAACGCCGCACGTGCACTTTGTACGACGGTTTCCACATCGGAAGGCGCTGCCGACGGACCCTGCCAAACCACCGCTCCCGTAGCGGGATCGCGGGCAACAAGATCAGGCCCATTGCCTGGCCGCCAGCGACCGTTGTCATAGACGCCGTTCTTCATGGGATCTCAATTTGCAAACGGTGAAGGGCCGGGGCATCGGCGACCAATGCCGCTCGGATGCAGACAAAGGGAGCGGGTAGCGTGGTCCGACAAGTACTGAACGCGGCCACTGTCGTTTCTGCGTGCAGGAGGTCACGTCGCGAAAACGCATTCATCAAAGGGGAAACCACAGTCGCATTATCTCAGAGTTTCAAATGCTTGACAGCTCTTCTCACCTGACCGAGGGTTGCACTTTCGTTCCCCTTCCCGCCCGACGAAAGGTTTGTTAGACATGATGAAACGACGCGACGTGCTCTCCGCCACAGCCATCACGGTGGGAGCAGCGGGAAGCGGCGCTCTGTCGGCCGACGGCCCCGGAATCAAATCTGCCGCTGCCGCAGGTCGGGCCAAAGCGCGACCGCCGATTCGCGAGTCCATGCGGCACCACGATGAACCGCGAAGCGGGGTGATGCTCGGTGGCATCGGTGCAGGTGGCGCCGAGCTGCGCAAGGACGGACGTTTTTACAACTGGACGGCCTTCAACAACGAACCGCGCCTCGGCAATCCTCTTCTTGGCCGCAACGTCCATCAAGAATCGATCCTGTTTTTCAAGCTGCGCTACGAGGTACCAGGCGAAGAGCCACGCATCAAGCTCTTGCAAATCGAGGACAATACCGAGGTCGGAAACGTGGCGGTGCACGTTTACGAGTTCCCCTGGATGTCGGGCGTATCCGAAGTCAAATACTCGGCACGTTTCCCCTACGTCGATCTGGAGTTCACCGACGCGGACATGCCCGTTCAGGTTCGCTTGCGCGCATGGAGCCCATTTGTACCACATGACATGGAGGCGTCGTCTCTCCCGGCGATGATCTTTGATTTTTCGGTCAAGAACGTTGGCAAAAAGCCCGCTGACATCATGCTGCTCGCCTGTGGCCGCAACATGGTCGGCTATGACTTTGACAAGAAGCTGTACGCCGCCGAAATGAGCGACGGCGCTGGCTACCGAATGTTCGAGGCTACTTCGACCGGACTGCCAGACAAACACGGCACGGCTGGAACGCAGGCGATTGCCTCGCTATCGGCTGACTCGACCAGCTATCTCGGCTGGGAACACCGACATCCGTACTACGAATACATTCTGCGCTCGAAAAAGCTGTCAAACATCAACGAAAACGCCAAGCGCACCCACAAGGACAAAACCGGCAAACGTTGGGCCCTTGAAAAAACCTTCAACACCATCGGCCATTCCGTAAACCTTGCAGCGGGCAAGTCGTTTGACCACAGCTTTGTCTCCACCTGGTACTTTCCCAATGCCTGGAACGATGCGCACGACAAGATCGTCGGCAATTACTACAACCGCCGGTTCAAGTCGGCAGCAGATGTTGCCCGACACGTGATCCGCAACAAGGCCGACCTCGAGAGACGAACCTTCGGTTTCCTCGACGCCTTCTACGACAGTGATCTCGACACCTTTGTGCTCGACCAGATCAATTCGCAACTCAACACCTTCCACACAAGCGCCATTTTGTCCGAGGAAGGCCATCTGGGGATCATCGAGGGGTTGACCGAGGTACAAAAATGGGGACCCGTCGAAACCACCGACGTGAGCGTTTACGGCTCGATCCCGCTTGCCATCCTGTTCCCAGAAAATCTGCGCAAAACGTTGCAGGCGCACCAGGCGATGCAACACAAGAACGGCGTCATCAACCACGGCCTGCGGCGAGATTTCACGGCGGAAAAGATGATCTTCGGTGCCCAGGAGAAGATCCGCCTGGATCTGCATCCGCAACACGTCGGCATGGTGTTGCGCGACTTCTTCTGGAGCAACGATCGCGAATATCTCAAGAGCACGTGGGAGTCGTGCAAGGCAGCGATGGAGTACTGCGTGCGCGAGCGCGATCTCAACAACGATGGCATGCCCGACATGGAAGGCATCATGTCGAGCTACGACAATTTCCCGATGTTCGGGACGGCGGCGTACATCGGTTCTCAGTGGCTGGCAGCACTGGCCGGCATGGTCGAGGCGGGCAAGGCCATGGGCGACGCGGCTGCCGAACGGCGCTACAGCGAATTCTTCGCGACCAGCAAGAAGATTTTCGAGGACAAACTCTGGAACGGCAAGTACTACCGCCTCTGGAACGACGAGGGCGGCAAGCACGGTGGCAAGGACGAGGGCTGTCTGACCGATCAGATCATCGGTCAATGGGTCACGCGCTTCATGGGCCTGCCCGATCTGCTTGACCGCGAGCGCGTGAAAACCGCGCTCAAGAGCGTGCTCGCTATGTCGTATCGCAAGAACTTCGGCCTGCGCAACTGCAGCTGGCCCGGTGGTGAGCCCTGGACCGATGTGCCGGAGAACATCTGGGTCGATCAAGCCAACACGTGCTGGTCGGGGGTGGAACTCGCCTTCGCGTCCTTCCTCATGTACGAGGGCCTTTACAAGGAAGGTCTCGATGTGATTCGCACCGTCGACGATCGTTACCGCAAGGCCGGTCGCTATTTCGATCACTACGAGTTCGGTGGTCACTACTACCGACCGATGGCGGTTTTCGGTGTGCTACATGCCGTCCTCGGCCTGTCGCTCAACCAGGGCGTGATGACGTTCGACCCGCGCTTTCCGGGAAAAAAAATGCGCCTTTTCTTCGCGATGCCCACCGGCACCGGACACTACAACCGTGCGGGAAATACCGTCACACTAGAGGTTGCGACTGGCAAGCTGGAGGCCACAACGCTTCGCCTTTCTTTCGATAAACCGAGCGCAAATGCGAGATTGGTTCTCGACGGCAAGCCGGTCGACGCGAAGGCAATGGTCGAGGGCAAAATGGTACGATTCGTCCCGGCACAACCGCTGCACGTACGCGCGGGACAAAAGCTGGAAGCCCGCGCCTAGTCTCTGGTACAACGTTACCAGATGAATGATTCCAAACCGCGTCTCGCTTCGCTGCGCAAACAACTGTTCGCACGCAAGTCCATCGACTCGCTGCAGGCGGACGCGGAACATGCCCATGGGTGGAAACGCACCCTGGGTGCCACGGATCTCGTATTGCTTGGCATCGGCGCGATCATCGGCACGGGTATTTTCGTGCTCACGGGTCGTGCTGCCGCCGCCAACGCGGGTCCGGCCGTCGCGCTATCGTTCGTGATCGCAGGCGTGGCTTCCGCCCTCGCGGGCCTGTGCTACGCAGAGATGGCGTCGATGATCCCGGTTGCGGGCAGCGCCTACACCTATGCCTATGCCACGCTCGGCGAGTTTATTGCGTGGATCATCGGCTGGGATTTGATCCTTGAGTATCTTGTCGCCGCCGCAACGGTGAGCGTGGGATGGTCAGGATACGTGGGCGCTTTCTTTGCACACATGACGGGCAACCCGTTGCCGACAAGGTGGACGCAAGCACCGATGACCTGGGTCACGGATCACGCTGCCCCGATGGGCGGACATTTCGTGAGCACCGGCAACGTCGTCAACTTGCCCGCCATATTGATCGTCCTCGCCGTCACGGTGATCCTGGTCATCGGCATCCGTGAATCTGCACGCTTCAATGCGGTCATCGTCTTCGTCAAACTGGCAGTTGTCCTGGCGTTCATCGCGGTTGGCGTGAACTACGTTCATCCCGAAAACTGGCATCCCTTCATTCCACCGAACGAGGGGACCTTCGGAAGGTTCGGCATTTCGGGCCTTTTTCAGGGCGCAACGATGGTCTTCTTCGCGTACATCGGCTTCGATGCGGTTTCGACGGCGGCGCAGGAAACGCGCAATCCCCAGCGTGACGTTCCCATCGGGATCCTCGTATCGCTCGGGATCTGCACCATCCTCTACATCGCGGTCTCGATGGTGTTGACGGGCATCGTTCCCTTTGCATCCCTCAATGTGCCGCACCCGATCGCGGTGGGCATTGCAGCCACGGGCATTGGATGGCTGGAGGTCGCGGTCGAAGTGGGCGCCATCGCCGGCCTCACGTCGGTCATGCTGGTAATGTTGATGGGACAGCCGCGCATCTTCTACTCGATGGCCATCGACGGTTTGTTTCCACAGGTGGCAACCAAGATTCACCCGCGCTTCGGCACGCCGTACATCACCACGATCATCACCGGCTGCCTGTGCGCCGCCGCAGGTGGTGTGTTGCCAATTGACGTGCTTGCCGAGCTCACCAGCATCGGAACCTTGTTCGCGTTCGTCCTCGTGAGCCTTGGCGTCATGATGTTGCGCATACGCGAGCCCAATCTGAAGCGGATCTTTCGAGTCCCGGGTGGAAACTACCTGGTTCCGATCCTGGGAGCCGTGACCTCGGGCGTGCTGATGTGCACCGCAACCGTGCACACCATCTTGCGCCTATTCATCTGGTTGGCGGTTGGCCTTGCGATCTATTTCGGTTACTCGCGCAAGCGCTCCAAACTGCGCGCGCTCGGCCGATAACCGTCCTTAGCTGGGGTCGGGCTTCGGCGTCTTCGGACCGCTCTTGGGCAAGGTCGGCACGGCGATGTAGGCAACCGGTATGACACCCGTCAAAGCCTTCAAGAAGACTTCGATGTCCACCACATCGGCGTCGGCAAGCTCCCGGCCAAGTTGATGCTTGGCCATTTTGCGAATCAATTGATTGAGGTTGGTCTCGCTGCCGTCGTGCAGGTAGGGATCTGTTTCCGCGATGTTGCGCAGGCTGGGTACGCGGAATCTTTGTTTATCCTCCTCGGCCTTCGTGACCTTGAAGCGACCCTCATCCGTAACACCCACCCAGGCCTCGACAAGACCCAGTTTCTGGAAGGAAGATCCCCCCACCGCAGCGCCGTTGTGGCAGGTCGTACAGCCGACCCCTGCGAACTTGGCCATACCACGTTTTTCGTCGACCGAAAGTGCGGTCTCATCACCCGCAAGGTAACGATCAAACTTTCCCGGTGTGACAAGCTTGCGCTCGAAAGCGCCAATCGCCAGCGCGAGATTGTCATACGTTATCGGATCTTTGTCTGCCGGGAAGGCTTGCTTGAAGAGCTTGCGGTAACCCGGAATCGACTTCAATATCGCCACGACCGTGGATTCGTCAACCATCGCCATCTCGACGGGATTCAAGATGGGCCCCTTGGCCTGTGCTTCGAGATCGGCGGCACGGCCGTCCCAAAACTGCGCGATGTGAGCACCGGCATTGTAAACCGTGGGCGAGTTGCGATCGCCGCGTTGCCGCTTGTGGCCGTTTGAGGTGGTTTTGCCGTCTACCCCGAAGGTATCGAGGCCGTGGCAACTGTTGCACGACACATCGTGGTTCTTCGACATCCGATTCTCGAAAAACAGCATGCGACCCAGCGTAATTTTGGACTCGGTCAGCGGGTTATGTTCGGATTCAAATGCTGACGGAAGCGTTGAAAAAAACGCCTTCGCTTCAGCGGTCACCTCGGTCGGCAACGGTGGCAACACAGGCTCGGGCTCGGGCTCGAGCACAGGGTCGGCAGCAGGCGCAGGCGCTGTGGTCTGAAGAGTGACCGGGGGCGCAACGGCAGGTGTGGAACAGCCCGCGCCGAACAACAAGAATCCAGGGACGAGAAGCTTTGTCAGTTTCATCGCCCGGGAAAATACCACGCGCTAGAGGTCGCGCTACAAAGCGATGCTAGCGCAGACCAGCCTGCATCTTTTTCAAGGCTGCGGAGCCCGGGCAGAGCTTCTCGTATGGTACCGCGTTGAGCGGTTCATCGACCGTACCGGCAACCCCGTGCATATCCGGCTTGCTTTCGTCAAAGTAAAGCAGGCCCGTCAGGATCTCGCCGTTGCGGGTGTGGCTTTCGATATAGTCGACCACTTTTTCACGACTGTGCGGATCGTAGTCCTCGGGCACCTTGCGGAAAACCACCTCCCCGCCGTCGTGTAACTTCACGCGCTTGGTCGAGCCGGCCTCGTAGTCGGCCGTGATCTCCTGGTCGCCGGCCGCGACGAAATCAGACTGCAAGACCGGAAGCTGGTTCTTGCGTGTGTGACGATAGCTCTTGGTCGAGCCCTCGTGATCGTTGAAGGTCACACAGGGCGAAATGATGTCGATGAGCGCAAAGCCCTTGTACTTGATGGCGGCCTTCAGGATGGGCACCAATTGCTTTTTGTCGCCTGAGAAGCTGCGGGCCACAAATCCGATACCGAGCGACAGCGCAAGGATGACCGGATCGATGGGGCTCATCACGTTGGCCTCGCCTTTTTTGCTTCTCGAGCCCACGTCCGTGGCGGCTGAAAACTGACCCTTGGTCAAACCGTAAACGCCGTTATTTTCCAGGACATACATGATGTCGAGGTTGCGGCGAATGGCGTGACACAAATGACCAAGTCCGATCGACAGCGAGTCGCCATCGCCCGAAACACCGATGTAGTTGATGGCACGGTTGGCGGCATTCGCCCCGGTCGCGATCGCGGCCATGCGACCGTGCGCCGAGTTGAAGCCGTGCGCTCCACCAAGGAAATAGGTTGGGGTCTTGGACGAACAACCAATGCCCGACAGTTTCGCCACGCGGTGGGGCGGCATGTCGAGTTCGTAGTACGCCTGGATGATGGCGGCGCTGATCGAGTCGTGACCGCAACCGGCGCACAGGGTCGACATCGAGCCTTCGTAGTCCCGCAGGGTAAGCCCAATCTTGTTGGGCAACATGCCGGGGTGGCGGGCGACGGGTTTGGGAATGAAACTCATGCTTGCAGCCTCTTCGTGTCTTTTTCGTTTGCCAGTGCGCCCGGAGCGGGAAGGTCGCGTCCTTCAAGTTTGCAAATGGCATCCACAACCTCGGACGCGGCCAGCGGAAAACCGCTGTAGATCGGCACCGATTTCAATTTCGACTTGGGAATCTCGGTGTCGAGCAACATCAACGAGCGGAGTTGCCCGTCGCGGTTTTGCTCGACCACATAGTTCACTTCGTGCTCGGCGAGGAACGCTTCGACTTCGGGTGAGAATGGATAAGCACGCACGCGCATGTAGTCGGTGACCAGGCCCTGCGCGGCCAAACGATCCACCGCTTCGTTCATCGCAGCATCCCCGCCACCGAGCGACACGAGACCAACCCGGGCAGGCGCTGATTTGCCATTGCCTCCTGCGCGGCGTATCACGGGCGTGGGTACGCGGCCCGCAGCACCCTTGTGTTTGCGGGAAAGGCGCTCCATGACTTCCTGGTATTCCTCTGGAATCTCGGTGTATACGCCAAATTTGTTGTGGCCCGAACCACGGGTGAAAAAGGCCGCCCTGGGATCCACGCCGGGCAAGGTGCGAGAGGTGACGCCCTCGCTGTCCTCATCCGAATAGCGCTGAAACTTTTTGCCGAGCTTTGCGACTTCTTCGGCACCCATCACACGGCCGCGATCGGGGCGGTAGCTGTCGTCCCATTTCAATTCCGGGGACATCCAGTCGTTCATGCCGATGTCGAGATCGGAGAGAACGAAGACCGGGGTCTGGAATCGCTCGGCGAGATCGAAAGCGGCCACCGAAAGCTCGAAACACTCCGTCGGGTTCGAGGGGAAGAGTACGATGTGTTTCGTATCGCCGTGAGACGCGAGTGCGCAGATGAGAATGTCCGATTGCTGGGTGCGCGTTGGCATTCCGGTCGAAGGGCCGGTCCGCTGAACGTCGATGAGCACCGCCGGGATCTCGGCGTAGTACGCAAATCCCAAAAGCTCTTGCATGAGTGAAACGCCTGGGCCTGCCGTCGAGGTGAACGCGCGTGCCCCGTTCCAGGATGCACCGAGCACCATGCCCATCGCGGCCAGCTCGTCTTCGGCCTGAACGATGCAGAACAGGTTCTTTCCGGTGTCGGGATCTTTGCGGAACTTCTTGCAGTAGGCCGTAAACGAATCCATCACCGAGGTTGCGGGCGTAATTGGATACCAGGCGGCAACCGTCGCACCTGCGTACAAACATCCAAGCGCGGTCGCCGAGTTGCCATCAATGAGGATGTGTTCTCCTGTCTTGTTCATTCGCTCAAGACGCACCGGCAAGGGACACCGAAAGTGCTTCGTGGCGTAGTCGTGACCCAGGCGCAACGCGATCTTGTTCGAATCGGCGAGCGCCGGTTTCTTCGCATATTGCTCTTCCAGCAAGCGATCAACCTCTTTGATGTCGATGTCATGCAAGGCCGCCAATACGCCAGCGTACGCGATGTTCTTCATCAGCACTCGATCGCGGGGCGTGTCGAAAAGACCGTTGCACAGTTGTGCCAGCGGTACACCAAGATACTGAATGTCGTCACGCTTGAGCGCTGGCGAAAGCGGCCAGGTCGAGTCGTGCAACAACCAACCACCGGAACGAACGCTGCGCACGTCGCGGGCATAGGTTTCGGCGTTCATCGCTATCACGAGATCGAAGGCCGCCGCGCGGCCCATGTAACCGTCTTTGCTAACCCGGATTTCGTACCACGTCGGCAATCCCTGAATGTTCGAGGGAAAGTAATTCTTCCCCGACACCGGAACGCCCATGCGGAAGATCGCCCGCAGGATGAGGTTGTTGGCGCTGGCCGATCCGGTCCCGTTGACGTTCGCAAACCGGATCGCGAAATCATTCGTCTGACTCATTTTGCAGTTTCCCGGGGTGCCCCGGCATGGGGGTAAAAAAGCTCGAACTTCTGCATGTCCCAGGCAGCGGTGGGGCACCGCTCGGCACAGAGACCACAATGCACGCAGAGATCTTCATCCTTGACCATCAGGCGCTGGGTCTGGGGCAAGGCAGTCGACGCATAGACAGCCTGTTTCAAGTTGCTGGCCGGCGCGGACAGGCGCCCACGGAGATCAGCTTCTTCACCATCTTCGGCAATCGTCAGACAACGCACCGGGCAGATATCGATGCAGGCGTCACACTCGATGCAAAGCTTTTCCTCGAACACGGTCTGTACGTCGCAGTTGAGACAGCGCTGTACCTCGCGCGCGGTTTGCTCCGGATCAAAGCCAAGTTCGACCTCGACGGAAAGCGCCTTGAACCGGGCTTCGAGATCGATGTGACGCATCTGTGTGCGCGACGCCGGATTGTAGTCGTTGTGATACGACCACTCGTGCAGGCCCATCTTCTGACTGATGAGGTTTTGTCCCTGTGCAGGCCGCTCCTCGACCGGGATGCCACTTGCGTAGTTATGAATAGAGATGGCGGCCTGGTGCCCGTGTTCGACGGCCCAGATGATGTTTTGCGGACCCCAGGCGGCATCGCCGCCGAAGAACACACCGGGACGAGACGACATGAAGGTCTTGCGATCGACCACCGGCATCTCCCACTCGCCAAACGTGATACCGATGTCGCGCTCGATCCAGGGGAAGTGGTTGTCTTGACCGATGGCCAAAATCACGGCGTCGGCTGCGATGTCGATGGTTTCCACCACCTTTGAACGCTGCTTGCCAGCCGCATCGGTGAAGTACTCGAGCCGTTCAAACGTCATGCCTTTCAGCACGCCATTTTCAATGATGAACGCCTTCGGCGCGTGGTTGAGCATCAGATCAACGCCCTCTTCGAGCGCGTCCTCAAGTTCCCACTCGGAACACTTCAGCTGATCGCGCGGCTTGCGCGCCATGACCTTGACGGTGCTCGCGCCCAATCGTCGTGCGGTTCGGCAACAATCCATGGCGGTATTGCCCGCGCCGAGGATGATGACGCGCTTTTCGATAGACTCGGTATGACCAAAGGCCACCGATTCCAGCCAGTCGATGCCAAGGAAGATCTTGTCGGTCTCGTTGCGACCCGGCAGATCCAGTTCCTTGCCACGCGGTGCCCCGGTGCCCACAAAAACCGCATCAAATCCCTGCGCGAGCAGTTCTTTCAAACTCGCGACGGGCGTGTCGTAGCGAATGTCGGCGCCCATGTTCAAGATGGCGCCGATCTCCTCGTCGAGCACGTGCTCCGGCAAACGAAACGACGGGATGTTCGAGCGCATGAGACCGCCCGCCTTGGTCTGCTTCTCGAAAATCACGACCTCGTAACCGAGTGGCATCAGATCATTGGCCACCGTCAGGCTCGCTGGACCCGCGCCGATGAGGGCAACCCGTTTGCCGTTCTTCACCTTCGGCGCCGAGGGCAGGTGCTCTGATATGTCACCCTTGAGATCGGCGGCGACCCGCTTCAGGCGGCAAATGGCGACCGGCTTTTCGTCGATGCGCGTGCGGCGGCAGGCCGGCTCGCAGGGACGATCGCAGGTACGTCCGAGCACGCCTGGAAACACGTTGGTCTTGCGGTTAAGCAAGTACGATTCGGTGTATTTGCCCTGCGCGATGAGTCGGATGTATTCGGGCACATTGGTGTGCGCGGGACATGCGTACTGGCAATCAACAACCTTGTGAAAATATTCGGGGTTTGAAATGTCCGTGGGCTTCACGGGAACGTCCCTTCACCGAGACTGGTTTCGAACGGGGGTTTGCGGCAATGCGGCAATAAAAAGTGGGACGCAGCTTACCCTAAAAGACAGATTTGCAAGGGCCTCGGTCGCGTTTTTTTCGGGTTTGTAAACCGCGGAAACGGCACCTTTGCGCAGCCCGCCGGGCGGTGTAACTTGCGACCGCCCGGACCCTCCCCGGCACCCTTCCCGGCTCCAGCATGCCTGACGCATCATCCCAAATACCTTCCCGAACCGCCCTCATCATCCGAAAGGGCGCAACGTTCACCTGCCATGCAGATGGCTTGTGTTGCTCGAGCATCCATCTGCTTGGACCGGTCGCCGGAAAGGAGCTGATTGATGTCAAACGCCTGTCCCGCAAGGCCGTGACGTACGAGCACGACTACCGCAGCCACATGATGACGCTCAAGGATAATGCCTGCATGTTCCTGCGTCCGGACAACCTTTGCGGAGTGCACGCCGAGATCGGCGTCGAGAAAAAGCCCGCGACCTGCCGCAAGTTTCCCTTCGCCCTGACCGCGACGCCGTTAGGCCGCCGGGTGACGACCGCCCACCGTTGTCCCTGTCGGACGATTGGCGAGGGGGCGCCGCTCACCCCCGAGGGCGTCGACAAGGAGATCCGCATCGACGGTCACGTGCTGCGTTCGGAGCGCACGGTCTTCGGACGCGTGAATCTCTGGCCCGGTAAAAGTGTCGCCTTTTCGACCTACCTGCAGATCGAGACCAAGATCATCGATCGTCTGCTCGCCGGAGAAAACGCGATGAAGGTCTTGGCCGAAAAGCCCTGGCGTGAATTGCGCGGCGCAACGTCCTGGGAAGACGTTGCCGCCGACATGCACGAGTCGGCCGACGATTCGTACTACAGCACCATGCGACTCTGGATTGGCGACGCGATCCTGAATGCGACCGAGGGCAAACGGTTCCCAAAGCGGGAGCGCCCGTGGGCGCGCTTCTATGAAAACTCCAAGCGCCGCTCGCCCAAGATCCGCGATCCCAAGGTGATCATCAACGACTGGTTGGCGGATGACTTCTGGTCGATGGACTGGATGGACAACGGCAATCTGGAACGGGCTTGCCGTGACTGGGCGACCCGTGTGGACATCATCCACCGCATCTCAAAGACGATGATCAAACGCGGCGTGCGGCGCGACAGCGCCACCGCAGAAGCCATCATGATGGTCGACGCGGTTTGCACCTGCGAAGACTGGGACGAAGTCGCCAAGGGCCTGAAGGGATAGACGGTAGGTACGCAGTGGCACTAAAAGACGATGTCTACGCTCCGCAGGACACCGCAGGATCACTTCACTGTGGTCGTTTCGTTACGGCAATACCACGTTCAAATTTCTTCGAATCGCTTCCAGTTCCATGACGGCAAGCTTGTCGCGCGGACGTCCCATCTCCGTTTTCACCTCGATCAACCGGTCGAGGTCGAGAATGCGAAAAGACACGCCAAACGCTTCAACTTCTTTCGTATCACGAATCAGATCCTCGAACACCAATTTTCGTTTCACCCCGATGGAACCGAGAGCGTCGATCCGCCCAGCCATGGTTTGATTGAGGTGGTGGCCAGTATTGTTCAAGTGATCAAACTTAAAACGCAACCGCCTCGGATCCCCGAAAACCACGGCGTCTAGCCTATTTAGAGCCTCCAGCAAACGGTGAACGTTGTCATGCTCCACGCGATATACGATGTCGAGATCATCTGTCATCAACGATGATCCGTGAATGGCGACCGCTACACCACCCACAACTACAAATTCGACCCCACAACCCGCAAGCGTCGTTAACGCCAGCTCAAAATTCACCGACGCAACCCAGCTCGAAAGACCGCGATCTGTCGAAACCGATCCTCGAGCGACCTTAAACGCTGTTCGACAGACAGCCGCATATGTTGCTGCAAAAGCAACACATCAACGCCGTTTTCGTCTTGTACGGTGCTGAGATCGTGCCCGAAACGGACATCCGTGCGTTCGGTCAACCGATCTTCATCCTGCTGCGCCATGGATGGAATCTTGACACAAAACACAGCAGAGCTGCAGGTTGGTGAAGATGATCGCGCCGAGATTTTCCCACGAAATGCTGGTCGGCCTCGGATCGGCGGAAAGGCGGCCAATCGGCCACAACGCAGAGCGTCTCGGCGCGGTGTCGGCCTCACCCCAGAAGAGTCCGTTCGCGACCGCACAAGGGCTTACGAAGGTGGTGCCGGTGAGCACCGATAGCGTGTCGCGAAACACCGTGATGGCCCCGGTGGGAATCGGGTGGCCCCGGGATGGATCAAGGGTAGAGCATCTGTTTCCGACTCACGGCGTTGGCTCCCGTTGCAATCGACGGCGCATCTGCCTGAGCGTGGCGGTGGTTCGGGCCTCGTTCAATTGTTCGATGGTGCGAAATCGTACTACGCCTGGCACGACATCGGGCGGGAAAAGAAGAAACCCACGATCCCAGACCGCGCGAATCTTTCGATGTTACCCTCGAAATAGATTTGTTGATCGGCTCGCCAATCGGAGTATACGCGCAGCGGTATGGCTATTTTAACGTCCATTTCAATTTGGACTTGACCCAATTTACACCGACGGTAAAATAGCCATATGCGATATTTGCAGTCTTGCGTCGCGGACGATCTCAAAAAGAAGATGGTTTTCCTCGGAGGACCCAGGCAATGCGGGAAAACCACGCTTGCAAAATCACTTTTGAAACTTCACCCCGGGTCCTATTTCAACTGGGATGACGACGTTCACCGACGGCAATTGCTGGCGCGACAGTGGAGTGACGACGCGCGACTGGTTGTCTTTGATGAACTTCACAAGTTCCCCCGCTGGAAAAACTGGATCAAAGGTATATTCGACACACGCGCTGGTAGCACCTCATTCCTTGTGACCGGAAGCGCCAGACTTGATCTCTATCGACGTGGCGGTGACTCGTTGTTGGGGCGATATCATTACTGGCGACTGCACCCGTTCGGGCTTGATGAAAAGCCTGCGAAGATGTCTGATTCGGAGGCGCTTTCTCGACTTTTGCATGTCGGCGGATTTCCGGAACCGTTTCTCGACGGCGACGAACGCGAGGCACGCCGATGGCGACGCGAACGTGTCGAGCGGGTATTGAAAGATGACATACGCGATCTGGAGTCAATCAAGGATGTCCAGACGCTTTCGCTGTTTGTCGATTCGTTGCGACAGCGCGTGGGTGGAATGGTCGTACTCGCAAACATCGCGAATGATCTGCAAGTTTCGCCTGCAACCTGTAGACGATGGCTGGATGCGCTTGAACGCATGTACCTGGTGTTTGTCATACGGCCGCTCCAGAAGGGCGTTCCACGGGCGCTGCAGAAACCACCGAAGGTTTACTTTTTCGACACGGGCGATGTCATCGGCGACGAGGGGGCTCGGTTCGAGAACTTCGTCGCGACCCAGTTGTTGAAGCACTGCCATTTTCGAGAGGATCAAGATGGCCACAAATACGAATTGTGTTACATCCGCGACAAGGAAGGACGCGAGGTGGACTTCGCAATCGTCAAGGACGGTGTCGTCACCGAACTCTATGAAAGCAAGTGGTCGGAAACGGGATTCGACCCCGCCCTGCGCTACTACGCAGAACGGTTGTCCCCGAAGCGGGCGATTCAAGTGGTCGGAACGGAACGGGCGTCGTTTCGGCAGGGGTTGATGGAAAGACAATCGCCATTTTGGTTCCGCCGGAATCCGTTGCTATAGGCAGAGATTCCGCTGCTGCTTTTCAGTTGCGTCACAGCCAGCGCCAGCGACCGGCGTCTCAATTCACGCCTGGTCTTCGCTGACTCAAGACGATGACGTATTCGGCCACGCCGGGATTGCAACCGCCTGCGGTCGGCGTATAGGTGTAGAGATAGGCCGAAAACGCCCCCCCCGTTGTTTTCCGCAAGCGATTTTGCCTCATCATCCTCACCCTCGGCGCAATGGTCTAAGAAATTACGATGCGCGGCATGCCGCCGCCACCGACAGCCAGCATCCGGCCAGAATGATGCGATCGAACGCGGTATCCACGTGCCACTCGAAGCGAAACGGTGACACCATCACCGAGGCCGCCGCAAACGCGAATGCCAGCAAGGCGGCACCGGCAAGCTGAACCGTCGGATGGCGCAACGAAAAGCGATGGGTGCGCGCCTGCGCCAACACCAGCAGCAACGCCGCGATCGCCAGTAACTTTTCGGGTGGCGCCAGGATTGAACCAAAGAAGCGGGCAAGCAGAACACCCAGCATCGGAAACACCTCTGCTGGGGCTGGCAACACCGAGCCCGTGTAGATCTCCGGGAGGTTGGTCGTTCCGTACCACACCGCATGCGCAACACCCGGGAGCAAGCACAACAAAAACCACAGACGCGCACGCCTTTGCTTGCGATCGGGCGCGGCCAGCAGATGAAGCGTCAGAATGATCGCGACCAGGACCAAACCCTCGCGCTTGCATAGTCCCGCGAGAACAAACGCGAGCCCGGCCAAACCCTGGGCTTTCGGGTCAAACAAACAAAGCCCCCCCAGCAACAACGCCGCCGCCAGCACGACATCGGGATAGCCACCGCCAAGCGACAGGGCCGCGCTGCCGAACAGCGCCAGTGATAAAACCGAGCCAACCAAGATCCCGTGGCACGCACGCAACTGCGACGCGATGGGTGTCACAAGGGCCCACAAGAGCACCGCCATCCCCATGGCGGCATGCCGTTCGCTGAACGATGCGTGGGCACCGAAAAAAGCAAGCCACGACGGAAAAAACAGCGGATACGATGGGTTTGAGAACAGATAGGCCTGGTTAAACACATCGAGCGGGTGAAACACCCCGTGCTGCGCAATCTCGTGCGCCCGAAAAAACCAGATCGAGCGGCCGTCCCAGCCTGAGATGGGAACCCGCGACCAGTACATGCAGAGTGCAATCGTCGGCAACAGCACGCAAATCCACCAGAGGGAACGCCAGCGCCAGTGTTCCGCAAACGCGACGCGAAGGCTTGCTCGACTCAAACGCATCACAGACCGCAACGCCGCAACCCCAAGCGCGACCCACCCCACAACGCGCAACCCCGAGACCGGAACGGCGAAGCGAAACCAGGTCGCAAGGGAATACACCATCGCAAACCCTACCCCACCCAGCAACACCCGGCCCGACACGCCCACGCGC
>JAWXBF010000332.1:0-9986 GCA_034439895.1 Deltaproteobacteria bacterium
AAACACCGCACCCGCTTGACCCGCCATGCGCGGATCTTGCTGCCAGTTGAGCGCCCACTGGGTTTGAAAAATGCCGAGGGGACGTGGCCGTACCCCGGCCAAAACGCGCAGAGTTTCGGCGCTCTGCCCCAGCCGGTCGGCGCGCGCGAATACCGTCGAAAGTGAGTCATTCACATCACCCGTGCCGTAACCGTGAAACGTGACGAAGTCGATCGCTTCGCCGGCGATCGACAAAAAGGCGGGTATGAGCGGGGATTCGCCATAAACAAAACCGGCACCCCCCACCCCGATGGTCGGATCCACGGCCTTCATCGCCTGTGCCACGATTGCGACGAGTTTTCCGAGTTCGGCACCGCCACCGTTTTCGTAAAGCGTATCGACTTCGTTGAGGATCTGAAATAACCGCACCCCGCGGTTCAATTCGACGTTCAACACACGAACCAGATCCGCACACAAGCGCGCGAATCGCTCGTAGTTTTCGGGCGCGAGTGCCACATTCGATGGTCCAAGTGCCCTCGGCCACGTGGGTATCGTCAACATCAGTTCCGCACCAAGCGATCCCGAATCTTCCAGGCTCCTTTGGATCTTGTCGCGATCCCAGACGAAGCTTTCACTGTCAGGTTCTTTTAGCCATCCCGTTGGCTCAAGCGTCGAGTCCTCCATGAGCTTCACCGAAAGAATATTCACGAGCCCAGGGCTGATGAACGCAAGATTCTGTTTGTAAAGCGCGGCGCCCGGAACGCCGAACCGCGCTGGATCGGTGGCACTTTGTATGCCAAGGCCATAGTGCCGCGACGTGGCCGCAAGACGTTGTGGAAACTGCCATGCAACGCGCACGTTGGTTGCGCTCGGCGGAACGGTTTCGACCACACCACCATCAAGCGCACGGATAAGGTCAACGCGTTCTTTGCCGCAGGACAAAAGACAAAGCGTCAGAACGATTCGTGTTACAAATTTCACCACGGTGCACCCCCCATGCTGAGACCTGCGAGCACGGTGGGTCGTCCGAGGGTCTGAACGGACGTGTCAGCGATAAAAAGTTCCGGTGCGTTGGGCAAGATCCATGCGCCGACATAAGCTTCAAGTGCCCAACCCGATGAAAGTTTCGCACGAACGCCGATTCGCGAACCGACCTGACCCGTCCATCGGACGGCGTCCTGCGATTCGTATCCCGGCTGCGCTTGTGGCGATACGGATAGTCGATTGCCACCGACCGAGGCCACTGCGAAACCCGAAAACCCTTTGACAAACATTCGCGCGAGGCCGAATTCGAGACAGAACATTTGACGTCCGATTTCGGCTTGCCCCTCCGGTTCGGCGATGGAACCGTCTATCAGCTGAAGAAATCCCGTCGCACGAACGAGGAGGTCGAGGTTGTCTCGCAGTCCCCTCATCATGCCCGCTTCGATCGAGACACCCATCTGCGCGCTGCGAAACGTCTCGGTTAGGGCCGCTACCCCCAATCCGAAATGGGGACGCAGGGAGCGCGCCACGGTTTCGCGGTCTGGTTGCACCGGCATTGCTTGCGCGACCGTTGCGGGCTCGGCGGGCTCGGCGGGAGGAAGGATGGCGGTTTGGCTGCGCAGAAACTCGGCAACACGAATCGCCAGAAGACGGGCCGCGCGTTGGGGGAGCTCCCGAGAAAGATCGATGACCTTGCGTTGCTGTCGTTGACTGACAGGTTGCCACAGTAAGAGTTCGGCGGTTTGCTCTATGGCGCCGGCCCGAAGGACGAAAACAGCGGCGACATTTTTATTCTCCGCAACCGTGGCGAACAGCGATTGGACTTCGGTCAACTCGATGACCAAACGCAACTCGGGCTCGTAACCGGCCGCTCGCAGTTCGCCTTGCAAGCGGTTGATTGCTTCCTCCTCGAATGCCGTTGTCTCGCTGCTGCCGAAAACGACGACGATCGGTCGCACGGGTTTCGCAGAGGCAACGGGTATGTTGCAAAAGGAGCACAACGCCAGACTCACAAGGAAAATTCGGAGTCGAAGCAGCGTCAGCACCACCGATGCTTACTTTATCATGGGTATTTCGATCAGCACCCGTGCGGTTTCGGCGAAGTCACCCCCTGGAAATCGACGCAGGTATTGTTCTGCAAGGGGACGCGCGAAACTGCGGCCCTGAAGATGCGCTGTGCCTTCCATTTGACGACCCAGAGCCTCGGCGACAAAGACACCGCGAGGCGCTTCTTTGAGGTACTGGTTATACCATCCGAGTGCAGCTTTCCGGTCGCCATTGGTCTCGTGGATTCGCCCCAGATGAAATGCCGCTTCTCTTGCCAAAGCGTGTGATGCATATCGTCTGCGCAACGCCATCAGGGCCTTGAAGGCAACGTCGGTACGGCGTTGGTATCGGGCCGAGTCCGCCAGTGCACCCAGATCGGCTGCCGAACGTTTCTCGAGTGCTGACTGCAACCCCGATGATTCGGCGATCGCCACCACACCCTCAAAGTCTCCATTGCTGACCCGCCTCGTCCAGGAATCAGGCGCATTATCTTTTGGTGGCTCCCAACGAGCCGACGCGACATCGGCGGACGGCGACGTTGCCGGTTCGATGACGGGATCAACCACGAGGTCCGGCACGACGTCCGGCGCGACGTCCGGAATCTTCGTGTCGTCGGCTATCTGCGCTATCCGAACTTCTCGTTCGGCGACATCGACTTGCAATTGTTGACCCACCGCAAGTTTCACAACACCGGCGATGGGAGGTCCCGAGACGTGAACCTCTCCCTTGTGCAGTGCCACCTTCAGTCGTCCGGATTTCTCCTGCCAGTCAACCGAGAACCGAGTTCCAATGACACTGATCTTGAATGGCCCGGCATCGACGGCCCACCGCGCGCCAGAGCGACGGGTTACGTTTAGATCCATGTGTCCCTGTTTGAGATCAAACACCGCGCCGTGCGCGTCCACTTCGCCGAGGACACCGTGGGTACCGGGCGCCAAACGGAACTCGGTTCCATCCGAGAAAGCCATTGACGCGGGCGTTGCCGACGGCGCGCGCAGTTGCCCCGCGTCCCACTGCCCGCTTGTGATACGAAACCCCAGTGCGGGTGACGCCGGTGTCCGCATCCACAAAAACAATGCAGCGAGAGCTGGAACCAGTGCCAGGCCAACCAGCCAGCGGCGTTGCGGCTTTCGACTGAGGCTGCGTTCTTGCAACAGTTGCCACCCCCGTCGACTCTGGGCCTGTGTAACCCTTCCGACGTGTGTGCGCACAAGATTGATCAGTGCATCCGGCGGCGTGGATTCAGGATCTGGTTTTTGTGATCGCTCGTCACTATGCACGACTCACCCCCTTTGGATTGGCACCGTCGGGAAAGTACCCCGACAGCACGGGATCGGCACGCAGCACATCGTTCATACGGGCGTTCGCCCGGGCAAGGATTCGCTTGATGGTTGCGAGCGATACTTCCATGGCCGCGGCCGTCTCTTCGAGATTCATCTCTTCAAGGTGGCGCAGCACATAGGCCGTGCGTTCGCGGCTGTTCAGTGTCTCAAGTAGCCTGTAAAAACGCACGAGGGCCGCGCGTTCCTCGCTCGGCGCCACCGGTGCAATCAAGCGGTTGCTCAGGTCCGCGTAGTCCGACATTGGTTTCATGATTCGTCGCACCCATCGTCGGCGCAACTCGCCGCGAATCACCCGCACGGTGATTGAGTATACAAAACTGCGCAGAGCCTCCGGATCGCGCAACACTCGAACGCGCGCGAAAAGGCGCATGAACACGTCCTGCGCCAGATCGTTGACCTCGTCGTCGCTTCCCAGGGTACGTGCGAGGGTGCGGTGGACGAGCGGGTAAAAACGTTCCCAGGTTGCCGCCGCTGCCCCGGGGAGACCTCGCTGCAGCGCGCGAGCCAACGAGGCGTCGGTCGCCTGATCGGGATCACCACCCGGAAGGGCGGTCAGGAGGTTCACTGGGTGGCTCACAACCATCTTATCGTATCATCTCGGCCAACGGCTGTTCCGTGGTAAAGGGGCCGGGATCGACGCCCATCCCGCGACAGATTGTGGCGAGCAAACGCGTGTGTGGCATTTGCCTGGACGTCTGACCCGACGGCCACCGGAACGCCCGCCCTTGCGCGAGTCGGCCACCGCCACCACCCGCCACCAGCCAGGTCAAGTCGTTGATATAGTGACCATCGTGGTCCGGATCGCGATTGGCGAACACCACGACGCTGTTGTCGAGCATCGTCCCATTGTTTTCGGGTACCGCATCCAACTTGCGCAGCAAACTGGCGAACCGTTCGACGTGCCATTGATCGACGCATCGGCGCACGCCTTCACCGCCGTCGCCGCCATGTCCGACATCGCCGTGTCCGTCGAGTGGCCCCCCTCTTGAAGCCGCCCCCGTCTGCCCTGAGTTGACCGACCAGGTGCCGTCCCAAAACGAAAAGGTCGCAACCCGCGTGAGGTCGCATTTCATGGCGGCTACGAGCAAATTCGCCACCGCATCGAAACCGGCAATGCTGGTGGCGTCGGTTTCCGCGGCACGGGTTGGGTTCACACAAGTTGGTGCGGCTGAAGGCGCTGCCACGGCGCCAGCACGCAGCTTCTCGATGGCGTCCAGATGGTTCTCCACTTCGGCACGTTCCCATCCCGCAAGACGCGCACGATACGCGTCGTACGATTGGTGAAGGCCGGTTGCGATCTGGGCACGCCTCACCCGGGCAACCATCGCTTGCGGATCGGTTGACATCGTACGACCTGCAAACAAGCGATCCCACAGCCGAGCAGGGCTGTCGACACTCGCCGACGGTCGGGGCGTCCCTGCGACCGGAGCGCCATCGAAGGTAACGTCGCGTACATCGTTCCCGGTCAAGGGGCGATCGTGCACCATGACGGATTCAACCGGAACTTTGGGCAGTTGCGACGCAATGAATCGATCGACCGTCGCCGCATTCGCGGAATAGTTGAAGGACCGATCGGTTCCATCCCATCGGCCGCGTGATACCATTGCATAGCCCGAAGAGAGAATGAACGGATCCGCCAGGTGACAGCCGAACGCGGCATCCGGCATCCCGTTGTAGTTCATGCCGCTTATCACGCTGAGACGATCTTGGAACGGAGCCAGCGGTGCCAGAGCCGATCCCGAAGGAATGGTCACGCGCCCATCGGCCAGCCGAAAGTTGCCGATCTTTTGCGAGCTCCCGTTGGGCTTGGTCAGGATGATGAGTCTCGTAGGGGCGGCCAAATCGCCTGCGGCCCGGGCGGAAAGGTTGCGAAAGAACCCCGCCGTCAACCCAACCGTGGCACTACTTGAAGCTTTCAGAAATTTTCTTCGTTCCATGGGTCGTACTCCAATTGTGTGGATGGTGCTGCTCAAAGAGATGCCTCGCGAAATCGCAACAGATCGCTGTTCGCCAATGCCCGCAGCAGCGCGTACAAATCACCCCGGTCATCGGGGTTTTCCGAAACGAACGCCCGATCGAGTGCGTCAGGCAAACGGACGTTGCCTTCAATCTCTCGTGCTGTCGCGAAGTGAAGCCATTTGCGCGCGAAGCATGAGTGGACCGCCTCGCTCGAAGCGAGCAAACGCCCCAGATCCTGAACGTCCTTGAAGGGAACATCGCCGCGGCCATCGAAATCCACGATCATTCCCTCGGTAGATTCAGGACGATCCGACATTCGACCCAGGTGATCGAACGAGAGGGCGGCGAAACCGATGGGATCCAGGTATCGGTGACAGCCCGCACAACTGCTTTCCGTGGTGTGAGCGTCGGTACGGGAGCGAATGCTGTCGCTCGCTTGCAAGGGCGGCAAGTCCGCATCAACGCCCGGCGGTGGTGGCGGCAACCGGTGACACAAGAAATCATCGCGTACCCGAACGCCGTATCGGGTCGGCGAAGGCGCGTCGTGCGTTGATGCGGCCACGAGGAATGCGCCGAGCGTCAACAAGCCAGATCGCGGCTGGGTCGCGGGTATTTGCGGCGAAAAGCCAGTACCAGTCGGGGGCGGAAGGCTGTAGTGGCGGGCCAACGACGCATCCACCATCACCTCCTGTCGGGTCAGCAATTCGGTCAGCGATGCGTCTGCGCCGTGGAGCACCCTCTGCACGAAGGCGAGGACCTCTTCCCGCATCGCGCTGCGCAGAGCGGGAGAAAGAAGCGTGCCGTCTCGCGCCGGTTTCCGTTCGAGATCGGGCAACGAAGCAAGACCCATCCACTGGGAAAAGAAACGGGAAAACACGACATCGGATCGCGGGTCGGAAAGCAAGCGATCCACCTGTGTCGCGAATCCCGATCCCCGGTTGAGCGCACCTGCATCAGCTGCCGCTGCAAGTTCGGCATCGGGCGGTGCTCCGACCAGTAAAAACGAGAGCCTCGCGGCACGTTCGTGATCCGACATCGCAATGCCTTGACCTTGCACTTGCGGCGGTGTTGGCCCCTGCGTCCCGCCCAGGTAGAGGAAGGCTGGACTCTGCACGATCACTTCGAGAGCGACCCGCAAGGAATCGATGATCTTTCCGGTGCCAAGGGCTTTGGCCGTGGTGGTTACAAAGGCGACAAGGGCATCTTTCTCTGCCGAATCGATCGGCCGACGATAGGCGCGCCGTGCTGTCTCCGTGACGAAACGCCCGATGCAATCCGGATTCACCGTATTGTCAGACCCGCAACGCGCGCTCCACCCCGGCGCAATCTTTTTCAAATCGACGGTTGCTGCCAGTTTCTCGATCCCGATAGACAGCACCTCGGCATGGTCGAAGTTGATGCTGCCCGGTGCGATGAATCCTGCGGCGTCGGCTACGTCCTTCGGCAGGTTTTGCAACGCAGCCTGTACGACTGCCGGTGTCAACTGCAACACGTCTGCCAGAGCGCTTTGCACTTCATCGCGGTTCAAGCGTCGAAATCGTGAGAGCGAATTGAACGGAACGCCGTCGGTCATGTCGCCATCCTCACCCCGAAGACTCGCAGCTCCTCCCGTGCCTGTGCCTGCTCCTGTCGAATCCGCCGACCCGCCCGCGGAGCCCGCACGGGATGATCCCTGCGTTGATCCGACAATCTGGCCCGAGCATCCCATTGGAGCCGACCAGATGACACCCGCCACGAGTGAGTACAGGTGCCATCGGGACAACATTTGAGTTGGCATGAACAGGCAGTTACCTGACGGCCGGAAACCGGCTCACTGACCTGTGGGGCGGCCGCAAACGTGGTTGGGTACCTTCGGTGAGCCGGTTTACCGGGCCTGCGGAACTGCCCTGGCATGCAACGATTCAAAATGCCGCACCGCTCTCATGGCGCCTTGGCCAAACTGTGTCCGAGGTGGCAAGTGGTGATGATCGTCGCTGTCATTGCCGCCTGCGGCTGTACCGGAAAAGTGGGATCGAGCGAGGGCACTGCGGGCGCCAACGGCGTGGCCGCAACGGGTGGCCAGCACGGCGCCGACCGGAATGATCTGCCCCTCGACCCTGACAATACCAATCCCGCGCTGTCCGCTTGCCGTGTCGCAGATACCGGGGCAAGCCGTCTGCTTCGCGTAACACGTTTTCAGTACGACAACAGTGTCGCCGATCTGCTCGGTGACACGACGGGCCCGTCGACTGCGCTGGCAAGCGATGAGCGTCCCGGCACGTTCGCCGTCAACGCCGACGCCGCTCTGACCGAGACACTGTACGTCCAATACGTCGAGGTTGCTGAAGCCGTTGCAGCACGGGCGAAGCCACAGTTTGGCAAGCTGGTTCCGTGCGACGAAACCAAACAAGGTGGCCTCGCATGCGCTGAAATTTTCACCAAAACCCTCGGACAACGGCTGTATCGACGTCCGCTTCTGTCAACCGAAATTGATCGATTCACGAAGCTCTATGCGGACAATGCAATGACGGGACATGCATCTGCCCTTGAGCTCGTCCTGGCAACCCTGTTGCAATCGCCGAATTTCCTTTACCAATTTGAACGCGGTCGGCCGGTGTCGGGCAGTGATCCGAACGTCGCGCGTTTGGACGGTTTTTCTGTGGCAACACGCATGGCTTCCTTTTTGTGGCAATCCACCCCCGACGATGAACTGCTGGCTGCCGCTGAATCCGGTGCGCTCGACACAGCAACCGGGATCGAATCGCAGGCAAGGCGAATGTTGGCCGTCTCGAAGACCAAGCGTGGTTGGACTTCTTTCTTTGGTCAATGGTTGCAGGTTGCGAGGATGGATCAGACGATTCTCGACATTCCCCTGCGCACATCCCTCAAGACTGAATTCGACGGTTTTATCGAAAACCTCCGATCCAGCGCCGACGCTTCGGTGGCCATGCTTTTGTCGTCGAGGGAAGCAAAACTGGATAACACGTCGTCAGCGTTTTATGGCGGCGGAACCTCTTTGAATCCATCGCAACGTGCTGGATTGCTAACGCGGGCAGCGTTCCTTGCAGCAAACACAGCCGTGCCCGCGCGAGGGAAATTCGTTTTCAACGAGCTGCTTTGCAATTCCATCTCGCTTCCCGACGACGTCGACACGACCTTGAAGGATCGCCAACCCGGTGAGAATCCCCGCGCGCAGTTTGAACGCCACAGTGAAAACCCGCAATGTTATTCGTGTCACCGATTCCTTGATCCGCTGGGAGACGCGTTTTGGCACTACGACAAGAGTGGGCGATGGCGTGACGCGATTGATGGTTGGGCGGTGGATGCCCGGGTCGAAGTCAAAGACGTGGATCCCGCAGTCGACGGCCCGAGCAATGGCGCAGTGGCACTTTCGGAAAAGCTGGCACAGTCGCAAACCGTGCAGACCTGCTTCGCGCGCCAGTGGTTTCGATTTGCCATGGGACGCGACGCCGACGATACGCGCGACGCATGTTCACTTGCCGTCCTGCAACAATCTCTTGATTCGTCCGAGGGACGCATCGATGCGTTACTTGCCGCGTTGACCACAACCAACGCGTTTCGCCACGTACGCACCACGCCATAGCGTAGCACAAACAAGGAACTTGCCATGAACCACTCCAGAAGGTCCGTATTGTCCGCACTTGGCTTGGCCCCAGTGCTCGCACCGTTTATTCCGGTGCTGCACCGAGAAGCCCATGCAGCCCCAGGGCCGAAGCGCGTGGTGTTCATGCACACACCCAACGGCTTGCTTCGCCAGGAGCTCGTGCCCGGCACCGATAACCAATTCAAACGCATTCTGGCGCCCCTCAATCGACACAGGGCAGACATCACTTACATCGATGGTTTGCACATGAATTCGTTCCTGACGAATCCCATTCCCAACGATCATCCGCCACCCCTGGGTCAGGTTTTCACGGGGGCCGATTCCGTCGATCCCAAAGACGGCAAGGAGCCTTCGGCTTCCTCCTCCTGGTTTGCAAGCGACATTTCAATCGACCAGTTGCTGGCCAAACGCATCGCCGCAAGCACGCAACTGGCATTTCCCATTCTGAATCTCGGCGTCGACGTCGGCAGTTATGGCTGGCACATGTCGCATACGGGGTATCGAATGCCCGTCTTTCCTGATAACGACGCGGCAAAGGTAATGTCGCGCTTGCTCACGTCGGGCGGCAATTCGCCGCAAACTTCGCCCGATCTGCAACGCCTGTGGGCGCGTCGGAAAAGCGCCCGCGATTTGGTCCGGGCGGAACTCGGCGAGGCCATGTCACGCGTCGGCAAGGATGACAAAACCAGGATCGAAAAACACCTCCAGGTCCTGGGTGACATCGAGAAAAGGGAATCGTTGGCGACCGAAGGCGACGCCGGTGCAGCGTGCAAAACGTTCAAGCCGTCGGCAGGCGACGGGGATGCGTTCGTCAAAAGCGGCCGCCTGCAACTGGACAACATCGCCCTGGCTTTCGCGTGCGACCTCACCCGGGTGGCAACGTTGCAATGGGATTACAGTGCCACGTATCGAAAGTTCCCCTGGATAGGCGTGGACGACGCCCATCACGAACTGAGCCACGAACAGCCGATCGGGCGGGTTTACGAAGGTCTCACGAAAATCGGGTCCTGGTACGCCGAGCAGTTCGGTTCGCTCATCGACCGATTGAAGGCCATGCCGGAAGGCGGCGG
>JAWXBF010000333.1:0-4217 GCA_034439895.1 Deltaproteobacteria bacterium
CGCTTCGGCGTAGTAGCGGGCACGCTGCTCGTGATGCTCCGGACTTTCGCCTTTGGCCTGATCTTCAGTCGAAACCCGAATCCAAATGCCGACGGTCCGCTGTTCCTGCTGTTTTGATAAAATACTCATAGAGTCTCCTTTATCAGCGGAGCCATTTTACCCGCGACTGCTCGGTATTGCTCAACAATAATTCGACGCTCAACAGGGATTTGTTTTGTGATTTTGAAACTGCGTTGTTGAATCGCACTTGGCTGCCACCGAGGAGCGAACAAGCCGCCGGCAATGCAGCTAAATTCTTTTCGATGACTTCCCTGCTCTCAAGCGCCTGATCGAGCCCGCGACCACTTGGGCAACACGCTGCTCTACCGCCCGCTGCTCGTCGGTGCTCAATCGCTTGTGGGTTGTCTTGACCCGATAGCCCCGCACGGTCACATTTTCTCGCTTGACCGTTGCCGTCTCAAGTTCCCGCAGAAACGTACACAGTTCATCCGGCGTCGCAAAGCGGAGGTTCTTTGGCACATCAGGCGAAAACTCAGCCTCTACGCGACTGCGGATGCGTGCGAGTTTCACGACATCGGGGCTGACCACGATGACATGGGTGTACGCCGCCGCGACGCACTTGCGGATGTTTTTAAGCTCGTCGGCGGTCGGTGTGCTGATGGAAATCTCGCAGGCAATCGAGACGTTGTCGCGATCGAGCGTCACGTCCACAAAGCCGCCATCGGCCAAGGCAAACTCAATCGAGCCCCGGTATCCCAACCCTTCCCCAAAGCATTTGATGAATTCCTGCAGGTATTTGTGTTCGCGTCCGCCGCGGCCGGGGGTTGGTGCGGGCCGCGGTACCACCGGCGGTGCCGGTGGCTGTGGAGCGCGTACGTCAATCGCCGGTTTCAGCGGTGGTGAGATTGGTATTGAAACTTCACCGGTTGCGGCCTCAGTTGCTGGAGGTTTGCGGTCTGCGGTATCCGGTTCTTTGACGGCTGCAGGCTCAGGAGCGATCGCCGCGTGCTCGACCGGCTTCGCGTATTGTGCCCGCGATCGCTCGATGATGTTGGAGCGGTTTCGTTCCGCGGCCTTCTCGTCAATTGCCGGCATGAGCGACGTGGTGAGATTGAAGTCGCCATCCGCCCGCTCGACACGGCAGATGGCTTCGCCGATTCGCAGATTCTGCAGGTCGTCGGCCCCAAAGGATGCAAATCCATCCGCGAGTTTCCGTGCATCGGCGTCGCCGACACGAAAACAAATCCTTGTATAGGCGTTGGTCAACGCGGCACTGGCCACGTCGGCGTCGCGGACTTCCAGTTGCCGAAACTCCTGATGCGCGAGCACCAACCCCATGCGGTATTTGCGCGCACCACTGAGCATGTGAGCAACAGAGGGCGTGACAAAGTGATGGAACTCATCGGTATACAGCCAGAAATTGCGACGTTCTGATTCCGCCACCGCCTGGCGAGCCGTCGCCACCTGATGGAACTTGCTCATGAGGAGCGCGCCAAGAAGGCTCGCGTTCTCTTCCCCGATGGCGCCGATCGACAGCCGGGCCAGGAATATCTTCCCTTCGTTAACGACTCGCGTGAGGTCGAGACACGACTCGCGCTGGCTGACCATGCGGCGGATCGGCTTGGGCCGAAGCAGTGCATCCAATCGCGTCAACAGTGGCGCCTGCGGCCGGCCCACCAACAACGGGAACTGCTTCTGCCAGTAGTAGACGACTTCGGAATCACGCACGCTTTTCAAGAACTCCGTGCGGAACGGCGGCTCGATGAGGAACTGCCGCAGATCGGCGAGCGTCCCGCCGCGATCGCTTTCAAGGATCGCCAACACTGCGTTCCCGAGCACCGAACTCATCTGGTCTCCCCAGCTTGTACTCAGCCGCCGAAAGATGCCGACCAAATCTGAGGCGAGCAGTGTCTTTTCCAACTCTGAGTGAGCGCCGAGGACGTTAAATCCGACCGTGTACGTTTCGTCGGCGGGATCGAAGACGATGACATCGTTCCAACGTGACTCGGGAATCCCTCCGAGCACCTGATCGAGCAAATCACCGTGCGGATCAAGCAGGGCGACGCCTTCGCCAGCTTCGATGTCGGCGAGTAGCATTCGCAGCAGCAAACTCGACTTGCCAGTGCCGGACGCTCCGACAATATGCATATGCCGAACGCGTTGTTCCGATGAGAGCCGAATTAGAGTCGTGTGTCCCTGATGGACGTTGACACCGATTTCCAAACCCGGGCCGGTGGCAATGGCTGGAGCAGCTCTCGTCTTTCGCGAATCACGCACGAGCGCCGGCGATCGAATCTCCCCGGAAGGTGGTTGTGCGAATAGGGCGGCTTCGGCGCAATTGAGGATCATTCCAGAACGGTGCGTTTGACGGCTGAGCAAATCGGCTTCGTGAAGTTCGTCGCCATATCCGTCGTTGAGAAGTGGGATCAGTTCGTTCCCTGTGGGTTCACTGGCAATGGCGAGTGCAGTCGCCACACCCCGAACGAGGGCGCGGGTTCGATCGGCATCGGCGGCCTGCGCAGCGGCACGGACAACGACCGCCAGAAGTGGCCGAGACAGCTTGTCACGGACTTGTGCCGCCGATGCCGCACTCTCGCCCGACAGTTCAAGGTCGTCGGCCAACGCTGCCGAACGGAGCATACCCGACGCCCACGGTGCGTGTGCGGATTGCACGAGCACTTGAACGACGACGCGTTCATCGTCGCGAGCAATGCCGGCCGCGGCAACGAGCGCAGAAAGCAAGCCAGCCGAGATCGATTGAGCACAGGCAAGCGGTCGCATGAAGCCAAGCGACAATCCGAATTCCACGATCAATGCGTGACGTTGCCGAACATCGCACCAGAATGTGTCCAATCCGTCCGACGCGCGAACAAGCCCGATGTCGGGCAGATGACTCGACCACTGCTGCTGGAACAGTTCTGCATCGTCGGGATCGGTAGCCCACTGGACGGTTACTTTTCCCGCCGCCCCCATCAACTCCACCGACAGCGGCGCCGATGAATGGGACAGGCTGAGCAAAAGTTGCTGTGTTGCGATATACGATTCCGGCAACGTCGGTGAAAGATTCAATCGCCACTCGATGCACGCGCGATCGCGTCGAAAGCCATCAGGTACTGCAGCAGCGTCATCGGATGGATCCGCCGGTATCAACGCGGGCGGTTGCGACGGACGACCAGCGAGCAGTTTTTGCAAGGAACTGACCGCACGACTTAAGAACGTGGGGATACGACCGTCATCGGCAACCTCGGGCTTCGCGACCCGCGGCTCGAAATGTTCGTAGGCCGGCTCAAGTGCAACCGGCTCATCCCACACCTGCCACCCGCGGCCCCGAATCTCCCACCGACAATACGCTTCGGCCAGTTGCTCTTCGATAGACATTGACACGCGGTACCTCGCCCCAGCCCTCCCGCCAAAAACTCCCTTCGTCACCGCCGATACAGATCGTTGAAGATCGGTTTGCGTTCATCGGCAGTCAGCAGCGGCAATCCTTTGGCCTGGGTGATTTCGTCAACTACCTCGATCACGGCGGCATGCACCGCCTGCTGAAACATCAATGCGATATCGACCCGGTAATAGGTCATCTGCCGAATAAAACGCTCGTACAACGGACCGATGACGGGAATTTGAAGTATTGCGCCATCAACGTCTTTCAATGCAAACGCAATCACCTTCCGCAACAGTGCGCCAACGATGACGAGCCATACAAGTAAGATGACTAGCGAATACGCGACTTGCCATACATCAACCGATCGCGCCATTCGGTCAAATCGATACGACCGCCCGATCGACGGTTGGCCGGACATTAAAAACCATGCGGCGTAGAGACAGACCGCCGTGATCGCGATCAGGGCGAACCAGTTAACTCGCAGCGGGACTTCGAGCAGTCGCCACGACACAAAGAATCCAGTGCCGAACGGCGCACCGCAGATGTCGATGACGATCCGCTCGCGTTTGAGCCGCAGGTAGAGGCGCTTGGCGGACAGCAATCCGCCCTCGTTGATCCGCACGCGCTGTTCCTTGAGCTTGGGAATCTCGCGCGCCAGCAACCCCGCAGTGGTGCGGTCGTAGAACTCTTCCGGCGAAAAGGCAAGATTCTCGATGAGTTTGCACCAATGCGACCACAACACCAATTGCGGCTGCCGCTTTCCAAAACCGAACATGGGGACACCCTTTGATCAGGAGGAATGACTGTTGTTGACACGCCAAAAATAGACCGA
>JAWXBF010000334.1:0-12014 GCA_034439895.1 Deltaproteobacteria bacterium
AACAAGTTTTGGCCCATGGGCGGACCCTATCAGTTTCGAATCCCGACAGAGATACGCCGAAAAGGTCCGGTCGATCTCAGAATTCTGAGGGCGGAACCCCGAGGGGCGGTTTGGGATTCTCGCCAATCGATCCAATTCGGTGGCATGGCTATTGCTCCGTAACGGGAGATGGCTCGAAAATCCTCCGAACGACTGCTCCTGACAGCCCTTTGCGCCGTTAGCCTTCTCGGCGCCTGTGGCCGACAACCGATTGGCCTGCTGGGCACGGGCGGTAGCGGCGATGGCGGGAATATCGGCGAGGGCGGCGACGGTGGTGGTGGGTATGGCGGCGAAGGCGGCATCGCATTGGTCAATCCCGACTGCGGATACACAACGTGTTCCAAATCGGAGTTCTGCGAGTTCAATTATCCGGGTTGTGGGCCTCTCCTGTTGAGTACGAGCGCTCCCAACGGGCAAGCTCCTCCCAACGCCTCGTGCACCAGGCTTTCGAATGCGTGCGACGATTACTACGATCCGGTTTGTGGTTGTGACTACAAGACCTATTCCAACGATTGCGCGCGTCGAGGCGCGGGGGTCTCGCTTGCTCACTCGGGATCTTGCCTGGTTGCGACCGGACAAAGGTGCAGGGGGGAACTTGGCGAGCAATGCCAGCCCGGGAACTGGTGCCAACCACTTGCCGGGAAGTGCGACCAATCGAATGTGATTTCGGTTTGCGTTTCTGTTCCGGCGATCTGTCCCAGGCTCTATCAACCGGTATGCGGATGTGACGGCCAAACGTACGGCAGTGACTGCAATCGACAACAATCCGGCGCCGCCAAGGCGCACGACGGTGAATGTCCGCCGATGGAATTTCCACTCTCGGTCGGAATTTGGGGTGGCGAACACGTCGAGCTAAACGCCTCTGCGCCCGAAAATGGAGGCACGATGCGTTTCGATTGCGGCAGTGCGACGGTTGATCAGGCCTTGATGGTGAAGGCGTCCGGAGAATTCGATTGGAAGGGGACCTACACGCCGGGCACGGGCGGCGGGCAAATCGGAGGGCGTCCGGAGGCCGCGCGGTTTTACGGTACCGCCAACGGTGATTACATGACGATGGTTGTCGAGGTCTCGAATCGCATTGTGACCAAGTTGCAGCTTGGTTTTCAGCAGATGCCGACCCTGTTCCTCTGCCTCTAGGGCGCGGTTTGCGAATACAGAATCGCGCGCATCGACAGGGATCCCATCTCAAACCCCTCAATGGGAAAAGTCACGGCATCGTTGGCGTCCGATGCGCCGTGTGCATACAGCAAAGGTAAATAGTGCTCGCTCGTGGGGTGTGCCTGTCGGCTTTCGGGCGCGTCAAGCAATCGGACCAATTGTTCACCATCCGGCTGCTTGGACCCCACCGCGACCGCCCGGTCGAAGGCGCTTGCCCAGGTTGGCGTTGCGGTGCTGCTCGATTGCATTCGGCCAAAGGCGTCGCGAAGGTTGTGTGTTACGTTTCCGCTTGCGAGAATGAGCACGCCCTCGTCTCTCAACACGGATAACTTGCGTCCAGTTTCCAAGTGTTGTTTTACGGTGAACTGATTGCTCATGCTGAGCTGCACAACCGGGATGTCCGCGTCGGGATACATGTGCAGAAGCACGGTCCAGGTTCCATGATCAAGGCCCCAATCGTCTTTCGGCGTGGCGCCCACCGTTTCCGCAAGACGTGCCACCAGCTTGCTACTTCCCGGTGCGGGATAATGCAGATCGTGGAGTGCCTTAGGGAATCCACCGAAGTCGTGAATGGTCGGCGGATGATCATTGACCGTTGCACGGGATCCCTCTGTGACCCAGTGGGCTGAAACCGCGAGGATCGCCTTCGGGCGCGGGAACAGTTTTGGCAATGCGGCGAATGCCCGCGTCCAGCGATTGTCGTCGAGCGCGTTCATCGGTGAGCCGTGGCCGACGAACAGGGAGGGCATGCGGACGCTAGCGAATTTGGACATGGTCACCTGGTCGATACGATGCCGCGGGATGGTCCCGGTTGCTGAAAAATTCGGTATCGGCTGATGGTGGCGAACCCGGAGAGCCAGGTGCTACATTCGCCGCATGACGACGACGAAGCACAAGGTGGGCATCTTGACGGCAGGAGGCCTCGCGCCTTGCCTTTCCTCGGCAGTGGGCGGCTTGATCGAGCGCTATACCGAACTCGCACCCGAGGTTCCGATCATCGGTTACCTGGGCGGGTACAAGGGGTTGTTGTTGGGTAACAGCGTTGAGGTCAACGAGGCAACTCGCCGCGACGCGCACATCATGCATAGCCACGGCGGCAGCCCCATTGGCAACAGCCGCGTGAAGCTAACGAACACGAAGGATTGCCTTGCCCGTGGCCTCATCAAGGAAGGCGAGTCCGCGCTGGAAGTGGCGGCCCGTCAGTTGACCCGCGATGGCATCACCATCTTGCATACCGTGGGTGGCGACGATACCAACACCACCGCTGCCGATCTCGCGCGCTATCTGAAGGAACACAACTACAACTTGACGGTTGTGGGATTGCCCAAGACGATCGACAACGACGTATACCCGATTCGACAATCGCTCGGCGCTTACACCGCAGCCGAGCAGGGCGCGATCTTCTTCGAGAACCTCGTCTACGAACAGTCTGCCAATCCCCGCATGCTCATCATCCATGAGGTAATGGGACGTTCCTGTGGTTGGTTGACGGCCTACACCGCGCGAATTTACCGCAAGCGTCTGGCCCGCAAGGCCTTTCCGCCCGGCTTCCGGATGGACTTTTCGCATCTCGACATCGACGCTGTTTTCATTCCCGAGATGGCGACCGATCTGGAAGCCGAAGCCGTCCGTTTGAAATCGGTCATGGACAGCCAGGATTGCGTCAACATCTTTGTGTCCGAAGGTGCCTGCGTCGATCAGATCCTGGCGGAAATGCAGTCGCGCGGTGAAGAAGTTCCCCGTGATGCGTTTGGCCATCCCAAGCTCGACGCCGTCAACGTCGGCAAGTGGTTCCAGCAACAGTTTGCAAAGCGCCTCGGCGCCGAGAAAACCCTGGTTCAGAAATCCGGCTATTTCGCGCGTTCGGCGGCTGCCAACATCGACGACATTCGGCTTATCAAGAGCATGGTTGACCATGCCGTCGACTGCGGATTGCGCGGCGAGGCCGGGGTTATCGGCCACGACGACAAGCTGGGTCGGTTGCGTGCAATCGAGTTCGATCGGATCAAGGGCGGCAAACCTTTTGACGTCGACACCGACTGGTTCCAGACCTTGCTGCACGAGATCGGGCAACCGATGGGCAAAAAAGCTGTGGTTTCGCACTAACCGCGAGTCGGTTTGGGGTAAGGTTGGGGGATGCGCAGACCAGCCTTGTTTTTGCTAGTGGCCCTTGGGTTGACCGGTTGTTCGAGCAAGGCTGTGGATCCGAAGGCACAGGCCCTGGCCGACGCCATTTGTCCAAAGGCGTATTCGTGTTGCGAGTCACAGGAGCTGGCGGACAACGACTGGGCCGGGACCAGTGTCGAGACGTGTCGATCGAAAACCGCAAGTGGTTTTGACGGCGAGTTTGCGCGGGCGCGGTCTTCGGAAAAGAAGGGGCGTTCGAGGCTTCTGCCAAGCCGGATCGATGCGTGCATTGCGACCATCAAAAATGCAAGCTGCGACACCCTCAACGTCACGAACCACTTTTCGGGAGTTACCGGTTGCGATGGTTTCATCGAACCCCTTGTGGCGGCCGGAGGTCAGTGCAGTGACGATGCCGAATGTCTTGACGGTCGGTGTGAAATCCCCGAGGACGGGCCGGTCGGTAAGTGCCTGGCGCTCGCGGGCGCCGGCAAAGCCTGTGTGGACAGTGACGATTGCGCACGCGGCCTGCTTTGCCACGGGTTGGATCGGACCTGCGTTTTGCCCAGGGCCAATGGGGTGGCGTGTTCGTCGAGCAGTGAATGTGCGTCGTTCGACTGTGATACGGATGGTTCAGGGGGACAACAGTGTGTCGCACCGCCGCCGGATGAATGTTTCTATGCCAGCGCTTGTAGCTTTGGAAGGGCGCGACCTGGTTTCATGGCAGTCGTCTTCGTGGGCTTGTGCCTCGCCCTTGCGATGAGGCGGCGTCTGCGGTGAAAAAAGCCGACATTACCGAGGACGATCGACGCGCGTTCGAAGAAGCCATGCGAGGCGTGACACCTTTGCAGGGGCGCACGACGCGGGTTGCACCGAAGCCAACCGCCCCGACCCTGCGCCCGCCGACGGCTGCGAAGGTTGCAACGGTTGCGCCCAAGGAACAAACGGTGACGTTTCAGGTCGAGGCCGTCGGCGAGATCGTCAAGGGTTGGTCATCTGATCTGGATCGCCGAATATTGCGTGATCTCGCTCGGGGCGAAAAAGTCCCCGAGGCCTCGTTGGACTTGCACGGAAAAACCGTGCCGCGCGGCGAGCATGCGATCACCCTCTTCGTTGCCGCATCGGTCGCGGCCGGGCGTCGGTGTGTTGCGATTGTTCATGGCAGAGGCCTTCACTCCGAAGGTCGGGCCGTGTTGAAAGAGGCCACGATTCGATTGCTCGCCGAGGGCACCGTCGCCACCCACGTGCTGGCGTTTTGTTCGGCCCCCCCTGCGATGGGCGGACCGGGGGCACTGCTCGTGCTCTTGCGGCGCACCCGTGTGGGGTAGCGCAGGCCTTAGGCCTTTACAAACGGCACAACCTGGCTGCCCGAGCCGAGAACGGTGCCGGTGTAGTGGTTCTTGTAGCCATCGCCGACAAGGGGGTTGCCGTAGCCTTTTTCGCCCTGGCGTTCCCACTCGCTCGCTGGCAAACCCATGGCTTGTAATGCGGTTGCCAGCCACCGGTTGTAGGTAAGACCCAGCGCGATTCTCGGGAACAAGGGGTCGGACGAAGGGAAGAATGAGTTGAGTCGACGGTAGTCGGCCAGCATCCCCGTTTTGAAGAAGCCCGCCGCGCTGCCGAATGTGATGACCGGGCACTGCGCGTTGTCATGCGTTTGCTGTCCGGACTCCTGCGTCCACTGCATCAGAGTATTGTCGAGGATCGTCGTGCCATCGCCCTCGTCGACATCCAGTTTCTGCGCGAGATCAAGAAAGGCATGCTCGAAGAACACCTGATAGTGCTGTCGCAGAGAATTCTGAGGCCCGGCCGAATTCCACTGGTGCGCGATGTCCTGATGCCAGGAACCCGTGAACGAGACCAGCGGCGAGGCGGCTGTGATAGAAGCGACGCGGCCCGTGTCACAGATGAAGGCAGCAGCCACCACATCGTTGAACAGCTTTAACCCTTGTTTGCGGTCCGCACCGTTCAGTAGACCCTCGCTGTCGCCCGTGACCTGTTTGGCTCCCGAACAGGATTTGGGAGGAGGAGGTGCATTGAGGTTAACCTTGCGCTCGAGCTCGGAAATGCGAGAAAGGTGATCGTCGAGGCGCTGTTTATCTGTAGTTGAGATCCGTCGATTGCCGTTGCGAAGGGTCCGATAATTCTCGAGCACCCGATCGACGATGGGTTTTCGCGCCATCGGTGCCGGCGTCGTGTTGGTGGGAACAAAGATCTTCTGGAACATGCTCTTCGCGTCTCGGTTGACCGAGAGCTCCTGAATGGTTCCCGAGCGCGTTGCAGGACTGCTCCATCCCCACGAGTATCCACCGCGATCACCCATCACCATCACGCGCTCGCGGATCCCGGCAGCCGTGCCATAAAAGCTTGTCGACCATCCCATGAGTTGATCGATGGTGGGACGCCTGTCGTTCTGTATTGCTTTGCCGTCGCCACCGTTGCCATCATTGCGGGCGTAGTTGCCAAGGTGTCCACCGGTGTTGTGCGCGATGTAGAACGGGATATCGAAGCCGCGATACACGTTCATCTTCGACACCAGGCGATCGGTAAGCTGGGTGGCGGGCGCCGACAGAACCGGCGCGACCGAGGCTGTGGTACCGTTGACCGTTCGTTTCAGGGTGCCCCACCGGCCATCGTGTCCGGGGAAAAGGTTGACGGTGGTGTCCGCACTGGCCTGCGCGGGGTAAATCGAATCCCCCATCAGGCCGCCGTGATCCGTCATGTACGCAACGAAGCGTTTGCGTTTTCCGGACTGTGCTGCGGCTTGCGACGCAGTCAAGATCGACGGCAACAAAGGCAAAGCCAGGGTAAATCCGCCCGCACCTTGAAGGAACTGGCGCCGTTGTTTGTGAGCCATGTCGATCTAGACGCACCGAATGTTCAATTCGGCTCATCCGATGTAGGCGCATGTAAGGGGGCGAGGGAGGACGACCTATTACGGCGCTTTCCAGACTGAAAGGAACGCGTCGCTCGTGCCTCCGCCGGTGGCAGCGATCGGGTGATCGGTGATGAGGGGTGCTTCGCTCACGGAAATTGCGACGCTGTCTTTGGTCGGAGCGTGATGCAAGCCAATCGCCATCGCACCACCGCGGGCTGCAACGCCAACCGGTGTCGCGCCCCCACCCCGGGCGCCATTCCAGGTCGTCCAGGTGAGACGTTGTTTGAAGTCGGCCTGCAAGATCAGCGCGAATCCGCCCCCAGCGTACGTTCCTTCAGGCATTGCAGCCTGCCCGTTTACGGTTCGCATCGTGGCATTTTCAATGCAGCAGGCAGCGCTGCCGCCGATGAGAATGGTGCCCTGCTCATTGGCCGCGATCGCATTCGGGCGCGCAGCGTTACCCTTGCCGTTGCCGAGTCGGGTCAAGAAAATCTGGCCGGCAGCAATCTCGCCGGTGGATGGATTCAGCCTGGCCACGTAACCCACGGGCGCCGCACCGTTCATGTTGTAGGCGTCGTTGTAAGCATCGGTCTTTACGTTGGGCGCAAAGGTCGCGATGTCGCGTGGCATGCGGCGATGGACCGTGTTGCCACCGTGGCTCTCACCAACGTAGTACAATTGACCATCCGCGCCGAACGCCAGCGCGATGCCACGGCTGTCGGCGCATTCGCTGCCCACCTCGGTACGCGCCCAGTCGTAGTTCTTCCATTTCAACGTTCCCGAATAGTCGTACGCTCGCACAAACGGGATCTGCAACTGGGTGCAAGGCGCGCCATCATCTTGCTTGAATCCGGTGGCAAATATCAGCTGGTTTTGTCCATCGATCGCGATGTCGCTGACCTCGCGATTGGTGGCAACGTCGAACCGCGTCTTCTCCTTGCCCAAATTATCGAGAACGATGATGGTTTTGCCAGACAGCGCAATGAACGTTCCATCGCTGCCGGCCGCAACCTTATGGGTCGGCATTTCCTTCCACGCAAACAGGGAACCATCGCCGGTTGGGTTGAGAACCTGCACGCCAAAATCACCCGCCACCACCATGTGGCCACTGCGCAGTTGAACGTCGATGTCAGTTGCAGTCGTACCGAGGCGTGCGACCGACTGAACCTTGCGTCCGTCGGCCGTGAGCCGGAGCAGGCCTGCATTGCCGCCCGGCAGATCCACGGTTTTTGCACCGGGGTAGTCGGTGGCCAACGTTCCAACATAAAGGACGGCACCATCATTCGCGATGGCAACGCCGCCCGCCGTGTCTTCGCCTGGGCCCGTAAGGTAGGTCGCAGTGCAAACCGCCAGGTTGTTTCCGGGCGTGAACGCGGGGCAGTCCCTGAGTCCCGATGAAGTTGCATCGGGTGTGGCAACGCCGTTTTTCTCGCCGCCCGATGAACAGGCACAGAGGACGAGCGTGGCCAAACGTGTTGCGAAACGGTGGTGACGCGCGATCATGGCAGGTGCAATCGTTCGACGCGGATGGTGGTGCCGAGGATCTTGCTTCCCTGTTCGGAAAACCAGACGGGATCGTCGGTGGTGACGTATTGTCGCACACCGTTTTTGCGCAGCCGCGTTTCCATCTCGGGATGGCGACGCAGCCAGTCCGCCAGTCGTTCGGCCATCAGGGCCCCCTGCGAAATGATTTCGATGTTTGCGGGAACCATCGGACGAATGCTGGGCAAAAGGAGCGGATAGTGCGTGCAAGCCAGCAAGATCTTGGCGGGCCGTTGCTCGGGTACGGCCAACAAAGGATCCAGGATTTGATGCAGGAAGTGGTCGGTTCCTGGCCCTGAAAGCTCGCCGTTTTCCACAAGAGGCACCCACATGGGACAGGCCTTTTGCACAATGCGCAGGCGCGGTGCAAGTTTAGCGAGTTCAAGTCGGTACGAACCGGACGCTACGGTTCCGCTCGTTCCGAGGACGGCGACCGTTCCATCCGCGAGCGTCGGCGGCGTGATCCCCGGAATCGCGCCGGGTGGCAATCCCGCGAGCTCTTCGGCCGAGGGACGAACGACCCCGAGGATTCGGTGATCCGGGAAATGAACGGGCAAAAACTTTTGCTGAAGGTTGCGCAGCGCCCGCGCCGATACCGTATTACACGCGACGACGACCAGCGGGCATCCCTCGCCAAAAAGCCGGGCCACGGCTTGCCGCGAAAACTCGTCGATCACCTCGGGACTGCGAATGCCGTAGGGCGCGCGCGCACTGTCGCCGAGGTAAAGGTAATCGTATTCGGGCAGTTGCCGAAGCAAGGCCGACAGGACCGTGAGGCCCCCAAATCCAGAGTCGAATACGCCTATCGTCACGTTGGTGTCAGATTAGCGCAGCCGCGCGATTTCCGCGGACAGGATTCGTCGTGCAATCGCCGTACCGCACGCGTACGTTCCGTCCACCCCGAAATAGGAGAGGCTTTTCGACAGGAGGTTTTGCCTTCGCGAATAGGGCGTATCGGAGGCGTAGTGCAGGATGCCGACGTCAAAAGACGTGAGCGTCGATAGGTGGACGATCTCATCACTTGGGTGGCGTTTCGGATAGACCATCTCGTAGATCGCGGAAAGATAGGGTCCGGCTTCCATCTCAAGAACGGTATACGCATCACGATAAAACACGTTCATGAACTTGCGATTTTGTAAGAACGAACCGCGAACGGTCACGGCCTTTTGTCCATCAAGGACCATCACGTTGCGTACGTAGGGTTGTAGATCCGCGCCACTAAAACAGTTCCGAAACAGGAACGTGTTTTCTGAATGGGCGTCGTATGTGATGCCGCCAATCATCACATCCCCCACCTTGCCGTTGAGGGTTGCAGCCTTGCCCATCACATAGACGCCGCGCAATTGGCGCACGCCCTGCGCGAGACGCGACAGCAGGTGGTAAGCCGCCATTCCAAGCGGGTAGTCGATGTTTAAAATCAACGCGTCGCTTTTTCTGAGCAGCGCCAGATCGTCGACGGCAATGCGCGGATCAAGGGCCAACGGATCCAACTTTGACAGTTCGATGATTTGCGCGGTCACGTCGATGTGTCCGGGCGAGGGGATGGTGGTGATGCCACAGGCTTCGTCGGAAAGTTGAACAGCCCGGGAGCGTTCGGAATTGGCCGATTGATTCAGCCACTTGTGCAAAAGATAATAAGAGCAGTTGGCAATCTCGTGCTCGTCGCCGGATGCGATCGCTTGTTCAAGGTGTGGCGCGAGATTCTCGGGATTCGTGTTTCGGGCAAACTCAAGAATCGTATTGCGATTAAGTCGAGCATATCCGCCGAATAGATTGGCCAGAACGTGGGTGTTGGAGGAAACGAAGTACACCGGGCGACGTTCGCCGTTGGAGCCGAGATACACCGGCTCGACTTCGCTCCACCAGCGCTGTGCTGCGCGTTGATATTCCACAAGCGATGCGGACAGAAGCCGAACATTCAAATCAAGGGGAGCCTGTTCGACACGGGCAAGGTTGACGGCGAGCTCGCCACTGAAGGCGTCGGAAAGCACGTCGAGATCGTTCTGTTGCAAGGCGTCCTTGCGGTTCAGCAAGGTGTGCAACTTGTTCCATTCGATCTGGTACGCCGTGACGATGGGGATAAGGTCGTCGATGTCGGACGAGCTCGTGAGAAAACAGGCGAGGGTTTGTTTGCCATCCCATCGCATCGGACGGCGGCGACCGCGTGTGGTGACCCGGGTCCACTCTCGGACATTGAATCCGGCCGACTCGAACTGCTCTTTGGATTGGCCAAGCACGATGCGCTTTATCCCGGGCATGCAAACCGGAAGGCGTGCGGCACTGTAGGCGAAGGCCGCCACGTCGGGTTCGGTTTCTCGCGCCCCGGCATGCAGGCTCGACTCGGAATAGATGTGTGCTTCCTCGAAGGAGCGTACCCGGACATCCCCGCTTGAACGCAGGAGGGAATAGTAGGTCCGGATGTAGAGATCGATCTCGTCGCTCGTTGCTCTGGGAGGCTCCCGTTCCACACCTGTATTCTAAACCATGTCGGCCATACCTGAAACAAAGGCCAAAATTTCAGCCGTTTTGCCAGTAGATCGGTCTTGAAGCGTCCGCCGGCCGTACCCATGGCGGGAAACACCCGATCGCAGGCGTGTGCCGTCACAAATGGCGCCGACGTTCGCCGTGATGATGTAAAAAGGGCGCACCATGATGAACGCAACCGGCACGAGGTTTCTATTCGCGTGCTTCGCTTGTGCAGTGGCCACCGCGTCTTGTGACAGCGAGGAAGAGAACACCATTCCTATTGTCACGTTGGATGGAGCAGCCAGTGGAAGTTCGACGGATGCCGCAATCGCCGATGCCGCCCCAAACGCGGACGTAGCCGTTGCTCTGCCGCCCGTGGTCACTGTTTTCCTGCCCGCGCAGGGTGCACCGGGCGATCGCATCACCATCTCCGGCCTGCATTTCGCGGGTGCCGCGAGCACCGTCACCTTCAATGGTGTGACGGCGACGGTGCTGTTGGGTAGCCCGACAGAGCTCGTCGCGGTGGTGCCGCCGGATGCGACTTCGGGCCCCATCACCGTTGCAACTCAATCGGGTAGCGGCGCCTCGGTCACCGCATTCGTCGTCACGAGCGCCTACGTCTACGTTTCCCAAGGCGTGAACATCGCGGGGTTTGGATTGGACGCCGCCACGGGGGCGCTCACGCCGCTTGGCAGTGCTCCCTACGCCGGCGTGGCGACCACGTTCGCCGAGCATCCTTCGGGCAAATATCTATACGTTTGTAGTTACGACGGGAGCAATGTGGGGGCCTATGCGGTCAATCCAAACGGAGCCTTGACCGCCATCGGCGCGCGGCTCGCAACAGGAGCGACGCCCGAGGTGGTCAAAGTGCATCCCTCGGGAAAGTTTCTTTACGCCGGTACGGTCTCGGGTGGCGAGACTTCGATCTACACGATCGATGCAGCCTCGGGTGCGCTCACCGCCACGACCGGCCTGTCGTTCGGATCTTTCAATCACGGCCCTGCCTTCGATCCGTCAGGGAAATATTTCTTTATGGCACGCAACAACAACAATGACGTAACACGTTTCGTTGTTGACCCTGTCACCGGGCTGCCGTCGGATCCTAAAACGATTGCCGGTGTCGGTGGTTATCACGCCAACGTCGATCCGCTGGGCCGGTTTCTGTTTGTGAGCGGCTGGGACAAAGGCGGCGGCAACAAACTCAGTGTCTATCGGATCGCCACTGCGGACGGGGTGTTGACCAAGGTTGACGACTACGCCACCGGCGGCACAAATCCTGCGGGCGTGGTCGTTAGCCCGGACGGAAAGTGGGTGTACGTTGTCAACAACATTAGCGGTACCGTGGCGGGGTTTGCGGTGGATAGCGTATCGGGCGCACTGCTGACGGTTCCGGGCTCGCCATTCACCGTCGGTGCCGCGTCGTGGGAGTTGTGCATCGACCGCTCGGGGCGTTGGCTCTACGTCGGCCATTCACTGGGATTGGCGGGCTTCGCCATCAACGGTATGACAGGCGCGTTGGCGCCGCTTGCCGGATCGCCCTTCGCCGTGAGCGGCGGCGCGGGCGCGTGTTCGGTCATGCGGGTGCCCAGGGCATCTGCGAACTGATTGGAAGACCGCCAGGATGCGAATGAATTTGCGGCATTGCTACCGGGATTTGGCCGCTCACGGCTCTGGGTTGCCCCCAGGGCAATCGCATCATAAGCCGAACGATTCCAGTGGGATAGGTATAGATCGTGGGTAGTTTTTTGAAAAAGCGACAGCAAAGGAGCTTGCTGTCTGCCCATGAGGCAGACAAAGGCACAGGTGG
>JAWXBF010000335.1:0-7011 GCA_034439895.1 Deltaproteobacteria bacterium
CCAAGAAACCAATCCGAGATGCAGAACGACCCTATCGAAGCGGAACTTCATGCTTCACCCTTTTGTGCGGAAACGTAATCGAACCCTCAGAATGTTAGGTCCGGGGCGAATCGTACACAATGGGCCAAACGACCCGGGACTTCGACGCAGCGAGCCTTTCGCATTCCACGCGGCAAACGCATTGAGAAAATGCTACGAAGCCGACTGTAAAAAACGTCGGACGCATGGCAGCGTTGGCGTTCGTCGCGCCCACGCAGGGCACAACCGGCAAAACCAAGACAGAGGAACAAGATGTCGAAGATGAAATTGAAGCCCGGCGTGTTGACCGGTTCGGCCGTCAAAGAAGTGTTCGCGTACATGAAGGAAGTGCAGTGCGCGCTGCCCGCCGTGAACGTGATTGGTTCACACAGCACGACCGCTGCCTTCCAGGCCGCCAAGGAAGCCAACGCTCCCGTCATCGTTCAGTATTCGAATAGCGGTGCGCAATTCAACGCTGGCAAGGCAATGCCCAACGACAAGCTGCAGGCTTGTGTTGCCGGTGCCGTCGCAGGTGCCCACTACGTGCGTTCGTTGTCAAAGGCCTACGGCGTCGCCGTGATCTTGCACACCGACCACGCCTCTGAAAAGCTGGTTCCCTGGGTTGAAGGCATGCTCACGCACGGCGAGGAATACTTCGCCGCGAACAAAGAGCCCCTCTTCACGTCGCACATGCTCGATCTCAGCGAGTTGCCGCTTGCCAAGAACCTCGAGATCTCGGCGCGCATCCTCGGCCGCATGTCCAAGCTCAACATGGGTCTCGAAATCGAGCTCGGCGTCACCGGTGGTGAAGAAGACGGCGTCGACAACTCCGATGTCGACAACGCCAAGCTCTACACGCAGCCTTCCGAAGTGCTCGCGGCCTACGACGCACTGAAGAGCGTCGGCGCCTTCACGGTTGCCGCTTCGTTCGGTAATACGCATGGCGTGTACAAGCCGGGCAATGTGCAGCTGCGGCCGGACATCTTGAAGGCTTCGCAAGACGCCATCCAGAAAGAGCGCAACACAGGCCCCAAGCCCGTTGATTTCGTATTCCACGGTGGCTCGGGTTCTTCTGAGGAGGAGATCCGACAGGCGGTCAGCTACGGCGTCGTGAAGATGAACATCGACACCGACACGCAGTGGGCGTTCACCCAGCCGATCAAGCAGTACATGGATAGCAAGGATGCTTACCTGAAGGGTCAACTCGGCAACCCGGAAGGTCCCGACAGCCCCAACAAGAAGCACATCGATCCGCGCGTTTGGTTGTACGCCGGCGAAAAGGGCATGACCGCTCGCCTCGTTCAGGCCTTCAAGGATCTGAACTCGTTCGGCCAGTTCGAGTTCTAGGCTGATCGTTCCTATGCGGCGGGCTGTGCTGCGTTTGCACCGTCCGCCGCATGTTCGATCGCGGTGACGAACGCCGAGAAGAGCCGATCCTCCTCGTCGAGGACGCCTTCCAGGTGGGCTTGCCAGTCGGGCAAGATTGCGGCGAGCTGTTCGGTCATCTCACCCAGATGGCGATCCTCGTCCTTCATGATCGCCGCAACGGAAAAGGGCGCACCGGCGGCCTTCAGGATGCTGTCGTAGAGCGGATAGAACACCTGGGCGCGAACCTCAATGGCGGCGCTCGTCAAAAGGTAGTTCGCTTCGCAGCGGCCCGATTCATCGAGCGCTAGGCCTGCAAGACGGGCCTCCGCACTTCGATCCAGAGACTGAAAATAGAGCTCGCCCTCAAGACCGGCCAGCGTGTCATCGTCGGAAAAAGTCGCGACGGTTTGTGCGTTGGCGGCAAGGGCCGTCGCAGCCTTTTTCAAACGCAGCGCATGCACCGCCTCGTCCAACATGTGTTGCAGGCCGTCCAGATCGAGCCGTTCAGCGCGGCGGCTTTTCAGCATCTTGCGCACGCCGACGTATTCAAGCCGAGCAAGCGTGTTGACCATGCGAGCGTGCAAGTTGGGATCCGACACGATCCGGATCATGACCTTGGCCAAACGCGCCTGATTGGCACTTTGACCGAGGGTAGTCACGCGGCGTTGCACAAGCTCGGACATGGGCGGGAAGCTATTGTAGACCTGCCGCCCGCGCAAGCCGCGCCGCGTGGAGGCCAGCATTCGCATCGCCGCCGATTCCTACTGGCGCGTGTCGAGAATGCAGCCCTTTTCTGGATTATTCGCCTGGAAGCTTTCGCAAAGGTAGCCCACGCGGCAGTCAAACGTGCGGTCGCACTCGGCGACGCAATATTGATCGTTGGGCAAGCCACCCGGGGTTGGATCGAAACAGGTCGAATCAAAGGGACAGGTGCTTTCGTCGGCCGGATCGCAACCGCGAGCGCCGCAATATCCGCCGGGGAAGCGTGGACCTTCCAGGCACTGCCAGGGCGGCGGGCCACAATCGGTATTCTTGCCACAGGCATCGCCCACTTCCTTGACGTTCGGACCGCAAAAGCCGCGTGGCAGTCCCTGGGGCTGTTTGCAGATGTGGTCTTCTGCCGTGCGACATTCATTCGTGCTCGCACAGCCATCGATGCACAGGCCAACGTCGGGCGACAGAGGCAAACAAACGCCGTCGCCGCTTGCCGCGCAGGTGGTGCCATCGCCGGGGGTGCAACCAACCGTAACACACATTCCCGTCGGCATGCTGAACGGGTTGCGCACGCACAGCTGTCCGCCGTTACAATCTAGGAGGCCCGCGCACGCATCGCCATCCTTGGCGGTGGCGCGCCCGGGAACACAGGCCTTGTCGCCCAGATCCACGATTCCGCTCACGGTTGAGGTACAAACCATGTCGGGACGCGCGCAGGTACTGTTGGCGCATCGCTGAAAACAAAGACGCGTCCCGTCGTCGTCGAGCGCATCGGAACAGAAGGCATCCTTGCCGCACGCAGCGTCGCCCGCGCAAATCTGCGAGCAATAGCCAGTTCGCGGCCAACCCTCACCCTCATCAATGCAGGTCTGCCCGACACCGCAATCGATGTCGCCGCCGCAGGCCTTGCCCACGCCGATCGTCGCCGGAACCGGCATCCCGCCCGTCCCCGTTCCACCCTGGGCTGTGCCGCCCGCGCCGGTTCCGCCTGCGGCTGTTCCGCCCGCGCGGGTCCCACCCTGGGTTGTGCCACCGGCACCGGTTCCACCCACGGCTGTTCCGCCCGTCGAAAGGCTGCCACCGGTGCCCCCTGTCACTTTGACGCCGCCGCTGCCCGCACTGGAGCCGCCCGTGCCTGCGCCACCGTCAAAGGTTATGGTGTCGTCATCGATGTTCGACGTGTCGGTGCTGCAGGCGAGTCCCGCAACGGTGCAAATTCCAAGCGCAATCAACAGGTTGGCGTGCTTCGTTTTCATGGACGCGTGACTCCCCGGGACAGGTTAGGTCGTTTCGCCCATGGATGGGCTGTTATGCAATCGACACAACAGCCCCGAAAATTGAAAAAACTGTTTTCGGTCCTAGCGCTGTTTCAGCCACAAGGGGGCCGGCTCGTGCTCGACCACATGCGCAAATCGGGCCCGGAAGTCTTCAACGGTCATATTGGCGATGCGGGCGTACTTTTCGAGCTCGATGATGTGGTCGAAGTCGTCCTTGCGCAGGCGAATCATATATCGTCTTGCGATGCCGTAACGCGTGGAGGTGATGTCCACCATCCGGATGCGGGTTTTGCCCGTCAAGGGATCCAGCATTTCGGCAAACGGAACAGCCACAAACTGGCCGCCCTGCATGGACACCATTGCCGCGTTGCCACCCTCGAACAAGAACTTCGCGGCACAGTACCCAAGGTCTCGCGTGTATTCGATGTCCATCGGTATCGGATCGCAGCAACGCAATTCGTAGCCGATATCCTTCGAGACCAGCGTCAGCTCGATGCCCATTCGGCGCAAACGCTCGTTCACAAGGTTCTTGATGCCACGACCGAGATCAAGCTCTGAAAAGCGGATGTGATCGTGTTCGTCCCGAACCACTGGACCAAGGCGCGAAAGTTCCGTTTCGGGAATGCACTCGGCCAGCCCTTCCGCAAGAATCGCAACCCCATCACGCCGACCTTGCGACATGCGCTTGATGATGGCACCGGCCAGTATGTCGACCAGCATGTCGAGGGTCGCCGTACCCTGGGGGAACTCCTCTGGGATCACGGCAAGCGTCGCACCGGCTGCCTTGGCAATGCCGAGCGCCAGGTGCCCTGCCTTGCGACCCATGGCCACGACAAAATACCAACGGCCAGTGGTCTTCGCGTCGACCATCAGGTTTTTCACAAGCTCGACGCCGACGTGGCGCGCGGTTTGATAGCCGAAGGTATCGACGTAGGACGATAGATCGAGATCGTTGTCGATCGTTTTGGGAACGTGTACCACGCGAATCTGTCCGGCCGCTTTTTCCGCAACTTTCATGGCGGAAAAGGCGGTGTCATCGCCACCAATCGTGATGAGCTGCGACACGCCCAGTTTTCGAATGGATGCCACGGTGTTGGCAAGCGTCTCTTCCTTTCGGGTTGGATTCGCACGCGACGTTCCGATGTAGGAACCACCCGAAAAGTGAATGCGACTGACCTCATCAATGCCGAGCGGTTTGGCCCGCTCGAGATCGCCACGCATGATTTCGGAAAACCCGTTGCGAATGCCTATCACCTCGACGCCTTGCAGACGCGCTCGAATGGTTGCCGCGCTGATGACTGAGTTGATGCCGGGAGCGGGACCGCCACCGACCAGAATTGCCATCTTTTCCATATCAGCCACGTTGGGTTCTTTCTCGATGGGTTGTTGTGCGCCCTGACGCCGAGTGCACCCGCCCATCATAGCGAAATCTGAGGTTTCATGACAGGCTCAGCTGCATGGCAAAACCTAGGTTTTTCCTCGGCATCGGCAATTCGGCTCGCCGCCCGGCGCGGGCAACAACACTTTGCCTGGTGCTCGGCTTGTTCACCGCTTCGGTGACGGCGCTTGCCGATATCCCGGATGCGGGTGTGGCAAAAAAGGTACCTGACCCTTCGGGGCTTCGTGACGGGGTGGCCATCGAGCTCGAAAAGTCGCGCGGCAATCTATCTGCATCGATGTTGCGCAAACTGGGCAAAGATGTGGATCTTGCTGTCATGGATATCGCAAGCGATGCCGGTCAACCGTTGCAACTGCGGGTTGCGGCCATGCGGGCGCTCGGTGAACTCGATACGCCGGTCGCGCGCTCCTATCTGATGAGGCACGTGCAATCCACCGTCCCTGCGAATGCGCCCGAAATGCGAGATCGTCTGTCCATGATGCGCGCGGCGGTCCTCGCGCTCGGGTGGACCCGTTCGGAGGAAGCGATACCGGCAATCGAGCGGTTGTTGGCGCACCCTCAAACCGAAGTACGCCTTGATGCGATTACGGCACTGGTGTTGACGAGACGCCCACAGGCCCTCGCGGCGCTTGAGTTCGCGCGACCAAAGGAGAAAGACAAGGGCGTTCGGAAAAAACTCGACAAACAAATCGATCGTTTGCGAGAGGCCATCAAAGACGACCCGGCGTTTCGGCAAAAGCCGCTACCGCCACCGAGAATTTCACAACCACCGCCTGTGCAGCAACGCTTTGACCCGAACCGTCCAGAGCAACGGCTCTAGCGCATGAAAAACAGCGAGCCCGTCGCGAGCGTCAATGCGGTTGGCCGGCGCCGCATCGATGAGGGACATCCCTGGATTTACCGCGCCCAGATTATCAGCGGTCCCGATTCCGACGCACGCACAAACGGCCCGCTATGGGTGCAGGTGCAAGACGATCGTGGCAAAAAACTCGGACGGGCGTTGTGGGCACTCGAATCGCCCATCGGGTTGCGGATGTTGGGCTCGTCATCGGAAAGCCATCCGAAGCGTTTGGAGGACGCGGTCAGAAAACGCATCGACGCTGCGATCGAGAGGCGAACGCTTATAGCGAAACGCAACACGGCTTATCGAATCGTCCACGCCGAGGGTGACGATTTGCCGGGACTCTTCGTTGACCGCTACGACGATGTGGTGGTGTTTCAAACGGTCTCGATAGCAATGGACGCACTGAAGGACGTGATTGTGCAGCACCTGGCTGCGCGTCTCGGTCCGCGAATCGTTGTCGAACGCAACGACAGTGCCATGCGGGAGTTCGAGGGTCTGCCCCGCGATGTACAGATCCGCTGGCCTCCTCAAGCAAACGAAGCCATAACGCAGGTCGAATTTCGACTTGGCGATATTCGTTTTCAGGCGGACGTTCGCACCGATGGCAAAACCGGTACGTTTCTTGATCAGGCGGACAACCACGCAATCGTCGCACAAATTGTGCCTTCAGGTGGGCGCGTGCTGGACGCATTCACCCATCAAGGTGGCTTTGCGTTGGCCCTTGCCAAAAACGCCCGTTCGGTTCTAGCCACGGATCTAGACGCCGTTGCCGTGGGTAAAACGCGCGCCAACGCGTTGTTAAACGGGTTCGTGAACGTCGAGGTTCGACAAACCGACGCGTTTGCCTTGTTGCGCGATCTTGAGGCGCGCGGAGAAACCTTTGAGTGCGTCATCCTGGATCCACCGGCGCTTGCCAAACGGGGACGCGGCGATGGTCAAGATCGCGCAGGCGTGATACGAAACGCCGAACGAGGCTACGGCGAATTGCTATTGCGAGGCTTTCGCGTCACCGCGCCGGGCGGAATTTTGGTGGTTTGTTCCTGTTCGGGACCGGTCACGCGAAAGCTTTGGGACGATCTGGTCCTTGCCGCGGCGGCTCGGGCGGGGCGCGTGGTCCAGATTTTGGCCCGTCAAGGTGCAGCGCCGGATCACCCCGAACGACTCGGCGTGTCCGAAACCGGACACCTCAAGTGCTGGATCCTTCGGGTGCTCTGAAGCAGAGGCGGCGAATCACAAGGATGTGCCCAAGCAAGGCGGACGTGACGAGAAGGGACGGCAACCAGATGAAGGGCGTGTAACTGACCCAGACATTCGGGATCGTGCTTGTCCGCGAGGCGGCGGAACCAGGCATCAGCAAAATGGCGTTTGCGACGACGTTCACAAGCAAACCC
>JAWXBF010000336.1:0-5495 GCA_034439895.1 Deltaproteobacteria bacterium
TTCCAACCTGAATGGTGTAAGAGCCCGGCGGCAACGGATCGAGGGCAGCGGGAAGGGTGACCGATTGGCCCGGTTGAATCTTGTAGTTTATTCCGGACCCCATTTGGTACTGACCATTCGACAAGGTCGCGTCGCGAGACTTGCCTTTCTCATCGGTAACGCGCGCCGAGAACTGACGCGCGTCCGGGTATTTCCCTGGCCCACCGGACCAATATCTGATCGGCGCTTGGCCGTCATTCGTCACGGTGATCCAGACGAGAACAGGCGCATCGGCGGGCTGCGCCTCTTGTGCTTCAATTTTAGTAGACCAATCACCTGTCAAAGGCTCAGCTGCGAGATTCCTCGCTATCGCAACGGTGCTGAGCGCTATCGCCATCGCTAACGCGAATCTCGTTGGTGGCCAGATCACGTCTTGTCTCCATTACAACTCTTGCCGATTGACCGTTTACGCCCACGGCGTTATTCCGGGCGACGTGGCGTCTTCCTCGATGGCCCTGGCTGGTAGCCGAAAACGGGGTCAGGTTCGGTTTCGCGAATGGTCTCATTCAAACTAAACGCCGTTTAGCCTCGTTCGGCGGCCTAGCCGCTAAACCTAACCTAACCTCTTTGACTTCCCAAATGTCTCATTTCTTCTGGTCCGGCTGTTTCGCGTCCGCGGGCGCGGCCTGAAGGTCGGCAACGCTCAGCAAATAGATCGGCAGGGGCACGAGCAGCCCGAAGGGCTTCGTCTGTCGATGCATGTCCGGTGGATCGAGACTGACTACGACCAATTCGCCGCGAGCAACTGCCGACTTGTCGTTCAACTCGTTGGCGCGCTCCAGCCATTTGTCGTTGTCGCCCAGGAACAAATGAACATTACATTGGTTGGTACGGATGATGGTGCCAGGACCGACTTTGCCTTCTGCAAGGTCGTTGAGGCTCGGATTTCGACCGATCGTCTTTAGTACGCCCCGGACTTCCATCTTGATGTACGGCTCCATTTTCGCATTCGGCACTCCGGCAGGAGCAGCGGTCAGCTTGCGAACGTTGATCACGTATCGCGGTGGCGGATGCGAGTAAAGAGTTTGCCCAACACTTTCCGACCTGCTCCCAAACAGGAGTTGCGTGGGGCCTTGCACGATGGCAAGATCCCCCTCGACGATCACCCATTTCTGGTGAAGCTGCTTCGCCGTGTTGACGAACTCGGGATCGCGGCCAAGAAATAGTTCGAACGAACGAGCGAGGTTGTGGCTAGCAGTTGGCCCAATGTCAACGCCGGTGTTTCTGGAGTACACCTGCAACGCCTTGGGGTCCGCGTCAATGTGTTCCGAGATCGAAAGCCACCCGAGGACCTCCAGTCTGAAATAGGCGCCGATCACGTTCGGGTCGTCCGCAGGCAACCAACCGCCCGCGGGCCCATTTTGCCAAAAATAGGCCCCGTTGCGTTTCTGGCCTTCCGCGGGCTTCGGAACCGGCTGCGTCCAAGCCGCGCCGGAGAAGACCGTGGCGAGCGCCACAACAATTGCATATCGCATGCTTTCCTCCGTTCCGGGTTCAGGCTCATGGCGCGAAAATCGCCTTGCTGATCTGGCATCCGTTACCACTGGGCCGGTACTGGTCGTTTGGGATTAGGCCGGTTCTCCAACGCGTAGTTAAAACTCGGGTACTTGTATAGCGGGTCAAACGCCTGAAAAATAGGCGTTTTTGCGTCATCACGCGGCAAATTAGGGAATCGTCTTGTGTTTGAGCGTATCATTTTCAGATGGCGAGATGCAAAAACGCCTGTTTTTCTAGAGTTTTCTGATTTCACCTACCTGTGCATCCGGTTACTCACCCCCGCTATACAAGTACCTCATAATCCTCATCTACCGTGGCCAGAATCCGGGGGAGCGAGCGAGAAGTTCTTGTATTGCGGCGAATGCGGCTGCGATTTCAGGAGCCGCATTTGCCCGCATTCGAGTCGAGAGCATTGGCCAAGTCGCATTCGCCAGTATAAGGGCCTTCACCCATCGCTTCGACTCACTCCTTGTCACCTTTCGGCTGCGGCGGCGCCGGCTGCAAGTTCGTCACACTCAGAAAGCAAAAGCCGGGTTTAATCGTACCCGGACCCGATCCCACCGTGCCCTCAACGCACTTCAAATCACCTTCGACGATGGCAGGCTTTCGGTTCAACTCTTTGGCGCGTGGCAGCCATTCGTCTTTCTTGCCGAGGTGCAGCGGAAAGTCGCACGGTTCGGAGAGGATGACCGACTCGTAGTGTTCCTTTTTACTGTACAAGTCGGCGATAAAAGGGTTCTTGCCGCTTGTCTGAAACACGCCCTGTACTTTGAATCTCACATAAGCCAGATGGTCCTTGTTCTCCTCGGGCGGAGGCGCGGCGTCCAACCGTCGAACCTTGATGACATAGCGAGGCTTTTCGTGATAGTACTGAGTTCGGCCGAGCGGACCCGAAAAGTCCCCGTAAGTGAGGCGCATCGGCCCATGAACCACGGCAAGGTCGCCTTCAACAACGACCCATTTCCCTTTCAGTTTTTTTGTCGCCTCAAGTAACTCGCGACTGTCTCCAACGAACAATTCGTACGAGTTCGGAAAGTCGGAGTAGCCCGACAAGTTAATGCCGACGCCGGTGTATCTCGAATAGACCGACAATGCCTCAGCGTCGGCATCGATTCGGTCTTCGACATACATCGGTCCTTTAACCTCCAACTTTACCGATGTGGCATCTTTTGCTCGCTCGCCGTTGGGCTGAATGCGTGGTTGCGCGCGGATTGACATCGTTACCAACAGCGACACTACCCATAACACTGCGAATCGCATGATTTGCTCCCTTGAAGTTTTGCCGGCGGGTTGATTCACCCGCCTTTCGCGAAATGCTAACTCGCGAACGCTCTATTACTCAGCTTTCGCTTTCTCGCGAACCCACACACTGAGATGCTCACCACACCCGACCGCCAGCTTGTCGCCGTCCGGTGATAGCGCGATTGAGTAGATCAGGTCGCTGTCAATATCGGTTCGGAAGAGCCCTGCTGCCTTTCCTGCATCGAGGTTCCACCGTTTGATCATCAGCGTCACCTCGCGGCCTTGTCGTTCCATACCGACAACAACCAGCACCATACCGTCCGCAGATAGGGCGCGCAGCCGCCACTTTGAATCCAACTCGAATGTGGGCCGGCGTTTGCCCGTATCCAGATCGAAAAGGCCAATCGTACCCGAACCTGTTCCGGCCAGGACCGCCTTGCCCTTTAATGCCAAAGCAAACATGTGGCCGTCAATTGCTGGAGATTGCCCGCGTTCCTTTCCGGTGCTGACGTCCAACAGCTTGAGCACACCTTTAGGGCCGGGCACGACCAGAGTTTTGCTATCCGGCAGAAAGCACACGAACGGCACGGCATAGCGGTCCCACGGTAAATCAAAGAGTTCTTTTTTGGAAGATGCCTCGAATACCCTTACTCGACATTCCATCGGATCGGCAAACTGGCGTACACCATATATGCCGATCAATTTGCTATCGGGCGAAAACGCCACTTTTATGATGGAAAAGTAGCTCCCTTTAATCGCTGGCAATTCCTTGCCGGACGATACTTCCCAAAAAAGCATCGGCCTATCGTTGCCGAATTCCGCCCCGGTGGCGAAGAGATTGCCGGCGGGCGAATAAATGAGCGATTGAACTCCTGAGTATTTGGATCGTGGCCGCTGTGCCGCCGTCACCGGCCGTTCCTTTCCGGTCGTGGCGTCCCAAACCTGAATCAGGCCTCCGGGATCCTTCTCAGGGTCGCCCGAAACGAACCCTGCCAGCAACGTTCCGTCGGGCGAAAAAGCAAGTGCGTAGACGGGCCGGCGTCGTTCTTGAACCTCAGTTTGAAACACTTTCTTCCAACGGTCGGTACTAGGTTCCGAGGGCGGCTGGGCGCAAGCAAACCGAGTCGCAAGCGCGCCAAGTATGAGAATCAAGCCGAAACGCATCGTTGCATCCTTAGATGAAATCAGACGACGAAGGCCGGTGGTAATTAGCGTCTTGGTTGGTCCGAGCCTATCGGGTCGATCTCCGACGTGAAGTTGAACGTTGGCCGTGCCACCGCCGGGTCGGCATGGCTGATTGCGAACGGGTTCGGGCTGAAATAGCCCGAACGGGGATCGATCGCATTGAGTGGAACACCCGCACCCGGTCCCGTCGCGCGAAAGACCACGCTCGAATCGCGTGTCGCGATCGTATAGCGCGTACCGTCTGTAAAGCGCCAAACGAGGTACATTCGGAATTGGTATTCGATGTCGATGTCCGTCATCGCAATATGCTGGCGCGTCCGTCGAAGTTCCATTGGAACCAGGGCGTTGTTCGGGTAATACGGAACGAGCGTACCGGGGCCATCCACATCGGTGATCCGTTGTGTGTTGGCGTCTGTGACCTCGGTATGATTGGGCGCACCGAAGTTGTAATCGGGCTGTACGGGCGGGTTGGCCGCCGGGTCCGGTAGCTGCCGGTTAACCATGTCCAGAATAGGAAACGGGGGCGCAACGAGGCCGGCGGGCGCGTTTTCCTGAGGGACGGCAACGTATTGGCCAGCCGCGTTTTCTTCGATTTCATAGGCTTGCGGTCCGCCAGGCGCGCCATCCCAAACGGGGATTGGAACGATATTCCGGTTGGGGATTGGATGAATGCCCGCCGGAACGGCGAACGTATAACCGTTCGCCGCGCCGCGCGTGGCATTGAGTTCAGCGGTCACGTTGAGGATAAACGCGAGACCACCGCCAGCAAGACCACCGCCCGTCAGGTTGGTTCGAGTGACCTGGGCATCGAAGAGAGCGCCGAACGCGTTGCCCGGACCCACGCCCACCGCGTCCAGACCCACGTTCTGCATGGCGCCGCCCGGCCCCCACGGACGTTGACGCCAATCGACATTCCCCGTGGTGATGTCGAACCATTGGATGAACGGCGTCACCGTCGCCGCCAACTGGTCTTTGCCCGCGGGCAAGGGTATGCCATTCAGGCCGACGAATACATACTGCACCGTGATCACGCTGCCGCGCAGAACCGTCGATGGTTCGAGGCCCTCGATGAAGAACGTCCGCGGCAGCGTGGCCAACGTGTACACGCCCCCCACATCCGCCGTCTTATTCCGGTCCAAGTAGAGTTTGATTTCCGGGAAGCCCGCAGTTTGCGTGACAGTGATGGTGAAGAAGCCTGGCAGGCCGGCGTTGGGGTTGATCGTCACGTCAGCCTGAACCAGGTCGGGATCGGCAAACGCTTGGCCGCCCACGAACGCGCCGAATTGAAAGTCGCGCATGTCGGGAATCTCATCTCTCACGAATGATCCATTATGATTATTGGCGTTGACGGGCACATGCGCGCCGATCGTCATGTTGGCAGCATGCGCCACGCCGGGAGTCGTGATTTCTACCCTTACCACATAAATCGTGACGGCTGCCACAAGGCTGACGAAGCTGCCTTGCGATGCCTGGTAGGTGAACGAATCACTACCTCCCGTCGCGCGAATCGCCGCGTTCGGCACGTACACGAA
>JAWXBF010000337.1:0-9131 GCA_034439895.1 Deltaproteobacteria bacterium
CTGAGCCTGCCCGAGGGTCCGCGTGACTTGCTGGTCGTGGCCTCGGATGCCTACGTCACGCTGGTGGATCTCAACAACCCCAAGCGCAGCGAGATCACAGTTCCTTTGTCGCTCGCCGATGATCCGCGCCGCTTGCGCGCGGCGCAGGTGTTGTTTGATCCGGGTGCACCGGAGGACCCGTCGACCATGCTGCCCCGTCGCGATCCGGTGGTGTACCTGCGGGCGTCGGGTTCCTCCGACATCATTGCACTTAGCTTGACGCCGGTCCCGGCGGCCGAACCCATGGTGGGAAAGAGTGACTTTTTGCCATCGCTCAGCCAGCTGGCGGTGGGAATCGAGCCGAAAGACATGGTGCTCTATCCGGAATTGGAACCCGTGGTTGGCCAGGCTGATAAAAAAGTGTTGCGAATGCGCCTTCTGGTGTCAAACGGTTCCGCGCAGCTTGTGGTTTTGCATCTCGATACCAGTCGAACCCTGACGATTCCGATGGTGCACTCGGCCGATCGCATTCTGACCTGGAATGGTCCTTCGCCCGACGAGACGGAGGTGCGTCCGCGTGCCTTGCTATTCAACACCCAGGGCGGCGGCAAGGCCACCTTTGTGGATCTAAATCGGCTGTCCGATTTGAAAACGCGCAATCTCACCCCGATTGATCTCGCGCCGGTGAACGATGTGTTGCCGCTTTACGACCTCGGCCTTGTGTTTGTGCAACACGGTGGCTCGCGGCTGAGCGTCCTGAATCTGGCATCGCGTACGCTTTCGTCGCTGAACTTTGCCCTGTCGTTTGGTTCCATTCGCAAGCCGCCCGGCCAGAATGGTCTCTGGGTGGTGGGCAGCAACGCCGACAACAAGGGCCGATTTCCACTGCCACAACTGAATCCGTCGAACCTCAGCACATCCGAGGCAAGGCTTGATGCGAGGTCCGATGAACTGGTGCTTTTGCCCGCGGCGCCCGGTGCGAAGGCGTGGATGCTGGTGGCGCATCCGGGGGCTGATGGGTACGTGACGGCCCTTGATGCGGCGACGCCCGATCGGGCAAGTGCCCATTCGTTGCGGGGCATCGTTGCGGTCGACTTGCAGGAGCGACTTTCACGCGTGTTGCCAGGAGAGAAACAATGAAAAGCTGGATGATGGGTGCTTTGGCCGCTGTGTTACAGATTCAGGTGGCAACGGCATACGCGCAAAGCAATGCCGCTGCGCCGGGTCAGCCGGTTGCGGTCGACGCGCCGCCAGCCGAGGACGCGCCACCCTCCGAGATGGTGAACGCGGTCCCGGTGCAAGCTGCAACGGCGCCCGCTTCACCGCCGAGCCGTTATCCCTATTTCGCTTCGGTACAGCAAGAGAGGCCGAAGGTCGAGCCCGAGTCACCCAGAGAAACTCGGTTTTTTACGGCATTCGTCGTACAGAATACGCAGCTGTTGAACAAGGATGCGCAGCTCTTCTCGAAAGAGGCGGACGCGTCAGGCGCAGGCCTAATGCTCCTCATGCGGGTTCGGGAGCTCGCTCCAAAGTTGACGGTTTCGGCGGGCGTTGACTGGCAACACCTTGAGACCAACGGTGCCTGGACTTTCGGCTCGACCGGCATGCGCAGCAACACCTTCGCGGCGACGGCCGTGTTGCGTTACGAGCATGCCTGGTGGCTGCGTCCTTTCGCGCGTCTCGCGCTCGGTGGGCGAAACAACCATTTCTCGATGCTGGGGGCCTCGTCGTCGTACTCCGATTCGGCCTGGGCGCCATTCGGCAGCGTGTCGGCGGGCCTTGGTATCATGCGTGCCCCAGCGGGCGCAATGCCGGTGGGCTTGTCCTTTGACCTGGAGGCGGGCCTTTCGGGAACCGGCGCGGTCAGCGTGAAGCCGACGGTGGGTGGTTCGCAAAAGGATGGTGTCATTCCGGTGTCGGGTCCAGGCGTCGGAAAACAGGGCGGGCTTGAACCGATGCTTCGCTTTGTTTTCGGACTGCACTTCTAGGCACCCGGCAGAGTAGTATCGGCGCCGTGAACGGGGCCAAGCTGCTGATTGCGACGATTGCGCTGCAAGGACTTGCGTGCGGGGCTGCCTGCACGCGGGGATCGGACGCGCCGCCGTTGGCCCAGCGATTGCGGGTTCACGTCGAGGCGACCTATCCCCATGATGCCACCGCGTTTACGCAGGGCCTGGAATGGGGCGGTGGCCAGATACTGGAAAGCACCGGTCTGAACGGACAGTCAACCGTACGACGGGTTGCGTTGCAAACCGGTGTCGTCGAGCTCGTGGTCGCATTGCCGAACGAGATCTTCGCCGAGGGGCTTACGCGCGTGGGTCGCAACCTGGTGCAGCTGTCGTGGAAAAACGGACGGGCGATTGTCTGGGACATGGCAACTCTTGTTGCGGTGGCCGAGTTCAAATACGAAGGCGAGGGCTGGGGCCTGTGTTATGACGGCGCCCGTCTGGTGATGAGTGATGGCAGCGACAAACTGAGCTTTCGCGATCCCAATACCTTCGAGAAACAGGGCGAAATTGCGGTGACGCAGGACGGAGTTTCGCTCGGTGCCCTGAACGAGCTCGAATGTGTCGATGGCGACGTGTATGCGAACCTGTGGCAGACTGACAACATTGCGCGGATCGATCCGAAAACGGGCCGGGTGACGGCGTTGATTGATGCGTCAGGTTTGTTGTCGCCTTCAGAACGGGCCGGAGCCGACGTGCTGAACGGGATCGCCCACGTTCGCGAACGTCAGCGTTTTCTCCTGACCGGGAAACACTGGCCCAAGCTGTTTGAGGTCACCTTCGTTCCCCTGGAATAACTTATGTCAAACGTGTTTCGTATTGCTTTGTCGGTCCTATTGGCAGCGTTGTGGGTCGGAAGGGCCGAGGCACAAACCCCCGGGGTACCGGCCGCAGTCGAACAGGCTGTGCAACCCTCCAGTGTACAGCCCGATACCCTGCGGGTTCATGTCTTGACGCTGGGGCCGGGCTTGCACCCCTTTTTCAAGTTCGGACACAACGCCATCTGGATTCAGGACACGTCGCCCGGCGCTTTCGGTCAGGGGCAGGTTTACAACTTTGGGACATTTGCCTTCGATACACCGGATCTCATCCCCAAGTTCATGTCGGGACGCTTCACCTACTGGCTGTCGGTCCAGGATATCGAGACCACCATCGCGGCCTATCGCGATTCTGACAGGACGGTCGTCGCGCAAGAACTGAACCTCACGCCTGAACAAGAACGCGAACTGAAGGCCCGGCTGGATGAAAACGCGCTGCCGCAGTATCGCGACTATCTGTACGACTATTTTCGCGACAACTGTTCAACCCGCGTCCGCGATGCGATCGATCGGACCGTGGGCGGGCAAGTCAAAGCCGCATTGCAGTCGCCATCTCAGCAGAGCTACCGCCAACATGCACTGCGACTCACGGCCGATCTGACGTGGGAGTACGTGGCGCTCTATTTTGCGTTGGCCGGCTATTCGGACCAGGTGCGAACCCGGTATGACGAATCCTTCGTGCCGGAGGTGTTTCGACGTTCGATCCGCGAGCTGCAAATCGAAAGCGAAGGTGGCAAGCGTCCGCTCGTACGAAGAGAAAAGGTCCTCTACAAGTCAACGCGTCCCCCACCGCCCGAGTCACCACCGCAACGGGGGTGGACGTTTTTGATGTGGGGGATCGTGTCGGGGCTGGTGATGCTGGTTCTTTGCGAACTTTCGCGCCGGGTCTCTGTGATACGAATCTTGCTCGGCACCGTGCTGACGTTGCAGGGGTTTGTCTTCGGATTGCTCTCGGTCATCCTTTTGCTGTTGTGGTTTTTCACCGACCACCGTGCCGCTTACGGGAACGAAAACCTGCTTCTGATGCCACCGTGGTTGCTGGCCATGGCGGTTTTGGGGATCGGCGTCACGCTGCGTCGTGAGAAGGCAACCCGCCGCGCAGCCACCGTGATCTCGGCCTGCATCGTGTCGTCTATCCTGCTAATTTTATTGAATATTCTTCCGTCTTTCGGGCAGGACAACGGGCCCTTTATCGCCTTCTTTTTGCCGCACTGGACCTTGCTCGCGATAGGACTGAGGCGCCTTGCTAACTATATCGGTTCGATATAAGTATCGTATCGATCAGCATGAGCACCTCGACAGCAACACGGGTGGCGCTTGTCACGGGCGGTGCCAAGGGCATCGGCGCCGCGACGGTGGGCCGATTTTTGAAGGCTGGTTTTCAGGTTGCGGTGATTGACCGCGACGCAGCCGCATTGACCGACTATTGCGAGGGCCTCGGTGTCGCACGCTCGGCTGTGTTGCCTGTCGTGTGCGACGTGGTGGACAGGCCCGCCGTCGATCGCGCCGTGGCCGATACGGTCAAGACCTTCGGACGCCTCGATGTGGTGGTGAACAATGCCGGCGCCAATCGCGCAATGCGCCTCGAAGAACACACGGACGAAGACTGGGATGGCCTCGTGCGGCTCAATCTTACAAGCGCGTTCTATTTCATTCGTGCGGCGCTACCGGAGTTGCGCAAACACAAGGGCAATGTCGTCAACGTCTCGTCAATGACGGGCCTCGTGGGTCAACCCAAGGGCGCCGCCTATGCGGCCGCCAAGGGCGGATTGATCGCGTTCACGCGAACGCTGGCACTGGAATTTGGACCCGAAGGCATTCGCATCAACTGCGTCTGTCCGGCCGGCGTCGATACGCCGCTCATGCAGTCCTGGGCCCGGACGCAGCCCGATCCCGCAGCCGTGATTCGCGCGCAAGCCAACATGCACCTGCTCGGTCGGCTTGCATCGTCTGACGAGATCGCCAATGCGATCTACTACCTGGCGAGCGACGAAGCCTCGTTTGCGACCGGGGTCATTTTCGAGGTCGAGGGTGGCGCCACCCTGGGCTACCGACGCGCCTGACGATTGAAAGGAAATTCCATGACGCCACGCTTTACCAACAAGATAGTTTTGATCACGGGTGCCGGGTCCGGGATCGGCCGCGCAACCGCATTGCGATTCGCGAGCGAAGGCGCACAGGTTGGTGTTATCGATCGGCGCGAGGCCGCGTCCTGCGCGGTTGTGGCTGAAATCAAGGCCTCCGGCGGTCGTGCCGTGGCGGGTACCGCCGATGTAACCCAGGCTGCGGATTGCGCCCGGGTGGTTGCTGAAGTGATTGCCGCGTTTGGACCCATCGACATTCTCGTCAACAACGCGGGCATTGGACATTCGGGCACGATTCTCGAAACCGACGAGCCGATCTGGGACGCGGTGATGGATGTGAACGTCAAGGGCATGTTCTTGATGAGCAAGGCTGTTTTGCCCGCGATGATCGAGCGGGGCGCCGGCGTCATCGTCAATACCGCCTCGGTGGCTGGCGTGAAGGCAGTTCCCGATCGCCTCGTTTACACCACGTCGAAGTTTGCCGTCGTTGGCTTCACCCGCGCCATGGCACTCGATCATGTGCGGCAAGGGATCCGCGTCAACTGTGTCTGCCCAGGCACGACGGAAACGCCCTGGATTGATGAGCGTCTGGCGCAAAGTCCGGATGCCGCGAAGGCGCGCGCAGCCCTGATTTCGCGTCAGCCCATGGGCCGCATGGGCAAAGCCGAAGAGATGGCAGGCGCCATTGTCTATCTTGCAAGCGATGATGCGGCGTTTGCGACGGGGACTGCGCTCGTCATCGACGGAGGCCTGGCCGCGTGAATCGCCGCGCGGTTTGCGCAGCGCTTGTGTTTTGCGGCCTGGTCGGTGGCGGCTGCAAACCGAAGCGCAAGGGCCCCCCCGGGGCAAGGGTGTTGCAAATCGCCGTCATTCCCAAAGGTACCACACACGATTTTTGGAAGAGCATACATGCCGGTGCCCGGGCCGGCGCCGAGGCGATGTCCCGGCAGTTCGCAGCCGAGAAGCCGAACGGCATCGTGGGCGTCGAGATCTTCTGGAAGGGTCCCTTGCGTGAAGACGATCGAGAACAGCAGATTCAGGTCGTCGAGGGGTTCACTGCGCAGGAGGTGGACGGGATTGTGTTGGCGCCACTCGATGCGCGTGCATTGATTCGCCCCGTCGAAGAGGCGCTGCGTCTGCACATTCCGACCGTCGTCATCGATTCGGCGCTGGATTACCCGGACATCGTCAGCCAGATTTCGACCAACAATTTTCACGGCGGCGAACTGGCGGCCGTTCAGCTTGGTCGAAAGCTCAACGGCAAGGGCAAGGCTATCATGCTGCGCTATCAGCAAGGCTCGGCCAGCACCGAGGAGCGCGAGGCGGGGTTCCTTTCCAAACTCAAAAAAGATTTCCCTGGCATTCAGTTGATCTCCGATGATCAACACGGCGGCCCCAGTCGCGATACCGCGAAGCGCTCGGCCGAGAACTTGCTGAATCGTTTTGGCGACGAGGTGCAAGGCATGTTCGGACCGAACGAGCCGATCGCGATGGGGATCTTGTTGGCGCTGCAAGATGTGGGACGAGCCGGCAAGGTGATTCTGGTCGGTTTCGACTCGACACCGGCTGTGGTTCAGGCCACGCGCAAGGGCGAGGTTCACGGCTTCGTCGTGCAAGATCCCTTTACGATGGGCAAGCGTGGCGTCGAGATCATGGCGCTGCATCTGGCAGGCAAGGGCGTCTCGAAGGCTGAAACGACGCCAGCGGTGCTCGTCACGGCGGAAAACATTGATGAGCCCGAGATTGCGCGCCTTGTTGCGCCGGTGGCTTCGCAATGACAAGCGCAACACAGACGGTTCTGACCCTGGCGGGCATTCGCAAGGCCTTCGGTCCAACGCGCGCGCTCGATGGCGTGGATCTCGTGTTGCGTTCGGGCGAGGTTCACGCACTTGTCGGCGAAAATGGTGCTGGCAAATCCACGTTGATGAACGTCATAGCCGGATCCCTGCGTCCCGATGAAGGGCAGGTTTTGCTCGACGGCAAGCCGGTGACACTTGGCACGGCATCCGACGCACGCACGGCGGGCATTGCACTGATACACCAGGAACTGTCGCTTTTTCCCCACCTCACGGTGGCGGAGAACATCCTGATGGGCTTTGAAAGTGCCCGCGCGGGTTGGCTGGACGCCGAGGCGAACCGCGCACGGGCATTGCGCGTGATGGAACGTTTTACCCATCCTGCGATCCGCCCCGATCGCCGCGTGGGTGATCTGCCCGTGGCGGCGCAACAGATCGTCGAAATCTGTCGTGCGCTTGCGGGCAAGACGCGGGTCTTGTTGATGGACGAGCCCACTTCAAGTCTTGAACGTCGGGATGTGCAACGGTTATTCGAGTTGATTGCGAACCTGCGTCAGGAAGGGATCGCGGTGGTGTACATCAGTCACTTCCTCGAAGAGATCCGCGCGGTATGTGATCGTTTCACCGTTTTGCGCGATGGCAAAAGCGTTGGCGGTGGCGTGGTATCCGAACATACGGACGACGCGATCGTGTCGATGATGGTCGGTCGCAAGGTGGACGAACTGTTTCCAAGCCGCGCCGGTCGCACACCAACCAAGGTCGTGCTGTCGGTCAACAAACTGTCGGCACCACCCATGGTGCAAGATGTTTCGTTGGCGCTGCGGGCAGGCGAGGTGCTTGGCATCGCCGGGATCGTCGGCTCGGGTCGCACCGAGACCTTGCGGGCTCTGATGGGCCTTTTGCCTTCCGATGGCACGGTGGCCGTGTGCGGTGAGCCTGCGGCAATGTTTGGTTTTTTACCGGCGCGTCGGCAATCGCAGGGCCTCGGATATCTCAGCGAAGATCGCAAGCGCGAAGGCCTCGCGCTTTCGATGTCGATCGCGGACAACATGTCGCTCTCAAATTTTTCGAGCCTGGCGCGTGCGGGGTTCGTGGACCTTGCGCGCCAGGCAAAAAGCGCAAACCTATTGATTGGCAGTCTGTCGGTGCGTACCACGGGACCCGGGCAACGGGTTGGCGCACTCTCGGGTGGCAACCAACAAAAAGTAGCACTGGCGCGTCTGTTGCAGCAGGACGCGGCGGTGTTGTTGCTCGACGAGCCGACGCGCGGCGTGGACATCGGCAGCAAGGTGCACCTCTACCAGGCGATCGACGAGGCGACCCGACGGGGCAAGGCGGTGCTGGTGATCAGTTCGTATTTGCCTGAACTTTTTGGACTCTGTGATCAACTGGCAGTGATGTGTCGGGGCAGATTGTCGGAAACCCGACCGACGGAACAATGGACACCGGAAACGGTGATGGCGGTGGCCACGGGTGCCACGGCTGACAAGGGAAACGCCACATGAACTTCCGCGCATTCGTTTCACGATTTGGATATGTGATTGGCCTCGTTGCGGTCATCGCAATCTTTGCGGTACTCACCGGAGCACCCGAGCGCTACCTTTCGCCACACAACCTGCGCGTTATTCTGGCTCAAACGGTGACGGTTGCGATTTCGGCCATTGGTATGACGATGATTGTCGTGTCGGGCGGCATCGATCTTTCGGTGGGTTCGACAATTGCGCTTTCGGGCGTTGTGACCGCAGTGGGCTTGCGCGATGGCTGGCCGCCAATACTCGCTGTGGCGATGGGCCTGGTCACCGGGGCAATCGTGGGTGTCGTCAACGCGCTTTCGATCACGCGCCTCAAGGTGATCCCATTCATCGCAACCCTCGGCATGTTGGGTGCTGCGCGCGGCGCCGCAAAGTGGATGGGTGACGAGAAGACGGTCGACATTCCAGCGACCTGGGTCAATGAAATCGCGGTGACGGTGCCGATCGTGCCTTGGTTGATGTTCGCCCCGGGTGTGTGGATCGCGGCCGTACTGGCCGTGGTAACAACCGTGGTCCTGCGGCGCACGGTGTTCGGGCGGCATCTATTCGCGGTTGGATCGAACGAGTCGGCTGCGCGTTCGTGTGGCATTTCACCCGAGCGCATGAAGATGTGGATCTATGGGATAGCGGGTGTGTTTTTCGGACTGTCCGGTGTCGCACAGATGTCGCGCTTGCGACAGGGTGATCCAACGGTTGCGGTGGGTACCGAACTCGACGTGATCGCGGCGGTTGTCATCGGTGGTGCGAGCCTTTCGGGCGGCGAGGGCAGCATTGGTGGCGCGATGGTGGGCGCTCTTATCATGGCGTTTCTGCGCAACGGTAGCCAACAGATGGGTTGGCCAACCTATGTGCAAGAGACCATGATTGGCGTCATCATCGTGTTGGCGGTTGCGGTCGACAGGTTGCGCGCGCGCGC
>JAWXBF010000338.1:0-6534 GCA_034439895.1 Deltaproteobacteria bacterium
CTAGGATCTTGCCCCGTGTAGAGTCCATCGCCGGTAACTCCAACGAGGAGACTAACGTCTAGATGGGCTCTTCCTTCCTCCACAATCGACGCCACACTGCCGTTCTTCGAAACTGGATTGCGTGTCAGCTTGAAAACGTTGTGCCGCCTTCCGTTCGGCTGCGAGATCTGTGGATCGAATCTATGTGAAACGATTGCTACACCATCAAAGATCAATCCAAGCTCCGTACCCACTCGGCGCTGCAACGCGTTCACGAAACCCGTGAACGCCGTTGGCGAGGGAAAGCCCCACGTCATGTGGCTCGAAATCGCGTTCGCATTTTGAATCCGCAATCGCGGCAAAAGTAAGATCGCTTCCGGGCTATTCATCAATGCTCTCCAAGTTGTCCCGAAACATTCGGAGCTCTTTTTCTAGATCTGCGGACCACTGAGCGTGTTCATCGTCTCCCATATCCATTTTTCCGATACTCAGTTCCCGGTTGAGCCATTTGGCGAAACGCCCACCGACCGTTTGCTGCCAATCGCTGGATCGCCTTGCGTTGCGAAATTCCTCGTCATCTTTTGCCCGATATGGATCGAGCCAAAAAGATTCGTCCAGACTAAGAAAACAGCGGGCGTCTGCACTCCAACCCGGAGTCAACTCGGTCAATCGTGACATGAAATCAATCAGCTGGTCGACGATTACACCAACCAAGGCCGCCCGTCGCAGGCGGATCGTGATGTTATTGTTGTCAGTTTCTTCAAGAAACTTTCTCAAAGCGTTGGTGGCAGCTCGCACTTCGCGCTTCCGACCGAAAGGCCCGTCAAAAACTGACTCGGCATTGAACGGTGGTACGATTTCGGCAGAATGCCACGATGGGGGAACAGATGACAGAAGCCAATTCGCCCCGCGTCGCTCGTGGTTTAGAGTGCTGATGTTTAGGGGCTTCGTCCCTCCGAGCTTTTGCAGACCAAGATCAGGGTAGTCGCAGTATCCACGGATATGCGGCTCATTCTTCTTCTTGGCATCCCGCGCCGCCTTAGCCCCCTCACTATATCGATCATCCTGAAGCCGATCGTAGAATCGTTGTACAAGGGATGTCGGGAACAGCGGCGAAAGGAGATGATATTTTCCATCACCCATCGGAAAATATATCTGTTTGGCGAGGGCATGCGAAGACAGGACGCCTTTTGTGTGGCCAATTGCCGCAAAGGCAACCAGCCACCGGGAAGATAGAGCGACCTCACTCGAGAGAGCCGACATCAGGTCCGGATCCTTCTCGATCGCTAGATCAAGAAAGGACTTTGCCCCAAAATCTAGTTTCACGAACTTCGCTACGTACTGCGCGGCCGCGTTTCCTACTACATCAAGACGAATCGATTGCTTGAGCACCGCGCTGCTTACTAGCCCTTCGCGACTACTCGTGGTCGTCTCCGTTTCAACTACAATGTTCGACCCGCGGGCGTCCGGATGAACGGCTTTTAATATATGCGTGGCAAAATGAATTTGCGACGCGGACTCGGCTGCGTCAGCTACCCAATTCTCGAATTGATACTCCTTCTCTAGCGCAGAGGATTTGGCCGGTTTGTCCGCGTCAGGCACCTTCGAGTCCTTCGCCAATGCCTCGATTTTATTCGCCAATCGATCTGCGATGAACTTTTCCATCTGTTCTCGGAACAATTGGGCTCTTTGGGATATTTGGCGGTTTTCACTCATTTTGAGCTTCCGTGACAGTTGAAGTATCTGCGCAAGTCTACACGCGAACAAGTATTAGTGAATGAAAATAGACAAATGTCTAACTATTGCGTTTGAACCCGAGAGAAGGGTGATAGGACCATCCTTGTAGACTTTGCCGCAATTGAACTGTGCCGTAGCGTCGGGAGCATTCGGACACATCTCTATTTGTCTCGCCGGCAAGATCGGCAAGTTCCTGTTGATAAGTACCGACACCCCACTTCGAGATCCTCGGGCCGAGGGATAGCTCCATTGGCGTTAATAGGTTCGCCTGTCGAATCCATGTTCCGTTGTCGCTGTAACTGCTGAAAACCGGCGCAACGTCGTCTTCGCCAGAAACTAAAGCATAGGTTTCTTCGTTCGATCCTTTTCGGAACTTCATGCTCCTTTGCATCTCACCACTCAAGTGAGCGCGTGATGTCCACCACGCGGGCACCGTCAGTTCCGTGCTACCTGCCCCTTCTGAAAGCATCAGTCGCCTGAGCCTTTGGTGTTCGAGATCGACGAGCCGTTTCGTCGGGCTCAGCAAGTTATTCTCGGCAATTCTGGGGATCGCGTTGATCTCAGAGATTTCCTCGTCCGAAAGGATATCTTTCAGAGAATGACTCGCAAGCAAGAAATCGTCAGCGCGTTCAAAGCCCGGCATTACGAATGCGGCCTTAGCACCGAGGAAAGCCTTAACGTTGGTATTGAGGAGAAAAACGTTAGGGCTTACAGCGGGTCCTGGCCGGTGGCGTCTCACGCGTCCGCAAAGTTGAATAATCGAACGCATCGACGAAGGCTCGGCAATAGCCCAATCGTAGTCGTGGTCCCGCCCCACCTCAGCAACGGGGGACGCCAGAACCACAAAGATCTGGCCCGGATCCTCGTTCTGCTCCATCGCACCCTTCACCGCACGATGACCGAATACGCCGAGCGGATCATGCCGCTTGAGTACCCCGTCCAGGAGCCTTTCGATCTTCGAGCGCATCAGCATCGGATGTCTCGAATGGTAAACACAAAGGTGTATGTGGCATCCAACCGGTGCGCCCGAAGAAAACATTTGAAGCGCAACTTGTATAAGCGGTTCGATATTTGCCATTCGAACTAAGCCAAAGCTAACGCGCTTCCCCGTTGCCGGATCTTCTTGGTTGTGGTGGTGATGCAGTTCCGTGATTGATTCGAGAATGGTCTTTGCGAAGGTCTTCGCAAAGTCATCACGTCCACCTTTCGTCTCCATCGTCTGCACAATTTTCGCGCGGCGGCGTTGTTCTGTGGAACGGAGGTCGTCGATTCTCTTGGACACGAAAAGGTCGTGCGTAGATCTGAATGAGGTGTTGTCAGCGTGTTGCTTTTCAAGACAACGAAACTCGTCAAACCACGCGCAACAAACATTCAGTGGGCGGCCTTGAACTCCTTGATGCCGCTGGAAAACACGCCTGCCTTCAAGATAGGCGGCAAACAGGCCCTCCACAAGAGAGGGTGGAAGTGTGGCCGAAGATAATAGAACACGGCTACCCAAAACACCGCCCCAGTGAACCAATCGACTAAGAGCCGGAAGGTCGTCAAGATCGAAATCATCCGGCTCATCGAGAACCAAATCGGAAGTCAGCAGTCGGAGCAACGGAGCAATCTGGTGTCCGCCCCTGATACTCTCTGTTGCGGGAACCAAATGATCGATCGTACAAGCCAAAACGGGTGCCTCAAGCAACTTCTTGGATGACGGATTGGTTTGCAACCAACGGGTTAGTGGACCATCTTCTACGTTACCCTCGAAATGAACATGGGAGTTGTCTGGAAGGAGATCGGCTGACGACTCGCTTCCGCACCGCTGTAAAGATTTTTCCCGTTCCCCGATCGCATACAATTCACGAATCGCCGCCCCTCCAACAAGAACAGCGAGTTCATCCGCACCCATCCCCAATTGTTCCCGATACGCGTCGCCTGTCTGAAGTGTCAACGTGCGCAACCCAAGGGCGATGGTGAAACGGGCGCCCCTTTCCGGATGGGAAAGACCGTACATGATTCTCCCGTTTGCAACGGTTTTTCCCATTCCTGTTGACGCAAGGTTAACACCAAAAAATCCGAACTCTTCCGACCGCCGTTGTGACGAAACGGCCAGATCGTACGCCTTGTCCTGCCAACGGAACGTATCATCCGACGTGCGTCGTTTGAAAGCTCTGTGTCGCGCGATTCGAGGCAGATCTCGATTGAGTGTCGGCAATATCTTTACAATTTTTCGCGCTTCTTCGGAAACACCCACTAAGTGTTCGTCAAGACGTTGCTTGAGCGCGTATGTCTTTCGATCGGTGTTGGCAAACAGAGGGAAATCCCGATCACCGAACCGGGACGAGCTCGGGCAACTCGAATAGTGATGGTCGCCAAGCATCAATGCCAACCGCGAAAGGTGAGCAACATAGGGATCATCAAGGAGAGCGACTCCTTGGCCTAAAAATTCGGTTCGATTCAACAATGATGACGCGCATCGCCCCGCCTTCATCCGCCAATCGGCGCTTGAGAAAGGAAGCCCACGTTCAAACCGCCAACACCGGTCTTTCTCCTCGGACGATGCTTCCGGTCGACATGCGTTCCACGTCGCCAGGATCGGCATCGGTAGGCGCTTCAATGCGCCCAGTGGGGCTTGGCCTTCGGAAATTAACGGAAGCCTGTGGTGACTGACAATCAGCCATCCCACTAGCTGTGCCAGTGGCGACAATGATCCGTTTACAAAAGGGCTTGAAGGATTTCCGTGGTCGTCACGAATTAATTGAGACAAACACGTCTGCGTGTGATCTTCCTCCTTTGCCAATTTTCCAAGCCATTCAGCATCGGAGAGTCCCCTTGCGAATGCCTCGAAAAGTCGCAAAGAAACCCACTCGTGGCGATAGGCATCGGAGACGGGAACGGCCGAGCGTAGTTTGTCTTGAAAGCCGCCGCTTGCCTTTCCGAAGTCATGGAAAAGTGACGACATAGTCGCGAGAAGCTTGATATCTTCCAACTGGTGCCAGTCGTTCTCGCGGACGCTTCGAAGAACATCGCTTGATGTTGTGTTAGTAGGAACGGCGCCAGAGTCGTTGAATCGACCCGCGTCACCGACGATCCAAATAAGCTCGCTTTGGTCATGGCCGCGAATCCAATGACAGGCAACCGAAGTATTCTTCCGCGCAGTTCTCCTCAGCATCGTGCGTAATGTATTCAACCCGATCTCAGTAATCGGGGTTTGCCAGGTTCGATCGCCACGTCGTTCCGCAAACTGATCGATAATTCGTCGTGTCTCACTTAGCGCACGTTTTTCGCACTGGGAGATCAGAAGTACGTTCACCGAGGCACCGAGCCAAGTCGGCTGGCGATTTCCTTGACCGTATCGATCATGAAATCGAGGGACTCGGTACGAGTCAGGTTCTCGATACATGCAACTCTGAAATCCTTTTCCGAATCGCCCCGCATCGCGGAAAGAAAGGCTTGAGGCAGAATTACCGCGTCTTTCACCAAGTCAGCAACGTCGAAGACTAAACCGCCCCGTCGGGTTTTTCCGTGTAGAACGGCTAGTCCGTGTGGCAGGCCCAGAACCCACGTCGCAGTAGCCCCAAGTCCGTAGGCCAGATAGTTTCCGTGGTCAAGGAATCGATTGGCCGGATCGGAACCATCCCCACGCTTCGCGCGAACAAACTCGCCGTATCCAACACTTTTTACCGCAAGTCGGTACAGTTGCTTGGTCAACCGCGCCTCTTCTGTAAGTAACTCCGTGTGATTCGTCGCCTCGCTTACCGACGTCAAAGAAGAATCCAGCATGGATTCGAAGGCGTGGATTTCAACAGTAAAACCCGCGAACCGAAGGAGGGTGTTGTTGATCCATGCGGCCCGAATTCGTTTGATTCGGGCTCGTTGAAATTGCTTTGCGGCCTCAAGGCGCAGCAAGTCGTCAAACCAAAACCGAGTCCACATTTGCAGGTATTCCGTAGGCCGATACTCACTCTGGGGTGAAAACCAAGCGACCTCAATGTCGATTTCGTTTGCGCTGAATAACGGTGTTCCGCCGCCGCCGCAGAACCCCACAATGACGCCAGCTTTCGCAAGTTCCCTCATCGCGGCCTGTGTTACGGATGTGCCCGTTCCCAAGAGCACCGTCGTCGTGTTAGCGATTGGAATGTTCCAGTAAAGAGAGAGCGCGCCCTGCTCGGTGACGTACTCAACGCGGCCACCGTTAACGAGCACGCGACAATGCTCGACGTAATAGATGTTTGCACGTTTCGAATGCAACACAGATTTGAGATCCGTCGGGGAGATCTGATTCATCACGCCTCTTCCTTTTCTACCTTAACCGGGGGTCTGACATGGATTTTCGACGCAACATTCAACGGCGCCAACGCGCTGCAGCAGATAGCCTGCGGATGTGCGTTTTCGCTTTTCGGAACCTCGGCCTCAAGCGCCACTCAAGCGCGGGTCCCAACAGAGCCAACTCTCGGTTGGCCAACGCGGAAAAACGCCCTCGAAGGTAGCGCGTTCTTCCCACGCTCGTGGGGGTGCGTCGTACTTTCAGGACCAGCGGCATTGAAGGACGACGATAGTACCTCGGGTTTGAATTGGCGGTGCGCCGACACTCGCTGAGAAACGTTTCGGTGATCGGTTGTAAGTCGAGTTACGGAAATTTCCTGGAATGAGGACGAGAGAGCCGCGGGGGTGTACTACCGCCTCGCACTCAAGTCCCTAGCTTCGGACGCACAATCGCCATCAGATCCGCCTCTGTTACCTGTAGCGGTGCCAGGATTTTTGCGGCTTTTTGTATCAGCGTTCGCGCCTCCACCGTGGCTTTGCCTACAACGCCTCGGTGACCACTGGTTC
>JAWXBF010000339.1:0-3962 GCA_034439895.1 Deltaproteobacteria bacterium
ATCAGCGGGGGCTTCTCCCCGGCTAGACCTTCGAAACCGTGGTGAAGCGGCGCGTAGAAAATTGCATGTGCGATGTCCCCATCGCTTGTCGGAAAGGCGATCGGGGTTGGCATACTGAGTTGCCCACCAAGGCATTCGAGCATCTCGCCTGGGAGCGACGAACGAACGATCGTTGGTTCGGTTGCGTCGGCCGTCAAACAAAGAACGGAGGTTGGCATCGACGGCGACCCGCCAACGAGCGCGATCGTGCCGTCCGCCGCATGAAGGTGACTCGCCGCCGTGATGCCGATGGGCAGTGTGGTCAGGGCGTTTGAAAGCAAGTGCACCTTGGCCACGAACCAGAGACCGCCACGGGTATAAAGTGTGGCAATGTGCTGCGAATCCAGCTCGGCCCACGTGGCCATCCCGAGTTGCCAGAGCGGCAACCCAAACTCAGCCGATTGCGCAACAAGGGGTCTGGGTCGTTCCTCCGGCGAGGCGCAATAGAGATTCCAAAACCCCGTGCTGTCATCCGCGAAAATCATTCGACCGTCGGAAAGCCAGCCCGGTTGAAACACCGAGCTTGTTGCCGCCGCGGTTTGTCCCCCTGCGATGTGTTGCGCTTGCTCGATGCCGCCATCGGGAGCCAATCGGGCAAGGTAAAGCGCCGCTGCGTCCCAAGGCATGTGCGGGTGATTCCAGGAAAGCCAGCAAAGGTGCAGGCCATTGGGCGAAAGTCGGGGCGTCGCATAGAAATCCGCGCCCGAGACCACGGCGCGGATCGCGCCCGTGGAAAGCGAAACTTCCACCAGATGGTTCTCGACTGAGCCAGTCTCGGCCGTGCGTTCACCAACACAAAGAATGCGATCATGTTTGCGATCAACACAGAGATCGCCAAGTCGCCAGGGCTCTTGTTCCGCCGTGATCGCGCGCGCCGGCCGGTCATTTTCAATGACAAATAGGCGCTGCGAACGAAAGTCGATGAAATAGATGCTTTCGGCCTCGACCGCAAAGGCACCACCCCCGTATTCGTGGACGCGCGTTCGCACGTTGAACGGCTCCGGCGTCACGGTCGAAACGGTTCCATTCGGCAGACATCGACACAATGCCTGTCGGCCCCCTTCGCTCGGCCTGCCCTCTATCCAGTAGACGCTCGAACCGAACCCGGTATCGCGGGCAACGTGGCAGGCGCCCAGTCGCAGGCCCCCTGCCGCCAGGGCGGGAGCCGAAATGGTCGAGGGCCAACTGCCAAACGGGAGCGCGGTTGCGGACATCGACGAAGCATCACCACTTCGGCGTCAGGTTTCAATCGAAACCCGAGGCACGAACCACTCCGAACGGGAGCAACAGGGATTGCGCCATTTGTAAAACGCCGTTGCACCGGATCGCAATAGGCCCATCCCGCCGGAATGCATCGCCTGGCCGAAGCGATAGTGCCGGGACGGGGACCTGTGCTATTTTGGCGGGCGTCATGACGCGATTTCTCCTCGTGGTGCCCGCCTTCATTTCGACCTGGTTGGCGTTGCCAACCGTTTCTATAGAGGAAGGTCCGGCGCTGGCAATTCACGCCGGCTCACCGGTCCTCGCACAAAGCACGCTGCCAAGCGTTCGACCCACCTACAAGGGTCGCAAACACAAGGTGACACTCGACAGTTCTCCGCAACAGGGCACCGTTTTTTGGGCCGTGCCGGGCAAGGACAGCGGGGATCCGAAAACCTACGGCGTGGCGGGCTATACGCCGCTGACCCTGTCGTTGCCTCGCGGTCGCGTGAAGCTCGTCATCGAACAGGTTGGTTTCAAACCGATCGCGCAAGAGATCGACGTGAAGCGCACGCAGAAGATAAGCTTCACGATGGAGCGTGCGCCTCGCGCCGGTAGCCTCGATTTGCGATCGAGCGGCGACAACTCGGCGACCGGCGCCGAGGTATTCATCGATGGTGTCAGCCGTGGCACGATTCCGAATGTTTTTGAGTTGACCGCGGGTCGTCACCAGCTTGAGGTCAAGAAGAAGGACTTTGTTGATTTCTCGGAGTGGGTGACGCTCAACGAGGCCGAGCTCCGAACCCGCGATGTTTCGCTCAAGAAGGAAGCCGGCGCCGGTGGTTCGATTTTGATAATTGCCGATTCCGGTATGGTCTTTCTCGATGGGGAAAAGAAAGACGCCGCGCCCACATTGCTTGCGGGCGTAACGCCGGGCGAGCACGTGGTCGAGATTCGAAAAGAGGGAGAGACGCCGTTTCGCACGATCGTCAAGGTTGAGGCAGGCCAACAGGTCAAAGTGAGTGGCACCCCGGCCGGTGGTTTGACCGGATCGTTGCGGGTGCTCTCGAACGAGCAAGACGTCGACGTGTTTTTGGATGGTCGGATGATTGGCAAGGCGCCGGTCGAGTTGCCGTCGGTGCAGGCGGGCCAGCACGTGGTCGAGGGTAAAAAGAAGGGTTTTTCAGGTTCGGAGGAAGTCGTCAAGTTGACGCCCGGCGAACAGTTGCTGGTGCGCTTGAAGATGGAGAAGGCGCCGGATGAAAAGCCGAGAGGCATGCTTTCGGTCAAGTCGGCGGTTCCCAATGCCGAGGTGTTTCTCGACGGAGCGAGCCTCGGTGCGGCGCCGATCGATCGCAAAGACCTCAGCCCCGGAAAACATTTTGTTGTGGTACGAAAGAAGGGGTATCGCGACTTCTCGCGTGAAGTTCAACTCGAAGAGAACCGCCCGGTTTCGGTGGTGGCGGAACTTGCGGCCGTGACGCGGGTGAAGTTCCTTTCGTCTCCAGCCGGCGCGACGGTTTTTATCGACGACGAGCCAATCGAAGGGAGCACACCCTCGGTCAAGGATGAGGTCCCTGCCGGGGAACATCAGATCTCTTTCCGTCTGAAAGGTTACGATGAGACGCGCAAGACGGTGACGATCGAAGGTGGTGAGGATCGCATCATCCAGGCCGATCTGGTTCCGACCCGCACGGGACCCACCCGAGCCGAGTTGAGCGAGGCAAAGCAGGGTCTGTCGACCTGGGGCGCGAAGGCACTGCCGAAGGGTGGTTTCGCGGCCGACGTCGGGATGGGTTATCCCTACTGGCTCTACGGTCGGCTCACCGTTCACGCATGGGAACGCAAGAATCTGAAGATCGACGCTGGCGTCGAAATGCGGAGTTATTTCCAGACGTGGGAGTTCAACTTGCATTCGCGCATGCAGTTCATCGAGGCGGGTCCCTTTTCGCTCGGCGCGCGTGTACTGGGTGGCGGTGGACCGGGTTTCAACGGACGAAATACCTGGTCGATGCAAGCCGGCCCGCTCGCAACCATGTCCTTCTCAAACATCGTTCATTTCACGGTTGATGCCAGCCTTCAGTACTACAGCGATCGCCTTTGCCCAAGCTCGGATGATATCTCTCGCGACGTCGAGCCGAGAGAAGTGTGTAGGGAATGGGACACGAGCGACAACAACCAGATCTTCGACGGGCGCAATCCCGAGAAAAACCGCTTTTCGGACATGCGCTTTCTTGTTGGCGGTGCCCTCGAGGTTGTCATCAACCGCTACTTCTCCGCCTGGGTGAAGCTCGATTTCTTGCCCGGACAGTTCAATGGCCGTGCGGCTTACAAGGACAAGGTCAACAGCGCTTTGTTTGAGCGCGACCAATTGGTCTACACCATGGCAGGCGCAACGATCAAGCTGTAGCTGGCCGCGGTCGGCCTACTCTGGCGGATCAGATGGGACGGCCGCCTGCCCGTTCCAGCAGGGCGTCGACCGAGGGGGCTTTTTCTGCCTCCGTGACGCGAATGCGTACGGTAAACAGCTCGCGAGGATCGGCATCAACGTGGTCGATGGTCAGCGTCAGGCCCGTCAAAAGCGATCCAAAATACGTTTCCAGTTCGGATCGCAGGGCCGCAAAGGTCGCGGCGGTGTTCGGTGCCGAAAGGCGATCGTTGATCCGAAACAAAATCTCGTCGGTCCGGAACGTGACGTTTAGCGAGTCGTCCTTTTGGAGAAG